>NZ_JBBOZQ010000001.1:2400000-2717768 GCF_038008685.1 Lysinibacillus sp. FSL W8-0992
GAATCAAATCAATTACTTTTAAAACTGGTAAAGGAATATCCTGACGATGCATTGGTGAATTACCAATGTGCGTGGAGCTTTGATGTTTTAGGTGAAGAATTAAAAGCCGTTCCCTACTATGAAAAGGCAATTACGCAAGGGTTATCTGGAACAGATTTAGAGGGAGCGTTCTTGGGACTTGGCAGTACATATAGAACGTTAGGTGAATATGAAAAATCGAAAAATGTTTTTTTAGAGGGAATAGCATCCTTTCCAACGAATCAAGCATTACAAGTGTTTTATGCAATGACTTTATATAATTTAAACGAACATTCAAAAGCGATGGAGCTCTTATTAAAATGCCTGGCAAATACTACAACAGACCCTGAAATACTTAGTTATAAAAATGCGATAAATTTCTATGCAAATCAATTAGATAAAGTATGGAAATAGCTTGTTAACAATTTAATCCTACTATAATGGAGGAGGTTTACAAATGACGAAGTTTTTTATGATGAACATTTGTAAAAAAACAGATGACTCAGAATGTGGGGAAACGAATGTAGAAAAAGTTTTCGAGAAAAAATCTGAGCTAAAAGCGTATTTGAAAAATGAAGGGTATTATAAGGAATCGAAGTATCAATATATTAAAATGCATAAAGAATCTATTTTTGTTGCTACAGTCGAAAAAATAAAAGTTAAATGAAAGTATGTCACGAAAAATGAAGGGGTAGTTGTAGTTGAAAATTAGTAAAGAACATGCAGAACATTATTATTGGGGAAATCAGTGTGATGGTTGGCATTTAGTTAAAAATAATGAATTGAGCGTTATTCATGAACGAATGCCTGCCAATACAGAGGAAGTTTGTCATTATCATCATGAAGCCCAACAATTCTTTTTTGTGCTTTCGGGTACGGCAACAATGGAAATAGACGGAAAACGGATTATATTGCAGGCAAATGAAGGAATTGAAGTGCCTCCTCTTCAGGCGCATCAAATGCGTAATGATTCGCAGGAAGATGTAGAATTTTTAGTAATCTCTCAACCGAATAGTAGAGGGGATCGTACACCCGTATAGGGGTATGAAGTTTTCAAGCCGTAATTGGTTTTCAAATTGTTCATTCTTTTGCATGAGGTTCATTAAGTATTTATTTAGTACAGTAAATGTATTAAATGCAAAGGGGATGTCTGGAAGATGATGATATCAAAAATGAAGCTATTCGCGCATGATTTACATAAATTGAAGGCATTTTACTGTGACATATTAGAATTTGAATTGTTAGAAGAAGCGGAGCATTATTTTGAAATAGCAGCCGGGGAAAGCGTCATTCAATTCGAAACAATGGATGCTTCTATAGCAAAGCAATATCATTTTGCGCTCAATATTCCAAGTAATTTGTTTCAGCAAGCGAAAAGATGGGCACAAGCTCGCGTCCAATTATTACACTTAGATGAACAGGATGAAGTATATTTTCAAACGTTAGATGCGAACTCATGCTATTTTTATGATCCAGAAGGTAATGTAATAGAGTTTATCGCTAGACATGGGATAAATCCATGTGTTCATACCGATGCATTTTCAATTAAACATGTAGTAGATATTGCTGAAATTAATTTAACGACGGATGCGATTTATGCTGTGACAGATTGTTTAAAGAAATATGGTATCACGCCCTTAAAGGGTGAAGAAATTCGTACAGATGCGCTTACATTTATGGGGAATTACGAGGATGGTGTGCATTTATTAATCGGTCCTAGTGAACGCATTTGGTATTTCTCTACTAAAAAAGCAATTGTCAGTCCTATTGATATCATAGTCGATCATCATCTACGACTATACATGAGTGCTAAGGGCGATTTCGCTATATCACAACCTTAATAAATCCATCATTATTTTCTAGTTTTAAATTGAATAAAAATAATATTTATTGTATATTTATTCAAAATGATCTAGGGAGAAATAGTGATGGTGTATACAATATGTGAAACGAACCCTACGTTTGAAGAATATCAGGCATTACATCAAACTACCGGTTGGAATGCGAAGGGGCTGTATACGTACGAACAATTATTTCAAGCCATTTGTAATAGCTGGTATAGTGTGTCAATTTATGATGAGCAAACATTAATCGGCTATGGCAGAATTATTTCAGATGGTATTTATCAAACGTTTATTTGCGATGTAATGGTGCATCCCGAGTATCAACGAAATGGAATTGGTACAACTGTTATGGAAGCTCTATTAGCACATTGTAAAAATAAAAATATTAAATGGATTCAATTATTTTGTGCTAAGGGCAAACAACCTTTTTATCAAAAACTTGGATTTACAGAACGGGATGTTGATGCTCCAGGAATGATGTTATTTTTTAAGTAATACGTGGACAGGTGCTAAAGAGAGCTTTCCTCGGCTTCTTAATAAAAATGAAGGATAGATGACGATTCCATCCTTCATTTTAGCATTAAAATAAATCGGTAGATAAATAGCGCAGTCCTGTGTCAGGAAAGAGTACGACTATACGCTTCCCTTTGTTTTCGGGTCGTTTAGCAAGAGTTGCTGCAACAAATAGTGCAGCACCAGAGGAGGTACCTACTAAAATGCCATCCGTCTTCGCAACGGTACGAGCGGCTTCATAGGCATCAGCTGTTTCTACTTCTAGCACTTCATCAATCCGATTAAGGTGAACATTTGATGGCACTCGTGCTTCTTCCGCATCAGAAAAGCGATGTACACCTGTAATTTCAATAATATCAGGATTGTCAACTGTAGCAATGGAGTTAATAGCAGGCTCTACGCCAATAATTTGAATGGCAGGATTTTTGGATTTTAAAAAAGCACTTACACCACTAATTGTGCCACCTGTACCAATTGCTGCAACGAAAATATCAATTTGTCCATTTGTATCCTCCCAAATTTCTGGTCCGGTTGTGCGTTCGTGAATATTTGGATTCACTTCGTTGTTCAACTGATTTAGAAAGACTACATTTTCCTCCTGATCAACGACAGTTTCTCTAAAAACTTTACTTGTTTCAACAAAATCACCATTTGTTTCTTCAAAGGCCGCTACCATCTCCGGCACATCTGAAAATGGAACAACCTCAGTTCCATATGCCTTCACAACTTTTGTTCGCTCTTCACTTACACCATCTTGCATATAAATACGTAATTTATAGCCCTTCGCTGCTGCGATGGCTGCAAGCCCAATACCAGTATTTCCACTTGTCGTTTCGATAATGGTTTTGTCTTTTGTTAATAGACCCTGTGCTTCAGCATCCTCAATCATTGCTTTTGCAATACGATCTTTTACACTATTGGCAGGATTAAAATATTCTAGCTTCGCAATAATTTCTGCTTCAAGTTGTAGTTCTTTCGTGTACTGATTAAGCGCCAATAGAGGTGTATGACCTACTAATTCTGTAATAGATTGCTTTATTTTGTTGGTAATAATTTGACTCATTTAATCATCCCCTTTCTTTTACCTACTTAACAAATTAGTTTTATAGGAATTAGTGGCATCTTAGCATTATAAGAGCAAATGAGCAATGCATTTCCTGATAGAAAGAATGGTTTGACTAATAGAAAAAAATAATCAATTTAAAACGGAACCCTTTATTTTTGTTAAGGCAAAGAGGGAGTGCAACACTTAGCATATTTTTGAAAAATAGTCACATTGATAATTTGGGAGAACTCCGAAATGCGATATGATAAATATAGGTATTGTTTATTTGGAGGTGAGCATGATGAAAGAAACAATTGCTATCGTGTGCACGTCAGCTAACAATAAAATAACGATGATGAAGAAAAGACCTTTTAACTATTTATTGCAAGCGATTGCTGGTGGACTTTTTATTGGTTTTGGTATTTTGTTAATCGTTACAATTGGAGGATTATTTGATCCTGTGGGTGTACCGAGTATGAAAGTAGTACAGGGGTTAGCATTTGGTGTAGCACTTAGTATGGTCATGATGGCTGGTGCGAATTTATTTACGGGTGATAACTTCGTATTATCGGTAAGTACATTAGAGAAAAAATCTTCCCCACTTGAAATGGTCGGTATTTGGTTATTTAGCTACATTGGTAATTTTTTTGGCTCATTACTTGGTGCAATGTTATTCTTCTATGCAGGGCTTGCCATTGGCGATATAGCTACTTATATCGAGAAAAGTGCAACGTCCAAGATGAATGCAAGCTTTGTTGAGCTGCTATGTCGTGGCATTTTATGTAATCTTCTTGTCTGCTTAGCTGTATGGTGTACTTATAAATTAAAAACAGAAATAGCAAAATTAGCGATGATTTTCTGTTGTATTTTCCCCTTTATTACATCGGGATTTGAGCACAGCATTGCCAATATGACACTTTTTAGCCTTGCGCTCTTTATTCCGCACGGTGATCTTGTATCGCTTGGTGGTGCGGTGGCAAATTTAGTTCCTGTCACAATTGGTAATATTATTGGCGGTGCGATCATCGGCATTGTCTATTGGGTGAACGCGAGAGAATAATCGCAAAAGATCGAGCCATAGAAAGGAGCAATGAATGTTGGAGGATGTTAGTCGTTTGAAAGAAGCAATAAAAAAGCTAAGTGAAGATGAGGCAAAGTCAATGCTTTTCATATCTTTACTAAATGGCAAGTCGAGTGAGGACATTAAACAAGTTATTCTGCACATGTCAGAAGATAAGGAAAAAGCAGTTAATGCACAAACGGTACATATCCTATTTGGTGATTCACCGGGTGGAAGTTTAAAAGCTGCATTCCGAGATACGGAATATCATAAGACAGAGGGTATTATTGTTTTTCCAGATAATTTGTCCATTGGGCCAATAAAGGATTTACATAACGCGTCGGGTATAGAAGCACGACTTGCTTGGTTTCAGAAACGATACAATACTGAAGATGATGGTCTTGAACATAATAGACAACGTATGCTAACTGCTGTTGAAAAGATAAACAATATTTTACCACATCAGACTATCGTTATTTGGACATGTCAAAATGCGCACGAACAAACAGGATTACGACTTGTGTTAGCCATGCTAGAAGGTAAATTGAATGCAGTACGTGTAATTGATACGTTCACTGCTTTTCATGAAAAAAATATATACCCATACTTAGTGGAGGATAACTATCCAAGAACAACTGGTGAATTAAATGGAGAAACGCTTCTTAATTTTTACGAGCAGTTTGGGATGGAGCCATTATCTAACATCGAAAGACAAACTCTAAGTGATGAGGGTAGATATTTATTGTCTGACGATATCCATATCATTCGAACATGGGCATGTAATCAGCTATTAAACAGCAGTAATGAAAATCGAGATGATGATTTTATTATTGAATGCGCTAATCGTATGTATCATGAAGATGGCAAGGTGGAATATAAGAAGGCTGCAAGATTAATTGGTGAAGTGATTGGACATATGCAGCAATATACCGGAGACGAATGGATTGAATATCGGTTAAGATGTCTAATTAAGCAAGGGGTTTTTTCGTATAGAGGTGATTTAAAGGCAATGCGATTTTATGAAGTAAAATTACAAGATGATTTCTTGACATATCATATTTTTTGAAGTTTTGACTTCATTAAAAAGCATAGATAAAATAATGTAGAAAAGTTAGAATGACTCTCCCAAGTTAGCAGCACTTATCAGTGAATATAAAGATTGCATTAATAGAGTAATTAAAAGAAAGGAAGTTGACAATGAATCCTGAAATCAATCAAAATGCGATTCTTCAAGCCATTTTGGAGCTTTCTACACAAGTACAAGGCGTGAAAACAGAGATTCTACAAAAAATCGATGCGCTAGAAACAAGACTAGAGGCAGTTGAAACAAGACTAGATTCGCTAGAAACAAGGCTAGAGGCAGTTGAAACAAGATTAGATTCGCTAGAAACAAGACTAGATTCAGTTGAAACAAGGCTAGAGGCAGTTGAAACAAGACTAGATTCGGTTGAAACAAGGCTAGGGGCAGTTGAAACAAGACTAGATTCGCTAGAAACAGGGCTAGGGGCAGTGGAAACAAGACTAGATTCGGTTGAAACAAGGCTAGGGGCAGTTGAAACAAGGCTAGAGAAGAAAATTGAATCAGTTGAGCAAAAATTACTAGAAAAAACCGACGCAGTGGAAAAAAATCTTAGTGAAATAGTAGAAGAAGTGGATGCAAAGATGGAAGTGTTAATACTTGAAATATTAGAAACAAAGGCCGATGTGTTAAAGTTAAAGAAAGCAAAATAAATTGTGTCGGTTGACACTATGTGCAATAATCATAGACAATTAGTGATTATATTTGAGGAGTGAGCTTGATGTTAAAAACAGAAGTATTTGAACAACTAAAAAAAGCAATGAAAGAAAAAGATGTCTTGGCAAAAGGTGTTTTAACACTTGTCAAATCAGCACTAGATTTAGCGGAGAAGGAAAAAGGGGAGCCCTTAACACAAGCAGAGGAAATTGCTATTATTAACCGTGAAGTTAAGCAAACGAATCAAGCTTTAGAAGGTGCGCAAAATGCTAATCGTACGGATTTAATTGAAAAAGAGGAAGCAAAATTAGTACTATTAAAATCATTCCTCCCTAAACAATTAACTGAAGAAGAAATTACTGAAAAATTAGTAGCAGCTGGTGTTACTAAAGGCATGAATATGGGTGACGCAATGAAAATTGCAAAACCATTGTTAAATGGTCAAGCAGAAGGTGCCGTTATTTCTAAAGTTGTAAAAAGTTTAATTTAACATTGATAAAAGGATAGCCGACGTTATTAGCGTCAGCTATCCTTTATTAATTTCAATGGCGTTCTACCAAAGACTTTTTATGAAAGAAGAAAGAATTCAGAATTGTTTAAGTGCCTGTCACTCAAAGAGGGCACTCAAAGATTGAATTTTTGAATGATGTTTCGAAGTTGTTGAGCCATTTCAGCTAAATTATTTGAAGAAGCGGTAATTTCTTCGATGCTTGCTGATTGTTCTTCGGAAGCAGCTGCGACATTTTGAATGTTTCCAGATGCTTGCACGGCTACAACACCAACCTGCTCAACAGAATTAGCGATATTGCTAACTCCTTCATTCATGTTCGTAATGATGCTGTTAACCTCGTTCATTTCTTGCGTAAGTTCTGTAATATGTGAATAGATATCGCCAAAGGCTTCCCCTGAAGCGTTAAAAGTAGTAGAACTTTCAGCAAGGTTATTACTGCTAATCGCCATTGATTTCACTGCTTGAGCAGATTCTTCTTTGATTGTTTCAATACGTGTTCGAATACTATTTGTTGCTGTAAGTGATTGGTCTGCTAATTTACGGACCTCTTCAGCTACAACCGCAAAGCCTTTACCATGTTCACCAGCACGTGCTGCTTCAATAGATGCATTTAATGCAAGTAAATTGGTTTGGTCTGTAATTTCATTTATAAGTGAAACGATATCACCAATCTCATTCGTATAAGTGCTTAAGCGTTTTACAACATCTGCAGTATTATAAATGGCTTCAGATGTAATCGCCATTTTTTCTGTAGCACTTTGGATTGTGGTATTGCCCTTTTCGGCAATAGTAGATGCGCTAAATGCCTTCGTTGTTACATCATTGACACTATTTACAACATCGGACATCTTCGTCGAAATCATTGTAATATGATTTTCTACCTCTTCAATGGATGAAGTTTGTTTTTCTGAGCCTGCAGCTACTTCCTGCATTGAAGATGTAATTTGTTGAATAGATGCGCTCGTTTGCTCGGAGCTGGCAGTTAATTCTTCTGACATGGCGGCTACTTGCTCTGCATTTTCCGCAATTTGCTGAATGAGTGTACGTAAATCAGCCGTCATATTTTGGATACCATCTGAAAGTTGGGCGATTTCATTCGTGCCTTTGATTGGCAGTGATTCAACAGCTAAATCTCCCTTTGCCACCTTATCAACATAACTTGTCATATTTTTGATTGGTTTAATGATACTTTTACTAATGAAATAAGCGACAACGACACCGAATAGCACAAAGATAATTGTCATGATGATGCTAACCCAAATAATTTGAGTTTGTAGCTTAGATATAAATGAAGCATCCATATCTAAGCCAAAAAGTATTTCCGTATTGTTAAATGGAATAAAAATCGATTTATGAATACCATATTCATCTTCATAAATTTCACTTACTTGAGTACGGCCAGTATCTAAAGCAGCATGCATTTTTGGATCGAACGTGTAGTCTTGCTGATAATTATCACTATTACTTAATGCAACAATATGCTCCTTGCCATTGGCACGTGAAAGGATATAGGCATTTTCAATATCAAACTTTTTCGTTGTACCATTTAATTGTTTCAATAGTTTTTCATATTGATTTTTAATGCCGTTGTCGGCAGCTTTTACTTTATTTTTATCGATGTCCTCGAAAATGTTACTAGAAATCACCTCTAACGATGTCTCAAATTGCTTGATAACAAAATTATCGATGATTTTAAAAGAAACTATAAATAACATGAAACTAAATATAATTGAAATAATAACAATTGGAATTGTTAAACTTGCAATATATTTATAGAGTAAAGAACTCTTAAATTTATTTAATATACTCAACTTGTAAATCCTCCAATACTACAACTTTTTGTTGTAGGAAATGAATCATATCACTAATATGTTCTGTCTCTGTGTACGGTGAGATAGAAAAGAATTTAGCTGCTGCCACAGGAACTTGTTGTTTTGTATCGCTCGCGCTAACAGTGCAGACACGTGTTGTGTCACCGAAAAATACTTCATCTCGACCTTCACCTAAAATCTCAAAGAAAGAAGCATTTAAGCCATTAATGTACTCGATTTGATCTTGTGTGTAATTTCCAGCTTGTTCAGACGCCCAATCAAAGCCTTTTGGATATAGTCTATAGGCTGTTACTGGTCCGATATTTGCTTCATTCACTACTTGTAGCATTGGTAATTTCTCAGCTAATTGTGTACGGAACGCTAAATTTACACGGACATAGTTAGCTAGTATTTGTTGATAACCTTCTTTACCAAAAGCTTGTAATGCAGCATAAATAGCAATTGAACTACCCATTCGAGAACATTCTAAAGTATAACCAGTATGATATGAGCCATAGCCTCTATTGCCTACATATGGCGTATCAAAATCGTCAATATCTAACAGTTGTAAACTTTTCCCGTCTTTTATTAAGAAAAGGCTTGTTAAATATGGTGTTTGACCAAGCTTTTGGAAATCAAAGCAAAGACTATCTGCAATTGCAAGATGTTGCATACGTTGGTGAATTTGTTCTAATCCTTGTAATACATCATCCTCGAACTGTAGTGGGTTTGCCTTAAAGTCATAATCATTGAAAAATGCGTAAAAACCGCCTAAAGCAGAGTCAGCATGGATATGTATTTGTTTTAAATCGTATTTTTGTTCAAGTGTTGTTGCAACTTCCTTAATTGCCTGCACATCATCAATAGCAAATTGATCTGTGGCACCTGTAGTCGCTACGATGTAAACTGGAATACCACCATTCTCGATTACTTCCGTTATGCGTTTTCTTAAATCTTCTATGTCCATCGATTGGTCTTTTCCTGCTTTTACACGTACTAAGTGATTACTTCCAATACCAACTGCTTCAATTGATTTTAATAAGCTATAGTGGGCGTTTTCAGATGCAAAGCAATATAAATTATTTGGGACACCTTCCTCTTTAGCGTGAGGGAATTGTTTAGCAATGGCAAGACGTAAACCGCTAAAAACTGCTCCTTGTCCTCCCCATGTTGTATAACCGAAGCTTTCTGTGAAATCATAGCCAACTAATTTTGACATCATTGCGATTACTTTTACTTCACTTTCTGCTGCTGCAGGTCCATATACATCCCACAGATTGTTGCCATTAAGTAAGGCATTTGTAAACTGTCCCAATACACCAGGGATACTAGCCATTGGTAAAACGTTTGTGACAAAGTTGCGTGTATGATAAGGATGACCTTGCATTAATTGTGTTAAGTCTTGAACGACCTGATCAAGACCAACGCCTGATGTGGGAACTTGATTTTCTTGCATAAGATCTTTATAGAAAGTAGCTGAACGTTCTTGAATTGGTCCAAGCGTTGTTTTCTTTGGGTCTTTTAATTGATCTAATGAAGTTACAATTTGCTCTATTAGTGATAAAAAGTTTTCCCTTTGTAAGCTGTTGCCATCTTCACTTTGAAATAGTTGTTGAATTTTCTTCATTTTGCATCATCCTTTATTAGTTCATATTTCACCATTATTTAGATAATAATAGTACAATTTACTAAAGCCATAATAACATATTCTTATGGGAAATATATTCATATTTGACTAGGATATTAAATTTCTACTATTTTAAATTATTAGAAAATATTTTCATTATATTTGAAGAATGATTTGCTAACAGAAGATTACGTTGTTTTTTAACTTTTATTAATAGTTAGTCCATCGAAGGTCCTAGTAAAAAGATTTATTAATGTTTTCTTAATATAATTATATGTAAAATAGATACTATTAGCTATGAAAAAATAACATAATAAATTACTGTTTTTCTTATAAGTCTTTTTACTTATTTTTTATAATCAGAGATGTGTTTTAGACTATCTGAGAAACCCCTAATTTTTTGTAATGGGGGTTGTTGGTTATATAATGCATAACTCGTTATTACAATAAATAATAGGAGATAACGTCGATAGATTTTGAAATGGGAGGTGTTTAATTGCCAGTTGAGCCACATGTACATGAAGTCGACTATCTTGGAAAAAGTGGAAAACGAAAAAGATGGGTGATTATTGTAGTAAGTGTTTTAGTAGTTGCCGGTGTAATGTTGGCAAGTACTCGGTTCGTCTCCTCTATTTTTAATAAAAGTGATAAGTCGGATTTTTCGGCCTATAAAACACTTGTAGGTAAAACAACTAAAAATGATTTTGGGCAATTGACCTTAAATGAGGTGATGATTGATGATAATCAACTATTACTAAATGCAACATTTGAGCCAGCTAAAGGAATGAATTTCAACTATCAAGTATTTTTCTTTCCACAAGTACTAGTGAATGGGCAAGATTATATGGTTCGAAATGGGGGCCAGACCATTGCACAGTCAGCATCAACCTATACAATCTATAGCAGCGTGAAGATGCGTGATTTACCGAAAGATGAAATACTGCAACTTAAAATTCTTTATAACGATTGGAATTGGGAAAAACCAATCGAGGAGCCTTGGGCATTTGAAATCGAAGCTTCCCAAAAGCAATTGCAAGAGGATCGAAAAGTAATCGCTGTTAATAAAACTATTAAGCTGAATGACGGCCAAGAAATAAAAGTAGGTAATGTTGTTTCTACACCGATTTCTACTACGGTATATTTTGAAACGAAGGAAATATTGAATGAAACCATTGACTTTAAAATTTTAACTGAGTCAGGAAAAACATGGCGTCCTGACTCTTCATATACATTGAATGAAGCGCATACAAAGTGGGGAGTTCGCTTTGATGCACAATATTTATCAGATAAAACATATAAGTTAATTCCTGTTACAACAGGGGATATTGAACTTGGGCCAGCTATCAAAATTCGTGGGAAATGAATTTTATATTTCCATCCAGGCGATTCTCCAGTCTAACCGGCGATTCCCGGGTTTTTACAGGCGATTTCTCGTGTCTAACCGGCGATACCTGGGCTTCTATCGGCGATTTCACGGAGGGCTGTGCCAGGCACGCAAACAATTTCGTGTGCCCGCAGAAAGCAACCGCCGTAGCGGACATCAGGCGCAGCAAAAAAGTGTTAGATTGCAATCAATCTAACACTTTTTCTCTTTGACCCAGTCTCTTTTTATTTTAAATGAGCTCTTCTTTTTGAATCGCGAGTTTTTTCATATGGTACTGCAATGATTGTCGGGATATATTTAATTGCTTCGCGGCAGCTGATATATTTCCATCACACTGTTGCAGCACTTTTCGAATGTACTGCTCTTCATTTGTATGCATAAGTGCTTTAAAAGGGCGCTTTTTTGAAGGGGCTCCTTTTATGGATATTTTATTTTTTAAATAACGTGGCAGCATATCTTCTGTAATATCGCTGTCAGAGCTTGCTTGTATTACGAGGTTTTCTATTAAATGCTCCAGTTCACGTACATTGCCTGGCCAATCATAGGCTACAAGTATCTGATAAAGTTCAGGTTTAATGGTGATATTGGCCTTCATATATTTCAGCACATTTTTATGTAAAAAATGCTGGATAAAGAAAAGTATATCCTCTGGTCTCTCACGCAGTGGGGGGATATATATACTTGAATGAGCAATGCGATAAAATAGGTCAAGTCGCATTCGCTCGCCAACAGTAAGAAGCTCAGGGTCTTCATTGGATGCGCTAAACACAGTACATTCAATAGGGATAAGTGTATTACTGCCAACACGTCGAACAGCACGTTCTTGTAAGACACGCATTAATTTTGGTTGAAGCTCCATTGGTAGTGAATTGATTTCGTCTAGAAAAAGTGTCCCATCTTTTGCATATTCAAAAAGACCTTCTTGATTTGTAGCACCAGTAAATGCCCCTTTAACTGAGCCGAAAAGCGTGCTCTCCAACAGCGAAACAGGGATGGCAGCACAATTTATCGCAACGAAGGGCTTTGTTACGCGTGGGCTTAAATTATGCATACTTTGAGCAAATAATTCTTTACCTGTCCCAGTTTCACCGACAATTAACGTATCAGTATTATAATTTGCAATATTTTTAGCTTCGGATATTGTTTGAAGGAGCTCGTCACTGTTTCCTTTTATATCTTGGAATGTGTAAATCGTACCGTTATTACGTTTGACTTCTTCTGGTACCTCCATTGTTTCACGTTTGGAATCCAATGTTTGTTGTAATTGATTTCGTAAGCTTTTTTCCGTATGTGTAATTGAAAAAACACCAATTGTTTTATTATCCTTTTGAATCGGGAAAGAACTGTAGCCTACAAATTTAGGTTCATTTTCTGAATAGGCATGAGCTCTGTATTTCGTATAAATTGGTTTCGCTGTTTTTAAAATATGATTATGCTCTGATAGTCTACGATCTTGATAGTTGTATGCATCCCACAGCTTCTTGCCAAGCATGTCCTCTTTTTTATGCTCCTCCATTTTAGCAAGTGCCTCATTGTAATAAATAATGTCCCCATCTTCATTGCTTACAATGATCCCTTCATCTAAATGCTCAATAATTTCCTCTAGGACAAAAACTTTATTTTGTAATGAATACTGGAAATCTATTAAGTTTTCTACTGAAACAATAAAAAATTGCTCTTGAAAATAAAAAGGCTCTATTGTAAAAGATAAAAGCTGTTCTTGTATTTGCAATTGTTGCGGCTGATGCAAGCTTGTCACATCAATGGCAGCAAAGATTTCTATTGGCATATCAACTTGAATATTTAACGAGATACTTTCATTGAAATGCCACCATTTCACCTTGAAAGAGTTGTCTAGTGCAATGATATTCGCGCCTAAAAATGCTGTATAACGCTGCAATTCCTTAATCATACAAAAACCTACTTTCTCTCGTTATTTTGCATGCAAAATTTATCTGCTTTGTCTTTAATCGTATCACAAATATTTTCTGAATAAAAACAATATACAGAAAATTAAAGAGGTGCAAAAATTATCTGCAGTTACTTTCCAATTCGTGACAATAACAAATGCCGAATATGTATGTACTTCATGTTGGAAACGCTATGAATATCACTTTTTATTAAATTTTTTGTGTGTTTTTAAAAGTTGGCACGCTATTTGCATTATTAAAGTGTGTAGTCACAAAAAAAGGAGGAATTATCAATGACAAAACCAGAAATTTTATATTCAGTAAAGGCTCAGCGAGGAAATACATTACGATGCAAAGGTTGGCGTCAAGAAGTTATTTTAAGAATGCTAGAAAATAATATGGAAAATGCTGAAAAACCTGAAGAACTCGTGATATACGGCGGGATTGGGAAGGCAGCTCGTAACTGGGAGTCCTATCATGCCATTGTAGATTCCTTAAAAAATTTAGAAGATGATGAAACACTTGTTGTGCAATCTGGGATGCCAGTTGCTGTTTTTAAAACTCATAAATATGCACCAACTGTTGTTATGGCGACGACAAATATTATGAAGGCAGATTGGCCAACATTTTATGATTTGCAAGGAAAGAACTTAACAATGTATGCCAATTATACAGCGGCACCTTGGGAATATATCGGTACACAAGGTGTCATTCAAGGGACATTTGAAACGCTTTCGGCAATTGCGCGATTGCATTATAACGATTCACTTGTTGGGAAAATTTTATTGACTGCTGGTGCAGGCGGTATGGGTGGCAACCAGACACGTGCGATGACAATGCATGGTGGAGTAGCTATTTTATGTGATTCTAATATCGACATTATTAATCGCCGTATTGAAAAGGGCTTTATTGATATTGTTGTAGATTCATTAGAAGAGGCGATTGAACTAGCAAAAACAAAAGCGGCTGCTGGAGAAGCGCTTGGCATAGCGGTGGTAGGTAATGCAGCAGATATTTTCGAAAAAACATTAGAACTTGGCTTCCTACCACATATTGCAACATCTATGACACCTGCACATGACCCCATTGCCTATTTACCAGCTGGATACAGTGTTGAAGAGGCAGACGCGCTACGTGATAAAGATCGTCTAGCATACTTAGAAAAAGCACGCCATACGATGATTCGCGAGCTGAAGGCATTAATAGCATTACTTGATAAAGGCGTTCACTCGTTTGAATATGGCACAAGTATTCGTAAAGAATGTATTGATGCTGGATTTGATGAGAAAGAGGCGAAGCGTTTACCTGGATTTGTAGCAGAATATATTCGTCCATTATTCTGCGAGGGACGTGGGCCATTCCGTTGGATTTGTATGTCCGGTGAAGCTGAGGATTTACGTAAAATAGACGATATGATTTTAGCAAAATTTAGTGATGATTTACTTGTTACGCGCTGGATAAAGTTAGCGAAGGAGCATATTCCGATAGAAGCTTTACCTGCTCGTATTTGTTATATGGGCTTTGGACAGCGTAAAAAGTTCGCTTTGGAAGTTAACGATATGATACGCCGAGGGGAGTTAAGTGGACCTGTCGCCTTCTCTCGCGATAATTTAGATTCTGGTTCTATAGTCAATCCAACGTTTGAATCTGAAAATATGAAAGATGGTGGAGATTTAATTTCTGACTGGCCAGTTTTAAATGGCTTATTAAATGCAGTTGGGATGTGTGATTTAATCGCTCTTCAAGCTAACTATTCAATGGGAGAGGCCGTTCATACAGGTGTGACGATGATTGCTGATGGAACAGAAGAATCGGATATGCGCTTAGAAGTAGCGATGACAGTAGATTCTGGTATAGGGGTTGTACGTCATGCACAAGCGGGCTATGAAACAGCAAAAGATGTAGCGAATGGTAAAGGGAAATTAACCGATGAAAGCATTCAAATCCCATTATGGTGGGAGCCAACAGCTACGTTTGGTCCGAAAGATTTAGTAAAAGAAAAAGTGTAATGTATTTGTGGAAAAGAGGCTGGTGCAACAACTAATGAGAAACGCTGGCCTCTTGTTCATTAAAAAGGAGGAATGTACATGAAAAAAGCAGATATGACACCTGTGGATTTTGATAGTCTTCTAGTTGACGTCGCTCCTAATTATAAGAAATCAGCCATCTACAAATTTTTTGCTTTTAGCTTGTTCGGCATTTTCATGTTCTTTATCTCTATTACCTTAAATGGTAAGAAGACAATACCGCTCGATCATTTAGTAACCTTTATCAGGACGCAGTTTTCGTCAGTTATTGTTTACTATATTTTAGTCATTGTTGTTGCGGGTGCTGTTTACCCTTTTTATAAAAAAACGTGGAATCGATCCGTTGTCGAAATGGTCATTTCTACATTGAAAATAATGGGGGCTATCGCTTCCGTTTTAGTTGTTTTCAAAATTGGTCCGAGCTGGCTGTTAGCTGCAGATATGGGACCCTATTGGTACAACTCACTACTTACGCCAATCGGTGTTTTAGTTCCAATTGGTGCCATATTTTTAGCTATGTTGGTCGGTTATGGCTTGCTGGAGTTTATCGGTATTTTAGTGCAGCCGATTATGCGACCAATTTGGAAAACACCTGGTCGCTCCGCCATTGATGCAGTTGCCTCCTTTGTCGGGAGCTATTCCATCGGTTTATTAATTACTAACCGCATTTATAAGGAAGGAAAGTATACAACAAAAGAAGCGGTCATTATTGCTACAGGATTTTCGACAGTTTCAGTTACCTTTATGATTGTTGTTGCAAAAACACTTGGATTAATGGATATTTGGAATCTTTATTTTTGGGTGACCTTCCTCGTGACCTTTTTAGTAACAGCCATTAGTGTTCGGATTTGGCCAATTCGTAATATGAGTACGGACTATTACAACCAGATGGATGGGGATGTGGAGAAAATTGTAAAGGAGAAGCGTTTGCAGTGTGCATGGAGAGAGGCGTTACAGACGGCTGAAAATGCGCCGAATCTGTGGCAAAGTATGAAGGACAATGTGAAAGATGGCTTAGTGATGGCAATGGGGATACTACCAACAATTATGTCAATCGGCTTAATCGGTCTATGGCTTGTCAATAACACGCCTATATTTGATTATGCAGCTTATTTGTTTGTACCTATTACTTACTTACTACAAATAGCCGAGCCATTAATTGTGGCAAAAGCGGCCGTCATTAATTTAATCGATATGTTTTTACCTTCACTTGTTGCTGTTGATAGTGCAATAGAGACGCGATTCATTGTTGGAACGTTATCGATATCTGCTATTCTCTTCTTCTCTGCATTAATTCCTTGTATTCTATCAACGGAAATTCCTATTTCTTTAGGCAAAATGATTGCGGTATGGTTTGTACGAACAGTTTTAACGCTCATGATCGTCACGCCTATCGCCTATTTACTATTGTAAAGGAGTGGTCGTGTGTTAAAAAGACCAGACATGATAATTCAAAATGCAGCACAAATATTGCCTTGTACAGGTGACAACATGCAAGACTTTCAAGTTTTAACCGATCAAGCAGTTGTTATAGATGGTCAAAAAATCATCGATATTTGTAGCCATCAACAGCTTGTACAACGATATGTAGTTGATAACAATAACAGTATTGATGCAAGTGGGAAAGTAGTCGCTCCTGGCTATATTGATGCGCACACACATCTCGTATTTCATGGTAGTCGAGTAGAGGAGTACGCTGCAAAACTCACTGGTAATATTGCAGATAATTTAAAAAAGCTTGCTATAACGACAGGACCAAATCGAACAATCGAACTTACGCGAGATACTTCTGAGGAAGAGCTTTTGGAACAAGCGAAAAAACGAATAATGACGATGCTTAAACACGGGACAACAACAGTAGAGAGTAAAAGTGGCTACGGTTTAACACTAGAAAGTGAGCTGAAAATTTTACGTGTAGGTCGACGTTTAAACGACCAGACAGCCATTGATGTGGTTAATACATTTCTAGGTGCGCACGGTATTCCAGATCATTTAACAAAGGAACAGTATGTGAATGAAATTGTTGATGTTATGATTCCGCAAGTAGCTCAACATAATTTAGCAGAGTTCTGTGATGTTTGGTGTGATGAAGGCTATTTTACTGAACTTGAATCGGAGCGTATTTTACAAGCGGGCTTAGCACATGGATTATTACCAAAAATTCATGCAGATGCCTATTCGTATATCGGTGGTTCAGATTTAGCTGCACGTATGAAAATGATTTCCATTGACCATCTCAATTACACACCCGAGACCGTAATGGCCCAACTAGCGAAATCCGGAGTCGTCGGTGTATTAATGCCTGCATTAGATTTTGCCGTTGCCCATCACAAACCATTTGATGCTCGTAAAATGCTCGATAATGGTATGCATATAGCGCTAGCAACAGATATGTGCCCTGCTTGTTATACAACTTCTATGTCCTTTGTTATAAATCTAGCATGTAGACTTTATCAATTTTCAGTAGAGGAAGCCATTAAGGCAGCGACAAAAATGGCCGCAAAGGCTCTAAATCTTACAGATAGAGGGACGTTAGAAATTGGAAAAATGGCAGATATTCAAATATGGGATGTGCCAAATTATAAGCATGTAGCATATGAACTTGGGACGAATATTGTAGATACGGTTATAAAAAGAGGGCAAGTTGTCATCAGTAAAGGGTCATGGGCAATGGAAAGTACATTCAGTTAGAAGGGAGAACTAGTAATGACAATTGAATTTGCATCGAAGGCGGCGTCACATGTAGATGAGGATAAGTTAGTGCAATTGTTTTTAGAAATGGCTCAAATTAATGGTCCTAGTAGCAAGGAAAGTCTAGTAGCAGCGTATTTAAAGAAAGAATTACCGAAGCTTGGCTTTCAATTAACATTTGATGAAGCACATGAACATTTTAATGGTGAAGTTGGAAATCTAATTGCTTGGCATCCAGGAACAGATGATACCATTCCACCTTTATTCTTTTCTACGCATATGGACACGGTGTTACCAACAGAACACCTCAAGCCTATCATCAAGGATGGGATTATTTATTCAGATGGTACGACGATTTTAGGGGCGGATGATCGAGCGGCACTTGCTTCTTATATCGAAGCGATGCGTGCCATTAATGAAAGTAGTGTCCCACATGGACCGATTGAATTCATTTTAACTGTAAATGAACAGGCAGGTTTAGTAGGTGCAAAATATATGGAATATAACAAGATAAAAAGTAAAAAGGGTTATATTTTTGATAGTAGCGGGGATGTTGGCCAAATCATTTTACAAGGTCCATACAGTAGTAGAATTTGGTTCACTGTGAAAGGTAATGCTGCCCATATTGCGTTAAATGCGGATGCAGGGAATAATGCATTTATCATTGCCTCCGAAGGGCTTTTATCAATGGAGCTAGGAGAAATTGATAGTGAAACATTAGCAAATATAGGAATTATAAGTGGTGGAGAGCTTACGTCGATAATACCAGGTTCAGTAACACTTGGTGGCGAAGTAAGAAGCTTTTCAAAAGAGAAATTGGATGCACAATTAAAACAGATGCAAATGGCGATGGAAACAGCAGCACAAAAACATCAAGGCACTGTCGAGGTGCGCATTGAAGAAAAGTATCTTGGATTTAATATTTCTGAGGAAGATGATCTCGTTAAAACTGTAAAAAAAGCGGCTAATAATATTCGTGTTTCATCCTATTTAACGAAAACATTGGGCGGCGCAGATACGAATGTATTAAATGAACATGGATTGACGTGTATTACGCTTGGGAATGGATTTCAGAATATTCACTCTTTTAGAGAGAATATTAGTATTGAAAACTTAGTCAATACTGGTAGATTAACAGCGGCATTAATTGAGCAGTGGTATGAGCGCCATAAAAATTAAAGGAGGAGAGTGTTACATGACAAGCACTTTAAATGTAGCGAAAGAAATAGAGCAAGTGGTACCGCAAATTTTACAGTGGAGAAGATATTTACATGAAAATCCTGAACTGTCGTATGAAGAATATGCTACCGCAGATTTTGTTTACAATCAGTTAATTTCATTTGGAAATTTAGTCGTAACGAGGCCGACAAAGACAAGTGTGTTAGCTGTTTTAAAGGGGAATTTACCAGGAAATTGTTTAGCGTTAAGAGCAGATATGGATGCTTTACCGATTCAAGAAGAAACAGATTTACCATTCGCTTCTAAAGTTGCAGGTGTTATGCATGCTTGTGGACATGATGGACATACCGCTATGTTACTAGGCACTGCTAAAATTTTATCTACGTTGAAGCAATCATTAAAAGGAGAAATTCGATTCATCTTTCAGCATGCAGAGGAATTATTTCCAGGTGGCGCGAAAGAAATGGTGGCAGCTGGTGTAGTAGATGGTGCAGATCACGTTATAGGATTGCATTTATTTTCAACACTTCCTACAGGAAAAATAGGCATTTGTGCAGGACCTTTTACAGCCAATTCAGATACATTTGACTTAGAAATAATCGGAAAGGGAGGGCACTCTTCTCAACCTCAAGATTCTATTAATCCGATTTTAATAGGGTCGCAAATTACAAATGTATTACATCAAATTATTCCGCAAAAAATTGATGCGCAAGAGCTAGCGGTACTCGCGGTAACGGAGTTTCATGCGGGCAGTGCCAAAAATATTATTCCAGATCGGTTAGTAATAGGTGGGAGTGTGCGAACATTCTCACAGCAAGTGAGAGAAGGCATTGCCCAACAAATAGAAATGCTAGTTCAACATACCGTTGCTGCACATGGTGCTGATTATAACTTAACATATCATAACGGTTATTCATCAGTCATAAATGATGAACAACTAACTGCCGTAGTGGAAGAGGTTATACAACAGCATTTTACTCCAGAGACCATTTTACACATCGGCCCGTTTATGGGTGGAGAAGATTTCTCGGCTTTTTTAACAAAAGTGCCTGGTGTATTTATCGCGATTGGAGCAGCTTTTGACGATGACACATTAAATTATCCTCATCATCATCCTAGATTTGCAGTTAATGAAGATTCATTAGCAATTGGCTTAAAACTTTTTGTTCATACAGCTTTAACATTGAATAGTTAAAGGGGAGATAGAATGGTTCAAGAACCTGTAATTGCAGCGATGATTATTTTAGGGCTCATTGCGCTAGGAGAAATCATTTCCGTTATTAGTAAAGCTAGAGTACCGATGCTTTTTGTGGCAATGATGGGCTATTTGATTTTATTGTGGCTTGGAATTTTTCCAAAAGATTTGCTTGAAAACTCGACATTTTTAACAGTTGGCGCATTATTAGGAACGGCTCCTATTTTAGTTCATATGGGAACTTTAATTCCTTTACGTATGATTCGCTCGCAATGGAGGGCTGTATTAATTGCAATTATGGGCATGTTTTTTGCTTCGCTCTTTATTTTAACGATTGTGACCGTTTTTTTTGATTATCAAACAGCGGTTGCAGGTACAGGACCTTTAAATGGAGGCATTATTGCAGTTTTAATTACTTCAGAGGGCATAAAAGAATTGGGTTTAGCTAGTTTATTGACCATCCCTGCATTAATTATGGCTTTGCAGTCTTTAATTGGTATTCCGCTAGCTAATCTATTGTTACGCAAACATGCTACTACGATTAACGAGCAAATGAAAAGCGGTGCATTCGAAGCCTCTGGCAATGTTGCGTTTAATCAAGAAAATGATGAGAAATTATTAATACCGAAAAAATATCAAACTCCTTTAGTACTCCTATTTATGTTGTTTATTGGTGGTGCGATTGCAGTTGTATTAGCTAAATATACTGGTATTCCGTATAGCTTATGGGCGTTGACAATTGGTATTATTGGTCGCTTAGTGAAATTTTATCCTGAACGTGTTATGGAGAAATCAAATAGTTTTACTGTAGGGATGGCGGGCATTATTTTTATCATTATCGGCATGATGAATGATATTACTTTTGAGATGTTTATTGATAAGTTACCTGCTGTCTTAACGATTCTTTTCGTAGGGGTACTTGGCATTTTGTTAGGGGGATTATTAGGATCTAAGCTATTGAAGGTGAATCCTTTTCTCGGGATTCCTGTCGCATTAACGTCTACATTCGGCTTTCCAGGTGATTACATTGTATGTGAGGAAGTAAGTAGGAGCATTGGCAAAACAGAAGAGGAACAGAAAAGAATATTCAATGAAATTATTACGCCAATGCTTGTTGGAGGGTTTACGACAGTGACCTTGGGAAGCGTTATTATAGCAAGTATTTTGATTAAAACAATATAAAACAGACAGTGGGGATGTAGATGTTAGATAATCCTGTTTTAATCTCAGTCATTGTGTTGTCCGTTTTAAGTTTATGTGGCATTCATGTGCTTTTTGCATTAATAATTGCGGCAATTGTTGCAGGGCTTGTTGCGAATTTATCGCTTTCTGAAACAATATCTATCTTTATTAGTGGTATGGGCGGTCAGTCTGAGACGGCTTTAAGTTATATATTGTTAGGAATTTTTGCTGCATTAATCGCGCATTCCGGCTTAGCAAACATTCTTATACAAAAATTATTGTCACTTGAAAAACCGAATAAATACATTTTAATATTTGCGTTGGCAATCATTGCGTGTTTATCAGGTACACTGATTCCCGTACATATTGCCTTTATTCCAATATTGATACCGCCACTTTTATTTTTCTTTAATCAATTAAAAATGGATCGTCGTGCATTGGCATCTGCCCTAACGTTTGGCTTGAAAATGCCCTATTTATGGATTCCTGTTGGTTATGGATTAATATTTCAAGGGATTATTGCCAATGAGATGACAGCTAATGGGATGGCCATTGTGCAAAGTCAAATACCGAAAGCGATGGCCATTCCAGCCATTGGCATGTTCGTTGGATTAGCGATTGCTGTCTTTATTTCTTATCGAAAGCCTCGAGAATATCAACAGCTTGAAGAAGATATTAAAGATTATGAGCAAGCAAAGAAAGAAAATAAAAAGGCTACTTTGGATGCTAAAGGATGGATAGCGATCGTCGCAATTTTTGTGGCACTTGGCATTCAATTATCATTAAGCTCCCTAGTTTTAGGCGCATTATCAGGCATTATCATTATGTTTGTTGGCCGTGTAGTATTTATTAAAGATAGTGAAGAAGTGGTTCAAAATGGCGTGAAACTAATGGGGGTTATTGCCTTTATTATGCTCATTGCCTCAGGCTATGCAACGATTTTAAAAGAAACAAATGCCATTACGGAGCTTGTGGAAGCAATGACTGGTATGACAGGGCAAAGTAAACTTATTATGGCTATCCTCTTATTATTTATCGGTTTACTTGTAACGATGGGAATTGGAACTTCTTTTGGAACTATTCCAATTTTAGCTGTAGTGTTCGTGCCGTTGTGCGCGACAGTCGGGTTTAGTGCGCTTGCAACCGCTGCACTTATTGGAACAGCAGGTGCTTTAGGGGATGCGGGTTCTCCAGCGTCTGATAGTACATTAGGTCCGACATCAGGGTTAAATGCAGATGGCCAGCATAATCATATTTGGGATACATGTGTACCGACATTCCTACATTATAATATCCCTTTATTTATATTTGGCATTATCGCAGCAATGGTTTTATAGAAGGAAGATCCGTAACAATTAAAGGGGTGGAGTTTTAAATGGAAGTTATTCAGTTGGATGGACATACATTAACGACAACACAAATTGATCAAATAGCGAGAGGGTATGCTCAAGTTGCCATTGCACCGAATGCTTTAGAAAGAGTGCAAGCAAGCCGTGCTAGAATTGAAAAAAGATTAACGGATGGACATACTATTTATGGAGTAAATACAGGCTTTGGGAAACTAAGCGATGTCCAAATTGCCGAAGCGGATAATGAATTATTGCAATTGAATTTGCTACGCGCTGACGCGGTTGGTGTAGGGATGCCATTGGAAACGACCATTGTTCGTTCGATGATGGTTTTACGTGCCAATGCTTTAGCAAAAGGATACTCCGGCATTCGGCAAGAAACACTCCAATTATTAGTGGCTTTAATTAATCATAATGTTCATCCGATTGTGCCATCCCAAGGCTCGGTTGGAGCTAGTGGTGATTTAGCGCCTTTGTCACATATCGCATTAGTGTTAATTGGTGAAGGCAAAGCAGAATTAAATGGACATGTTATGTCAGGACAGGAAGCATTGACAAAAGTAGGGCTAACCGCTGTCCGCCTGCAAGCGAAAGAAGGGCTTGCGTTAATAAATGGGACACAGGCGATGACGGGCATAGGGGTCATGACGATTAATGAAGCTGAACGTCTTGGCTATGTAGCGGATATGGCAGCATGTCTAACAATGGAAGCATTACAGGGTATTATTTCCGCATTTGATGCTGATTTATTGGCGGTGCGTCCTCATGCTGAAATTGCTACGGTTGGTGATCGAATTCGAAAGTGGCTAAATGGCAGTCAAAGGATAACGACGCAAGGTGCAGTTCGTATGCAAGATGCTTATTCGATACGTTGTGTGCCACAAGTTCACGGTGCATCTTGGCAATGTTTTGATTATGTCCAGCAACGTTTGCAGACGGAAATCAATGCAACGACAGATAACCCGATTGTGTTAGAAAATGGTGAGGTGTTATCTGGAGGACATTTCCATGGTCAGCCGATTGCACTTGCAATGGACTTTTTAAAAGTAGGCGTAGCGGAGTGGGCGAATATTTCTGAGCGAAGGACGGAGCGTTTAGTAAATCCTCAATTAAGTGGATTATCACCATTTTTAGCAACAAATCCAGGACTTGAATGTGGTTTGATGGTTGTACAATATGTTGCGGCATCCCTCGTTTCTGAGAACAAAGTACTTGCGCATCCTTCGAGTGTCGATTCCATTCCTACCTCTGGGAATCAGGAGGATCATGTCAGTATGGGCACAACTGCGGCAAGGCAAGCGCGACAAATTGTGCATAATAGTGCACGGGTGCTTGCCATTGAATTAATTGCCGCTTCTCAAGCTATTTATTTAGAACAAGCAGAGCAACAATTAGCACCAATAACACGTAAATATTTAGATATTGTACGGTCATTCTGTCCACCTTTAAAAGGGGATAAAGCGATTGGTGAAGAAACAGAGGCACTGGCAAACTATTTATTGAATAGTAATGATATTTTAACGATTGGGTAGAAATTGTTTGAATTGTTTGGGTGCCTGGCACTCTGTATGAGTATGGGAACATTTTTCGTTCTTGTACTCTCTTTTTCGTTTCAAAAGGACTTCGAACGTTAAGTATTGAGTAATCTATTATAATTCCTTACGTTTACTCGCCGCTTGTATTCCTAGTTCCTCGCGATACTTGCTGATAGTGCGTCGCGCAATTTGAATTTGATGGGAGTTCGCTAAAATTTCAGCAATCTTTTGATCGGATAACGGTTTTTGTTTATTTTCTGCTGTAATTATATTTTTAATCATTTCCAAAATCGACGTTTGAGAATGTTGTGCCTGCGTATTGTCTATTTTAGAAGAAAATAAATCTTTCCAAAGATAGGTTCCAACAGGCGTTTGTATGTGTTTATTGCGAATGGCTCGACTTACGGTTGAAACATGCATGTCAATTTGTGTAGCAACATCTTGTAAGGTAAGCGGTTTCAAAGAAGGTAGGCCATGAACGAAAAATGCTTGCTGGTGCTGTAGAACTACAGACATTATTGCAATAATTGTTTGTCGCCGTTGCTGTAAGCTATGTATAAGCCAGTTAAATTGCTTAAAATGTTGTTTTACATATTTTTGCTCAGAGTTAGGTAAAAAAGAAGCGATGTTTTTATAGCTATCATTGAGTTGAACGGTCGGTAGTGAGCTATCATTTAAACTAAATTGTAATGTCCCGTCTTCTCTAAAAACGATAATGTCAGGTATTACATACAACGTATCATTCTCTTGGCTTATCGAACATGGTATCGGTGTTAGTTGTTGTAGCCGATTAATGCAATCTGATAACTGATCCTTCGAAAGCTGTAGCATTTTTTGTAACGCTGAAAATTTGCGTTCTGCTAATAGAGCGAGACCATTTTCAATAAGTTGTTGCAAATCATTGTCCTTCTCGCCAATTTGTAACAAAAGACATTCTTGCAAATTACGTGCACCCACTCCAGGAGGTCCAATTTGCTGTAATAGTTGAATTGCACGATCATGCTGTTGTGCTGAAATCTGCCCAAGCTGTGCGGGTGAATATCCTTTATGGTCTAAATGTTTAATGACTGTATGGGCAAGTTGTAAATCTTCACCTACGAAAGTTAGTGTAGCTAATTGTAATAATTCCTCGCGATCATTTGGTTCAGCTATTTTTGTATAAAATTCGTTTGGCATTGTTGTAGAAGCTCTGTAAGTAGTGCCAAAATCTTTTTCCTGAAAAGTAGGTGCTTGTAGGTCGATTAGCGGATTTTCTAATTGTTGTTCATATAAAAATTCTTCTAGCTCATGGGTATTATATTGTAGTAATTCAATAGACTGCTGTAATTGAGGTGTCATCATCATTTTCTGTTGCTGTTGTAGTTTTAATATTGGCTCCATCATGAATCCTCCTGTCTATCACTTTTTATTAGCATATCATAAAACTAAGTGAATTTTCAGATAAATATCAACTTTATACTAGTTTTTGCTGTTTACCTTTTATGAAAAGATTTACATAGAAGATTAATTTTCATTACACTTTTGTTGTTATTACGAAAAAAAGCAATAGTTCGGATCTTATTAAAAAGGATTTGTTTCGTCTAAGTTTAATAGTAAAATAATGGCATAAGGGGAGTGGTATATGAAAAAAATTATTTTATTTGTTTTATTATTGTTATTCATTCTGGTTGCTTGCCAATCAAATGATAAAAGTAGATTTTCAGAGGTAAATATTTCAAAGGTCAGTATCTCTAAATCAAGTGGGTTTGGTAAAGTGAATGCTAATTTTTTTACTGTATATAAAGACAAAGAAAGTCTCGATATATTTAACAATGCCATCTCAACCGCTGTTAAGAGAGAAGGAATAGCGGATATGGCTGAGCCTGAGTTTGATTTAAAAGTCAGTTATACAGACGGAAATAAGCAAGGTTATCATCTATGGCTAGGGGAAAAAGGACAAAAAAGTACCATAATGAAGGTGAATGATACACACATTACTTATGCCATCTCAGAAGAAATAACAGATCAGTTAATTAATCTTCTTAAATAATATTTTACTCCAAAGCTTTGCCAGGAGGTCTTTTCTTTTATTCAAAAGGTCTTTAAAGCTACCATTAATGGCTTCTTTCTATAGTAACAATTCAAATGTTTTTAATGTTATTGAAAGTTTATTATCATTTTGTACTAACTAGTTTTTACTGTCGTTCATGTATCTGGATAGATTCATGGCGTTCTCCATAACGTTTGTTTATAATGGGGAAATGGAAAAACTCAACTAGAAAGAAGGGATAGCTATGGCACGGGGTGTTTACATTCATATTCCTTTTTGTCATCAAATCTGCAACTATTGCGATTTCAACAAGTTTTACTTTAAAAATCAACCTGTAGATGAATATATAGAAACACTTGGCAAGGAGATGGCGCTTGCTACTGAAAAATTTCCGCATAGTTTTAAACAAATTGAAACTATTTTTCTTGGAGGTGGCACACCTACTGCTCTATCTCCAGAACAATTGACGAGATTGCTCAAACTGATTCGCACGTATATTCCGATGGACAGTGTGACAGAATTTACATCAGAGGCGAATCCAGATGAATTATCAGAGGCAAAGATGCATGCTCTGTTTGATGGTGGCGTCAATCGTTTAAGTATGGGAGTGCAATCATTCAACCAAGAATTATTAAAAAAAATTGGCCGCACACATAGCAATGCACATGTCTATGACACAATTGCACTTGCAAAAAAGGTTGGTTTTAAAAATTTAAGTATCGATTTAATGTATGGCTTGCCAGGTCAAACAATGGAGCAATGGAAGGATTCACTTGAAAAAGCGTTCGCGCTTGACCTACCGCATTTTTCAGCGTACTCCCTTATAGTGGAACCAAAAACGATTTTTTATAACCAGTATGCAAAAGGGAAACTGAGCTTACCGACGGAAGATTTAGAAGCGGATATGTATGAGGTGCTTATGCAAGAAATGCAATCGCATGGCCTTTTGCAATATGAAATTAGCAATTTTGCCAAAACTGATTTTGCTTCTACCCATAATAAAATATATTGGGAAAATGATGAATATGCTGGTTTTGGTGCAGGCGCACATGGCTATATAAATGGTAAACGTTATTCAAATCATGGCCCTTTAAAAAAATATATGGATGCTGTTAGTGCAGGGGATTTGCCGATTATGCAGGATCACGTCGTGACGGAAACAGAACAGCGAGAAGAGCAAATGTTTTTAGGACTGCGTAAAACGGAAGGGATTGCACACGCTATATATGAAGAAAGATTTAAGGAGCCGATGATGAGCCGCTATGGTCAAGTCATTGATAAACTAGTTTCAGAAGGTCTTTTAGAGCATGATACAGTGGGCATTCGTCTTACGCGCAAGGGGCGTTTTGTCGGAAATGAAGTTTTTCAACAATTTTTACTAGAAGATTGAGCGATATCGTTGACAGAAAATGTGGGATTTGATAACTTATTAATAGTATTAGCACTCCTCTTAGTTGAGTGCTAACAGAGGTGATAATCATGCTAACAAATCGGCAATTACAGATATTGCAAGTAATCGTAGATGATTTTATTATGTCTGCACAGCCGGTAGGTTCTCGCCAAATCTCAAAAAAACATGAGATTACATTTAGTCCAGCCACTATTAGAAACGAAATGGCGGATTTAGAGGAATTAGGTTTTTTAGAAAAAACACATACTTCCTCTGGTCGAGTGCCTTCGGAAAAGGGGTATAGATTTTATGTAGATCATTTGTTGAATCCACAGGGCATTAATTCTCGGGATATTCAGCAGATTCAATCGATATTCAATGAACGTCTAGTAGAAGTAGAGCACATTATCCGAAAGTCAGCCAATATTTTATCTGAGCTGACATCGTATACATCGATTCTTTTAGGACCAGATGTCCAAAGGCATCGAGTAAAGCGATTTTCTATTGTGCCACTCTCAAGTGATGCTGCAGTAGCGATTATCGTAACGAATAACGGTCATGTTGAGAATCGCATGTTTAGTTTACCACCTAATTTTACCGCTGCTGAACTAGAAAAAATGGTTAACATCTTAAATGAACGCTTAGTTGGTGTTTCATTAGATGAAATCCATAAAAAGTTGGAAATTGAAATACTCGCCATTTTACAACAACATGTGCGATCTGCGGATGATTTTATCCATTCGCTCGTTTCAGCTACAATGCAAAATTCGGAAAGTAAAATTTTCTACGGTGGCAAGACAAATATGTTCAACCAGCCGGAATTCCACGATTTAAATAAGGTCCGAATGATTCTGGACTTAATGGAAACGACTAGCCAAGTGCAGTCGCTCTTCCATCCGAACGAATCGGGTATTCATATTCGTATTGGCTCGGAAAATAAGCAGTTAGAAATGGAAAACTGTAGTGTCATAACAACGACTTATTCAATAGGTGAAGATCAACAAGGAGCCATTGCAATTATTGGTCCAACACGCATGGATTACAAGCGTGTGGTTGCTTTGCTTGAAGTAATGCGTTTGGATTTATCCCAAGCCTTTACGAAGAATCGTAGTGATTGATAATGAGGAGGATTTAAGTGACTGAAACAACTGAAAACAAAGACCTTGTACAAGAAAATGTACAAGCTGAAAACGAGTCAACTGTAGAGCAAACAGAAACGCAAGAAGTAGAACTAACAGTGGAAGAGCAGTATGAAGCAAAGCTGGCAGAGTTGCAAGCGAAGCTAGATGACGAGGAAAATCGTCACCTACGTTTGCGTGCAGACTTTGATAATTTACGCCGTCGTTCACAGCTTGATCGTGAGGCTGCCGAAAAATATCGTGCACAAAACCTATTAAAGGATTTACTGCCGGTATTAGATAATTTTGAACGTGCTTTGCAAATTGAACCAACTTCTGATGAAGCAACATCAATTGTAAAGGGCATCGAAATGGTCTACCGTTCACTATTGGAAGCAACTGAAAAAGAAGGCTTGCAAGTTATTAAAGCTGAAGGGGAGCAGTTTGATCCAAACGTCCACCAAGCTGTCATGCAAGAACAAGATAGTGAAAAAGAACAAGGTGTAGTATTACGTGAGTTGCAAAAAGGCTATATTTTAAAGGATCGCGTATTACGCCCAACGATGGTATCTGTAAACGAATAGTCAAAGCATCATTAATAAAAAATATTTTAGTTAATTAACGCAGCTTTGCGTTTTAATAATAGGAGGAAATTTTACTATGAGCAAAATTATCGGTATTGACTTAGGAACAACAAACTCTTGTGTATCTGTACTTGAAGGCGGAGAACCAAAAGTTATCCCAAATCCAGAAGGAAACCGCACTACTCCATCTGTAGTAGCATTCAAAAATGGTGAAAAACAAGTTGGTGAAGTAGCAAAACGCCAATCAGTAACGAATCCAAACACAATTATTTCAATCAAATCAAAAATGGGTACAGCAGAAAAAGTGAAAGTGGAAGATAAAGAATACACACCACAAGAAGTTTCAGCAATGATTCTTCAATACTTAAAAGGCTATGCAGAAGATTACTTAGGTGAAAAAGTAACAAAAGCAGTAATTACTGTGCCTGCTTACTTTAACGATGCGCAACGTCAAGCGACAAAAGACGCTGGTAAAATCGCTGGTCTTGAAGTAGAGCGTATTATCAATGAACCAACAGCTGCTGCACTTGCTTATGGTTTAGACAAACAAGATGTAGACCAAAAAGTATTAGTATTTGACCTTGGTGGTGGTACATTCGACGTATCGATCCTTGAATTAGGTGACGGTGTATTCGAAGTATTAGCGACTGCTGGTGATAACAAACTTGGTGGTGACGATTTCGATGACGCAGTTATTGAATATTTAGTAGCTGAATTCAAAAAAGAAAACGGCATTGACCTTTCTAAAGATAAAATGGCTATGCAACGTCTGAAAGATGCTGCTGAAAAAGCGAAAAAAGATTTATCAGGTGTAACTTCTACACAAATTTCTTTACCATTCATTACAGCTGGTGAAGCAGGTCCATTACACTTAGAAATCTCTTTAACTCGTGCGAAATTCGATGAAATTACATTACCATTAGTAAACCGTACAGTAGGTCCAGTACGTCAAGCATTATCTGATGCAGGCCTATCAACTTCAGAAATTGACCAAGTTATTTTAGTTGGTGGATCTACTCGTATTCCAGCAGTACAAGAAGCTGTACGTAAAGAAACTGGTAAAGAGCCTCACCGTGGCGTTAACCCTGACGAAGTAGTAGCGATGGGTGCTGCAGTTCAAGGTGGCGTATTAACTGGTGATGTGAAAGACGTAGTACTTCTTGACGTAACACCTCTTTCTTTAGGTATTGAAACAATGGGTGGCGTGTTCACAAAATTAATCGATCGTAACACAACAATTCCAACATCTAAATCACAAGTATTCTCAACTGCGGCTGATAACCAACCAGCAGTAGATATTCACGTATTGCAAGGTGAACGTTCTATGGCAGCGGATAATAAAACATTAGGTCGCTTCCAATTAGCGGATATCCCACCAGCACCACGTGGTATTCCACAAATCGAAGTAACATTTGATATCGACAAAAATGGTATCGTTTCGGTTAAAGCGAAAGATTTAGGTACAAATAAAGAACAAACAATTGTTATTCAATCTGATTCTGGTTTATCAGACGATGAAATTGAACGCATGGTAAAAGACGCTGAAGCGAATGCAGAAGCGGATGCAAAACGTAAAGAAGAAGCTGATGTTCGCAACGAAGCTGATCAATTAGTATTCCAAGTTGATAAAACAATCGCTGACTTAGGTGAGCAAATTACAGAAGATGAGAAGAAATCTGTAGAGGATGCTCGTGATGAGCTTAAAAAAGCGCTTGAAGCTGGCGAATTAGAAGGTATTAAATCAGCGAAAGAAAAATTAGAAGGCGTATTACAGCCTCTAGTAATGAAAGTATACGAACAAGCTGCAGCTGCAGCACAAGCGGCTCAAGGTGGCGAAGCAGGTCCTGATGCTGGAGCAGATAAAAAAGACGACGGTATCGTAGACGCTGACTTCGAAGAAGTAAAAGACGACAAATAAGAAATTTTCAACAGCACAGTAAAGTGAAGAAGCCAAAGACCGCTTGCGGCTTTGGCTTTTCTCTTTCTATATAATTGTTTCCTGATGTTCTAGTAGATGAACTCGAAGTGTCATCGACATGTCAATTCGACAATAGGGCATAGATGCATTGATAGAAAAGTGAAAATTATGGCGAAAATAGAGGCAGTTTTTTAGACTGCATGTTACAATAGATTTTATGCAAAAAGAGCGGAGTGTGAATCATGGAGAAACGCGATTATTACGAGGTGCTTGGTTTAACGAAATCGGCTTCTAAAGATGACATTAAAAAGGCATACCGTAAATTATCAAAACAATACCATCCTGATCTAAATAAAGAGCCAGGTGCGGATGAAAAATTCAAAGAAATTGCTGAAGCTTATGAAGTATTAAGTGACGATCAGAAAAAAGCCCGCTACGACCAATTTGGACATGAAGATCCAAATGCAGGCTTTGGTGGTGGCTTTGGAGGCGGTGGCTTTGGCGGCTTCGAGGATATTTTCAGTTCATTCTTTGGCGGTGGTGGACGCCGACAAGACCCAAATGCACCACGTAAAGGTGACGATCTGCAATACCGCATGAATATTAAATTTGAGGAAGCAATTTTCGGGAAAGAAACAGAAATTGAAATTCCTAAAGACGAAACATGTGATACATGCCATGGCTCGGGTGCTAAACCAGGAACATCTCCTGAGACATGTTCGACATGTAAAGGTGCAGGACAAATTAATCAGGCTGTCGATACACCATTTGGCCGCATGATGAATCGTCGTACTTGTACGACATGTCACGGAACAGGTAAAATTATTAAAGAAAAATGTTCAACTTGTCGCGGTGAAGGTAAAGTTCAAAAACGTAAAAAAATTAAAGTATCAATTCCAGCAGGTGTGGATGATGGTCAACAAATTCGTGTAACAGGTCAAGGTGAACCTGGTATTAACGGTGGTCCAGCAGGTGACTTATACATCATGTTCCGCGTTCAAGGGCACAATGAATTCGAGCGCGATGGCGATGATATTTACTACGAATTAAAATTAACATTCCCTCAAGCAGCATTAGGCGATGAAATTGAAGTACCGACTGTACATGGTAAAGTGAAATTACGTATTCCAGCGGGTACACAATCAGGTGCACAATTCCGCTTGAAAGATAAAGGCGTAAAAAATGTGCATGGTTATGGAACGGGTAACCAATATGTAACAGTTAGGGTTATTACGCCAGAAAAGCTAACAGAAAAACAAAAACAATTACTACGTGAATTTGCAGAAATTAGTGGCGATATTCCAGAAGAACAAGGAAGCTCACTATTTGATAAAATCAAGAAAAAATTCCAAGGTGAATAATTAGAGGAGCTGAAGAGCTACGTGAAGTGGTCAGAATTATCCATTCATACAAAAAATGAAGCGGTGGAAGCAATTTCAAATATTTTGCATGAAGCAGGGGCTAGTGGTGTTGTTATTGAGGATTCAGCTGAATTTGCGAAGCCACGTGAAGATCAGTATGGTGAAATTTACGCGCTAAATGAAGAAGATTTCCCAAAAGAGGGTGTTATCGTTAAAGCTTACTTATCAGAGTCTAGCTTTTTAAATGAAACAGTCGAAGAAATCAAGGCGGCGATTACGAATTTAACGAATTTCAACATTGATATCGGAGAAAATGTTGTTTCGATTGTAGAAGTGAACGAGGAAGATTGGGCGACAGCGTGGAAGCAATACTATCACCCTGTTAAAATTTCGGAACGTTTTACAATTGTACCGACATGGGAAGACTATACACCAGTTTCAACGGATGAATTAATCATTGAGTTAGATCCTGGTATGGCATTTGGTACAGGAACACACCCAACTACGGTTATGTGCTTACAAGGTCTCGAGAAAGTCGTGAAAGAAGGCGACACGGTTGTCGACATTGGCACAGGCTCTGGGGTTCTTTCAATTGGTGCAGCAATGCTCGGTGCAAAAAGTGTGCATGCGCTTGATTTGGATGAAGTAGCTGTACGTTCTGCCAAAGAAAATGTTGCGTTAAATAAAGTAAGCGATAAAGTTGAAGTTTTCCATGGTAACCTATTAGATACTGTGAAAGAGCCAGCTGATGTTGTAGTCGCGAACATTTTAGCAGAGATAATTATGTCCTTTACTGACGATGCATTTACAATTGTCAAACCAGGTGGATTATATGTCACTTCAGGCATCATTGGGGCGAAACGAGATGATGTGAAAGCAGCACTTGAAGCTTCAGGTTTTGTTATAGAAGAAGTATTATTAATGGAAGATTGGGTAGCGATTATCGCTCGTCGACCACAATAAATTGACCATGGAAGCGCCAAATCGTGAGCCGAGTGCTTACGGTTTGGCGTTTTCTTTATAAGAAAGGAGTGTGAGCTATGCAACGTTATTTCATCGACACAACTATTGATTCAGCCCGCATTTCAGGTGAAGATGCGCGCCATATTATGCGTGTTATGCGTATGAAAGAAGGTGCGGAAATCATCGTCGTGGCACAAGATACTGCTTATATTTGTACAATTGCTGCATTTGAAGATGATGATGTCATTGTGAAAGCGACTGGACGAACAATTTCATCTCCAGAGCTCCCTATTCGTGTAACAGTTGCTTGTGGGCTGCCTAAAGGTGATAAACTAGAACTCATTACACAAAAAGCAACAGAGCTTGGCATGTACGCCTTATTACCATTTGAAGCGGAGCGATCCATTGTAAAATGGGATGTTAAAAAAGGTGCGAAAAAGCAGGAGCGCTTGCAAAAAATTGCAAAAGAGGCAGCGGAGCAATCACATCGTACACACATTCCAGAAATATATGAACCAATAAAATTTTCTCAGCTTGTATCGCGTATGGGTGATTTTGACGCTGTATTTATTGCAGATGAAGAGGATGCAAAGGCAGAAAAACGCACAAGGTTTGCGGATAAGCTAAAAAACGTGTATGATAAGGAGTCGAAATCAATCCTTATTATCTTCGGTCCAGAAGGTGGAATTGCGCGTAAAGAAGCAGATACACTGAAGCAAGCTGGCGCGCAAACGATGTCTCTTGGTCCAAGAATTTTACGTGCAGAAACAGCGCCACTTTATGCGCTATCTGCAATATCATATGAATTTGAATGAAAGAGGTGTTTAGCCTTGTCAAAAGTGGCTTTTCACACACTTGGCTGTAAAGTAAATCACTATGAAACAGAGGCTATTTGGCAACTGTTTAAAGAAGACGGGTATGACCGTACGGAATTTGATCATCAAGCGGACGTTTATGTTATTAATACATGTACAGTAACAAATACGGGCGATAAAAAATCGCGACAAGTTATTCGTCGAGCTGTGCGTCAAAATCCAGATGCTGTTATTTGTGTTACAGGCTGTTATGCTCAAACGTCGCCAGCTGAAATTATGGCGATTCCTGGTGTTGATATTGTTGTAGGAACACAGGATCGTACAAAATTACTTGGCTATATCGAGCAATATCGTAACGAGCGTCAACCAATTAATGCTGTACGTAACATTATGAAAAACCGTGTATATGAAGAATTAGATGTGCCGGCATTTACAGACAGAACACGCGCATCATTAAAAATCCAAGAAGGCTGTAATAACTTCTGTACGTTTTGTATTATTCCTTGGGCGCGTGGTTTAATGCGCTCGCGTGATCCACAGGAAGTACTAAACCAAGCGCAACAATTAGTTGATGCTGGTTACCTTGAAATAGTCCTAACGGGTATTCATACTGGTGGCTATGGACAAGACTTAAAAGATTATAACCTTGCCCAGTTGTTGCGTGATTTAGAGGCGAATGTAAAAGGTTTAAAACGTTTACGTATTTCTTCTATTGAAGCTAGCCAATTGACAGATGAGGTGATAGATGTTTTACGCGAGTCAAACATTGTTGTTAATCATCTACACATTCCGATTCAATCAGGTTCGGATACCGTATTAAAACGTATGCGCCGTAAATACACGATGGAATTTTTCGGAGAACGCTTAACAAAATTACATGAAGCATTGCCGAACTTAGCTGTTACTTCTGACGTTATCGTTGGTTTCCCAGGTGAGACTGAGGAAGAATTTATGGAAACATATAACTTTATTCGTGACCATAAATTTTCAGAATTACATGTGTTCCCATTCTCTCCTCGTACAGGTACACCAGCAGCTCGAATGGAAGACCAAATCGATGAGGACATTAAAAATGAGCGCGTTCACCGCCTAATCGCTTTAAATGACCAACTTGCTAAGGAATATGCTTCTCGTTTTGAAAATGAAGTGTTAGAAGTAATTCCAGAAGAATTTGTTCACGATGGTAGTGAGGAAGAAGGCTTATTAACGGGTTATACAGACAACTACTTAAAAGTAGTTTTTGAAGGCCCAGAAAACCTTATTGGCCAACTTGTAAAGGTAAAAATTACACAAGCAGGCTACCCTCATTCTAAAGGACAGTTCGTACGCTTACTTGAAACTGTAAAATAATTGCTAAAGGATTGTCTATCTGTTGTTGATGGACAATCCTTTTTTATTGATAATATTAACCTGAACGGGCATGATAAAAATTATGACAAGTTAAAAACCATTGGGTAATGACTTAAGAAATTAGACGGAAACGTAAAAACATGTTATTATTCCAGAGAGGTACGGACAACTTATGTTAGAAGGAGCGCTTGTTAAATGAAAACAAATTATGCAAGTATGATTGATCACACATTATTAAAGGCTGAGGCTACAAAAGAACAAATTGAAAAGTTATGTGCAGAGGCCAAAGAATTTGGTTTTGCATCTGTTTGCGTAAACCCAACTTGGGTGAAATATTGCAGCGAGCTATTACAAAACTCAGACGTGTTAGTTTGTACGGTTATTGGCTTCCCATTAGGCGCTAATACACCAGCAGTAAAAACATTTGAGGCAAAAGATGCGATTGCGAATGGTGCACAAGAAGTGGATATGGTCATCAATATTGGCGCTTTAAAAGATCAAAACTTCGAACAAGTACAAGCGGATATTTCAGCAGTAGTAGAAGCGGCAAAAGGTAGTGCAATTGTTAAAGTAATTATTGAAGCTTGCCTACTAACTGAGGAAGAAAAAGTAAAAGCATGTGAACTTTCAGTAGCAGCTGGCGCAGATTACGTGAAAACGTCAACTGGTTTCTCTACTGGTGGAGCTACAGCAGAGGACATCGCTTTAATGCGCAAAACAGTTGGACCAGAGCTAGGTGTAAAAGCTTCTGGTGGTGTTCGTAGCTTGGAAGATATGCAAAAAATGGTTGAAGCAGGTGCCACTCGCATTGGTGCAAGCTCGGGCGTAGCCATTATGAAGGGCTTAATTGCAGACTCTAATTACTAATTCCCTCGAATAACTTAATATTGCTCAATAGGAAAAATAGTGTACTGGATAATTTCTAGTATGCTATTTTTTTGTTTACAACTATTAAATCGTGTGTAAAAAACAACTACATAGTAAACGCCGTTATGCTAATTTTTTCATCAGAATAATTATTTTTCCGACCTCATATACTCGAATGATGGAATTGCCTTTAGGAAGGGAGGATTTAATGTTTACGCAATATAAGTATTGGCGACCTTTTATCAGTCCTTTTGATCCTTGTAAACCGATAGAGGTCAAAAGTTTTGCAACACCTCCACAATTGTATATAGGCTTTCAACCACCTGGTCTACCACAATTTCAGACAGCGAGGGAAGCGTTAAAGTTTGGTACACTATGGCCCGATTTTTTTAGTCCCTATCCAAATCCAGAGAGAGGTGGGGTGAAAGGTGAGTAAACAAATGCCACCAGAATTTTATCAGCTTCTCGAGGAAATTCAAGCTATTGATTTTGTTATAGTTGAATTAAATCTTTATTTAGATACTCATCCACATGATTATGCTGCAATTACACAATTTAATGAGAATACCGAAAAAAGTATGCGATTAAAAATAGATTTTGAACAAAAATTTGGCCCGCTTATGAATTTTGGAAGAAGCTATTCAAATTATCCGTTTAATTGGATCGATACGCCATGGCCCTGGCAAGTATAAATACATTTGGAGTAGGGGGAAGGATGTTTGTGGTATTATGAAAAAAAGCTCCAATATCCAGTAAAAGTTAGTACTTGTAACCCAATGCTAGCAAAGTATTTAGTAGAGCAATATGGTGGTGCTGATGGAGAGCTCGCTGCAGCACTTCGCTATATGAACCAACGTTATACAATACCAGATAAAGTAGTTGGCCTGTTAACGGATATAGCAACGGAAGAGTTTTCTCATCTCGAAATGATTGCAACAATGATTTATAAGCTAACGAAAGATGCAACCCCTCAGCAAATTAAAGAAGCAGGACTTGCTGATCACTATGTTAACCATGATAAAGCGCTGTTTTATCAAAATGCATCGGGTGTACCATTTACTGCATCCTATATACAGGCAAAAGGGGATCCAATTGCTGATTTATACGAGGATATTGCGGCGGAAGAAAAAGCACGTGCCACATACCAATGGATTATTGACTTATCGGATGACCCAGATTTAAATGATAGTTTGATTTTTTTGAGAGAACGAGAAATTATTCATTCACAACGTTTTAGAGAGGCTGTAGAAATTTTAATAGAGGATGGCAATACAAAGAAGATATTTTAACCAATATACTGCTTATTAATCGTTATCGAAGTTTGACCTTTTTTTGTTCAAACTGTATGAAAGTTTTTGTGATGACGGTGAGATATCAATATGTCCCTCTCTCTAACGAAATTACAAAAAAATTTTAGGTACAAAATCTCCGTTTACGGTAGATTATTCTGCGCCAGCTCTATTCTTCATACACAATAACTATTCTTATTGTTATCTGAAGAACCGATTAAAATACGGTTAAAATGGATTTAAAAAATTCTCTTCGTGATTTCGAATACTTTCTATTGACCGTTTTAAGACAATACGGTATAATTTTTTAGTACACAACAGTTGGTTATTAGCCTAATTGTATTGTGTATTGACGTGTGTTCGGAGGGAGGGAAAGAGAGATGTCAAAAACTGTCGTTCGCAAAAACGAATCGCTTGAAGATGCTCTTCGCCGCTTCAAACGTACTGTATCAAAAAGTGGTACAATTCAAGAAGTTAGAAAGCGCGAGTTCTACGAAAAACCTAGCGTTAAACGTAAAAAGAAATCAGAAGCTGCACGTAAACGTAAGTGGTAATTTAATTTCCCATTAAAAATCCCTACGTTCAAAACACGCAATTGTATGATTCACTGAGCAGACAATGATATACCTGGAATTAGTTGCAATTGCGATTAATTCCAGGTATTTTGCATGATGCTCTTTTTGCGGTACATATTCGAAAAAGCCGAATGAAATCACTATAGATTTCATTCGGCTTTTTTTATTTACAAAGAAAAACAATAACTTTGATAATCGACTGAAGGGAAAAAACAAACATCATACTGTATAATAAAAATAAACTCTATTTTGTGAAACTTTTTACAAGGTCAGTCGTATATAGAGTAGAGAAGCATGTTAGAAGGGAGGGAAAAAGATGCGGAAAAGGAGAATCCTTAGCTATATCATCGTCATTTGGATGACTGTTATGGTAGCGTTTCCATTGACTACAGCATTCGCAAGTAGCAAGGTTTACCACGTACCGATTCACGATGAAGTTGAACGTGGACTACACGCATTTTTAGAACGAGCTTTTAAAGAGGCAGAAGAAAACTATGCAGAAGCGATTGTACTGGATATACATACGCCCGGCGGTTTTGTCAATGCAGCAAGTGATATCGCCATGCTTATGGATGCCACTACGATACGCACTATTGCTTTTATTAACAAAGATGCCCATTCAGCCGGTGCTTTTTTAGCCTTACATGCAGATGAAATTTATATGGTCCCTAATGGAACAATTGGGGCAGCAGCAGTAATCGATTCTGCTGGCAATGCAGCAGATAATAAAGCTCATAGCGCGTGGCTAGCTCAAATGCAGGCTGCTGCCGAAACATCTGATCGTGACCCGAAATATGCATTAGCAATGGCAGATTCGACAATTGATTTGCCAGAATTTCGAGCTGGAGGCAATAATCTATTAACGTTATCTGCTTCAGAGGCTGAAAAGGTAAAATATTCTGAAGGTACGGTTGCTAATTTTCAAGAACTTTTGGAAAAGACAGGTTTAAAGGGCAGTGATATTGTACCAATTGAGCCAACCTTTGCAGAAAAAATTGCTCGTTTTATTACGAATCCACTTATCGTGCCGATTTTATTGTCTGTTGCAAGTTTAGGGCTAGTGTTGGAGTTGTATTCGCCTGGCTTCGGTGTTCCAGGTATAATGGGGTTATCAGCCCTGGGATTATTTTTCTTCGGTCATATGGTGGCAGGCTTTGCAGGCTATGAAACATTGTTAATTTTCATTGCAGGTTTAGCTTTAGTCATTGCAGAATTTTTTGTCCCCGGAGGCATTGTTGGTATTTTAGGTGGCGTGCTTATATTACTTAGCTTGCTGCTGGCAGGTGCAAACATGATGCAAATGGTCATGGCGATTTTTATTGCGCTTGTAGTAGCCATAATAGGAATGGTGATCCTGATGAAATTTTTCGGTAAAAAAATGCATGTTTTAAACAAGTTAGTGCTAATGGATGCTACTACAACGGAAGAGGGCTATGTGTCTAACGTTAATCGCACTGAGTTGTTAGGGAAAGTGGGAATAACGCTAACACCACTTCGCCCAGCTGGCACAATTCGATTTGTGAGTGAACGAATTGACGTTGTGTCAGAAGGTGGCTACGTTGATGTAGGTAAGAATGTAGAAGTAATTAAAGTAGAAGGCTCACGCATTGTCGTGAGACAAACAGAAAAAGAGATGGAGGAATAACAACATGGGATTTGATTTAGCTTTAATTGGTCCAATAGTCGGGCTAGTCCTATTATTTATTGTCGTCGCTGTATTCTTTACTTTTGTACCAGTGGCGTTGTGGATTTCCGCACTTGCTGCAGGTGTCCGCGTTAGTATTTTCACATTAATCGGGATGCGCTTACGTCGTGTAATTCCATCACGTATCGTCAATCCGTTAATCAAAGCACATAAAGCAGGCTTACCAGTGACGATTAACCAATTAGAAAGTCACTATTTAGCAGGTGGTAATGTAGACCGTGTCGTAAATGCGCTGATTGCTGCTCACCGTGCTAATATTGAACTAACGTTTGAACGTTGTGCTGCAATTGACCTTGCAGGGCGTGATGTATTAGAAGCGGTACAAATGTCTGTTAACCCAAAAGTAATTGAAACACCATTTATTGCAGGTGTTGCAATGAACGGGATTGAAGTAAAAGCGAAGGCACGTATAACTGTTCGTGCAAACATCGAACGTTTAGTCGGTGGTGCAGGTGAGGAAACAGTTATTGCCCGTGTAGGTGAAGGTATCGTTTCGACAATCGGTAGTGCATCAAGCCATACAACAGTCCTTGAAAATCCAGATATGATTTCTCAAACTGTATTATCTAAAGGCTTAGACTCTGGTACAGCATTCGAAATCTTATCCATTGACATTGCGGATGTGGATATCGGTAAAAATATCGGTGCAGAATTACAAATTGAACAAGCGCAAGCAGATAAAAATATTGCCCAAGCGAAAGCGGAAGAACGTCGTGCAATGGCTGTAGCAAATGAGCAAGAAATGATTGCCCGCGTTCAAGAAATGAAGGCGAAAGTAGTAGAAGCAGAAGCAGAAGTACCACAAGCGATGGCAGAAGCTTTACGTTCTGGTAACCTTGGTATTATGGACTATATGAATTACCGTAATATACAAGCAGATACGGCTATGCGTGACTCCATTTCAAAAGTAAGTACAGATAAATCAGACCCAAATGAACCGAAAGTATAAATAACGGAAAGGAGCGAGTGCTAACAAATGGAACAACTTATTATAATTGCAATTATTGCCATAGTCAGCTCTCTTTTCGGAAAATCTAAAAATAAAAAAGAACAAAAACCAATGCCCCCTTTCAATAAAACTGCTCCATCGCAACCTTCCACTCAAATGGAAGTAGATGAGCCAAAGCATCGTCGTCCAACTGCTAAAAAGCAAAGCTTTGAAGACTTTGCCCGTGGTTTTATAGGGGAACTAAAAGCGGAATTTACGACAGAAGACGACACAGTAAAACGTCTGGAACCAGTGCGAGAAAAAGTGAAGGAACATGTGCCTAGCTATGTTGCCCCACCGCTTATTCCAACTGAGCAATCGAGTCGTAAAACCGATCGTCCTAGTCTTGGGCGTATGGCTGCTGGGAAAAAAGACATCTCAGTTGCAACCACAAATAATGGATTTCAGCTACCGAATTCTCAAAAAGCATTGGTGCAAGCAGTGGTGATGGCCGAAATTTTAGGCCCACCAAAAGCAAAACGAAAATAACTAGCATGTCCTCCTTTTTTGGCGCATATATTGCCGAAGAAGGAGGCATTTTTTTATGAAAAAATTATTTCAATTAACGCCACTACTTGAATTAACACAGTATGAAACATTAAAAATTATAGGCCCTTATCGCTTTTTACATGCTGACGCTACATCGTGCTCGTTTATTTATGCTGATTATCATATTATCGTGCGTGGAAAATCGGTTGCAATAAATGCAATAAAGGAAGAAATGCTCCATCTTTCAATAGAGGATTTACAAGAATTACATGTAAAAATGACTAAAGATATGGGTGTGAGCAAGAATGTGGAATAATCGACCAATTATAATACGTATAAAGCGCCATGAAAATGTTCATCCTTTTATTCAAGCATTACATGCGCAACAAGTACCTTTAAAGCGTGTTGTCTTTCGAGATCAAGAAGTTACATTTGAAACGAATATGGGTTATTTGCCAAAAATTCGCCGTATACGTAGTCGGTATCGGCTAAAAATGACTGTTCATTATGCAGATGAGCTTCAAGTTTTTCGGGCACAACTTTGGACACTACTCGGACTGTTTGTCATGGTTTTAATACCATTGCTTTGTGCGCAAGTAATTTGGCGCGTTGATATTGAAGCGGCTACACCAGAGTTACAGCAACAAATCGAGAAAACGTTTCAAGAAACTTTTCAGTTAGAAACACCGATGACTAAAAAAGTATTACCTTCTGATGCTGTAATTCGGCAGAGTCTGTTAGAAAAACATCGCGATCTAGCGTGGGTGCATATCGAAAAACACGGTGGTCGTATTACGCTAAGACCACAGGAATCTCCAAAAACTAAAGAATTGACAACCGAAAAACTTGCAACACATTTAATTGCTACTAAAAGCGGTGTCATCACAAACTTTAACATTCAACATGGTGAACGGAAAATTTCTGTCAATGATACAGCTTATGAAGGTGACGTCCTCGTAAGTGGTGTAATTGACAGTGGTGACGATCATGTCTTTGTTGGGGCAAAAGGAGAGGTTTTTGCGGACTACTGGCTTGAATGCACATTTAAAATTCCAACAAAGCTAACAATTGAATCTATGCAACAAAAGCAGTGGCGAGTAGTAGTAAAGGGTATTCATAAAGAAGCGGTTGATTATGTACAAAAGAAAGACTTACCAAATTGGCTAGATCCTTATGTTTCGATAGTGGAAGAACAGCAAACAAAAACGGTGGAAATTAAATTAGACGAATCAAAAATAGATACTTTGTTAATGCCACTACTACATGAAAAAATGCTTCAATCACTCCCTGCAAAAACAGTTATTAAAAAAGAAAACCTTTTACAGGCGAAGTGGGGGAATGGTACAGTTGAAGGGAAAGTTCTATTTTTAGTCAACGAAAACATTGCAAGTCCAATACAAGGGCCACAAGGAGAATGATTATGTCAGAACATTTAACTGTATTACAAGTGGATAATCCAAATGAAGCGGTGATGCTGCTAGGTATTTCCGATGCTAATATGAAATTAATTGAAGAGGCTCTTCATGTCCATATCATTACACGCGGTGAGCAAATCCAGCTTACAGGTGAAGAAGAGGCAAAAGAACAGGCAACATATCTTCTACACGCATTATTAAAAGTTATTCGCAAAGGAATTAATATTGATCAACGTGATGTAGCAACGGCAATTGAAATGACACAAAAAGGAACAATTGAATATTTTGCAGAACTTTATGATGAAGAAATTGCACGCACGACAAAAGGGAAACCGATACGTGCAAAAACAATAGGTCAACGAGAATACATACAAGCGATTCGTCACAAAGACGTTGTTTTTGGTATTGGTCCAGCCGGTACAGGAAAAACGTATTTAGCGGTAGTAATGGCTACGCAAGCACTTAAAAATGGGCATGTAAAGCGTATTATTTTAACACGTCCTGCAGTGGAGGCAGGAGAGTCTCTAGGCTTCCTTCCAGGTGATTTAAAGGAAAAGGTTGATCCATATTTACGACCGCTCTACGATGCGTTAAACGATATTTATGGCACGGAACAAACACAACGTCTAATTGAGCGAGGAACGATTGAAATCGCGCCTTTAGCCTATATGCGTGGACGTACATTAGATGATGCCTTTGTCATTTTAGATGAGGCACAAAATACAACACATATGCAAATGAAAATGTTTTTAACACGTCTAGGCTTTGGTTCAAAAATGGTTATTACGGGAGATAAAACGCAAATTGACCTTCCGAAAAATACAGAATCTGGATTAATAGTTGCTGAACGCACATTAAAATATGTCAATTCAATACATTTCCAAATTCTGGAACAAGGCGATGTAGTCCGCCATCCAGTCGTAGCAAAAATCATTAAAGCTTATGAGGATCAACAGCTTTAAAATAACCGCCTAAGGCGGTTATTTTAAAGTCCGTACCGTAAGCGAAGCGACAGCTACAACGAAAGTTGATTGCAGCGGAGGGTGGGCGACTCCTGCGGGAACAGCACAAAATGTAAGCCACAACAGCGAGGGTTGTGGCTTACGATGTGCCCGCGGAAAGCGCTCGCCCACAGCGGAAATCAACTGCAATAGTCATCTTTATATATAGGTTGAAGCTGATAACTTTTGAAATTATTAGAAGAACGATATTGTGCTTAATTTTAAGCTTAGTCATTCAGTAATAGAAACGAATACTGGTTGATTGAAGCGGAGGGTGGGCGACTCCTGCGGGAACAGCACAAAATGTAAGCCACAACAGACGGCGCGACAGCGACGGTTGTGGCTTACGATGTGCCCGCGGAAAGCGCCCGCCCGCAGCGGAAATCAACTGCAATAACCTATACCAAAAATGAAGTGACAAATTCAGCGCTTTAAGTATGTTAAAGGCGTTAATAGGATAAAAATGTGACGGCTATACAAATACGTATAGCTGTTTTTTTGCTTTCTTATACATTTTTCGGGAAAAATGTTTTTTGAATTGGTATGATAGAAGATAGATAGAGGAGGTGCCGAATGGAGAAACAACTTCAAAAAATTACGGAGCTTATTGGGTTTCGCTACTTTTTGATTGTCGTTCTCATCCTTACAGGGGCATTACAGTTTGCATTTATGTATGGCAATGTAAAGGGTGTTACATACGATTTTAAACCATTGCAACTTGCATCAGAAACAGTAAGATCAACGAAAACGATTGAAGATACAGTTAAGACTCAGCAGGAACGAGAAAAGGCTGCCAATGCAGTTACGCCCGTTTATCAATTTTCAGAAGACGTTGCAACACAACGTGTAGCGATCGTGACGTCTTTATTTGATTATGTGCTTGAAGTAAAAAAGGCTGTTGATAGCAATAAAGATCCCGATGCAGAAGTAGACCAAGTGGCAAAGCTCCGCAAAAAGTTAGAATCTATTGATGTTGATCAAATGCCTGTCATTTTTACAGATGCACAGCTTGAAGGCTTATTACAACAAAGTGAAACAGATTTAAAGCGAACAAGCGTACAACTTTCAAAACTTGTACAAGAATATTTACAAAAATCAATTCGTAAAGAAAATGTGTTAGCTGCTCAAAATGATTTTGAAACAAAAATTCGTGGACAGCGTGGCTATCCTGATAAGATTTTAAACACAGTCATCTTAATTGGACGTGCAAGTATTGTTGAAACCGAAACAATCAATGAGGAACAAACAAAAGTTAGAATAGAGCAAGCTAAGGAAGCAGTTGAACCAACGCGTATACTCCAAGGTCAAATTATTGTACAGGAAGGTCAGATTATTGATAATGAAACATTTAGGCAATTAGAGCTACTTGGAATGGTGAGTAATAAAGCATCAATGAAGCCGATTGCAGGGTTGATTATTTTAACTTTCCTTCAACTGATATTCATGTATATATTATTTGATCGCTGGGAAATAGAAGAACCCAAAAAGCGCAATGCATTGCTCGTAACGGTTATTGTGTATAGTTTTTCAATTCTTCTAATGAAGTTTATAAGCTTAGTGGCAGATGGATTTGATGTGACGGTTGCATTTTTATTCCCAACTGCACTAGCTACAATGCTTGTCCGACTGTTAGCAGATGATCGAGCGGCGGTATTAATTACAGTTATGACGGCTGCTTCAGCAGGGGTTATTTTCCAAGAAGGGTATTCGTCTGTGATGCAGATGGAAATTACCTTGTATATTATCTTTGGTGGTTTTGCGAGTTTATTCTTTATGCGCAGTGTAGAAAAGCGCTCACATATTTTGCAGGCTGTTGCTGTTATATCACTAGTAAATATGGGCTTTATCGCATTTTATTTACTGATGACACAATCATCGTACGGACTGTCTGAACTGCTATTTTATTTTATAGCCGCCATATTATCGGCACTTTTATCAGGTGCACTTACAATGGGGCTATTACCATTTTTTGAGTCGGCATTTAGTTTACTATCGACATTGCGTTTAATCGAGCTGTCCAATCCAAATCATCCGTTGTTGAAAAAACTACTAATGGAAACACCTGGCACATATCATCATAGTGTAATGGTGGCAAATTTAGCTGAAGCTGCATGCGAAGCTATTGGGGCAGACGGATTACTAGCAAGAGTCGGCTGTTATTATCATGATATTGGCAAGACAAAGCGTCCAGCTTTCTTTATTGAAAATCAAATGTCAGGTATAAATCCACACGATTCAATGCCGCCGGAAACTAGTGCAGAAATAATTATTGCACATACTACTGATGGAGCTGACATGCTAAGACGTTATAAAATGCCTCAAGAAATCATTGATATAGCTCTACAACATCATGGGACAAGCCTACTTAAATTCTTCCTTTACAAAGCAAAGGAAGAGGGAAAAGTAATTGATGAGGCAAAGTTCCGTTATCCAGGACCGAAACCACAAACGAAAGAAGCTGCCGTCATAAGTGTAGCAGACAGTGTGGAAGCAGCGGTTCGTTCAATGAAGGAACCAAATGCTGAGAAAATTCACAAGCTCGTGCGTGCTATTATTGATGATCGTGTACAGGACCATCAGTTTGATGAATGCGATATTTCGATAAAAGAGTTAAAATGTATAGAGCAAGTACTTTGTGAGACGTTAAATGGGATTTTCCATTCACGTATTGAATATCCAAAGGCAGATAAGTAGGAGGCACTAATGATTTTAACGATTGATTTTACAGATGAAACAAATGAAGTAACTGCACAACATATGGAGCTCGTGGAGAAGCTTTTACAACATGCTGCAAAAGTAGAAAAGATTGAACCTGAAACAGAAGTATCAGTAACCTTTGTGACAAACGAAGCTATTCAAGAAATTAATAGAGACTATCGCGGTAAAGATCAACCAACGGATGTTATTTCATTCGCCTTAGAAGAATTAGGTGAAGGTGAAATGGAAGTAACATTTGAAGGAATGCCACGTATTTTAGGTGATATTATCATTTCAACAGATCGCACAAAGGAGCAAGCTGAGGAATATGGACATTCATTTGAGCGAGAATTGGGCTTTTTAGCTGTCCATGGCTTCTTGCACTTATTAGGTTATGACCATATGGTACCAGAGGATGAAAAGGTGATGTTCGGTAAGCAAGAGGAGATTTTACAATCTTATGGCTTAGGACGTGACTAAATGGACTTACGCAAATATTTACGTTCGTTTGGATATGCTTTTGAAGGGATAATCACAGCATGTAAAGAGCAAAATTTTCAATCACATTTGCTTAGTGCGGGCATTGTTTTAATTGCTGGTTATTTCACAGGTTTATCACGAGTAGAATGGTTTATTGTGCTATTATTAATAGCACTGATGTTTGCGCTTGAAATGATGAATACCGCTATTGAACGAGTTGTAGACTTAGCTTCAACAGACATTCACCCACTTGCTAAGCAAGCAAAAGATATTGCAGCAGGTGCGGTGCTTGTATTTGCGGTATTCAGTGCTATAATCGGTTTACTAATCTTTATACCAAAATGGTTTTAACTTGTTTTTAGCAAAAGTCCATCACCTTTAAAAGTGGGGAATGAATGCCCATTGTGCACTAAATTTAGTGAGAGTTTAAACTTTGGCTATATAAAGGTGAGGAGAATGTCACAGATTTTAGAGTGGCTTCGAGTGGACTCGAAAAAATCTGGACGGAATTACGCGTTAACGTAATTCATTAAAGAATGCCTAGTTAATAAAGGCATATATGATTTTTATGTAGAGGAGAATTAGCATAGATGAAAATGGATATGCATGCGTTACTAGAAGAATCTAAAAAAGCACGCGAGAAGGCATATGTGCCTTATTCAAAATTTAAAGTGGGCGCTGCGCTTTTAACAAAAAATGGGGATGTCATCCATGGCTGTAATATAGAAAATGCAGGTTATAGTATGACGAATTGTGCAGAGCGTACGGCGTTTTTCAAAGCAGTCTCAGAAGGTGTTTATGATTTTGAGGCGATTGCTATTGTAGCTGATACGGATGGCCCTTGTGCCCCTTGTGGTGCGTGTCGCCAAGTAATGATGGAATTTTGTGAGCCATCTATGCCTGTATATTTAACAAATTTAAATGGTGATGTCACGGTAACGTCAGTTGGCGAGTTACTACCGTTTGCATTTACAACGGAGGATTTAGAGAATGCTGGAAAATAATACTGGCTATAAGTCAGGCTTTATCTCAATTATTGGACGACCAAATGTCGGGAAGTCTACCTTTTTAAACAGAGTCATTGGTCAAAAAATTGCCATTATGAGCGATAAGCCACAAACAACACGAAATAAAGTACAAGGCGTACTAACATCAGACGATAGCCAAATGATCTTTATTGATACACCAGGTATCCATAAGCCAAAACATAAGCTAGGCGATTTCATGTTAAAAGTATCGAAAAATACATTACGTGAAGTAGACGTTATTATGTTTATGGTAAACGCTGAGCAAAAGCTTGGTAAAGGTGACGAGTTTATTTTAGAAATGCTTGAAGGCAATTCAACACCTGTATTTTTAGTAATTAATAAAATCGATCAAATTCACCCAGATGAAGTAATGAGTATTATCGACAGCTATAAGGAGCGTTATGACTTTGCAGAAATAGTGCCAATCTCAGCACTTCAAGGTAATAACGTTGAAAACTTACTGGCTACTTTAACAAAATATTTACCCGAAGGTCCACAATATTATCCTGCCGATCAAGTAACAGACCACCCAGAACGCTTTATTATTTCAGAGTTGATTCGTGAAAAAGTGTTACACTTAACGCGTGAGGAAATACCACATTCTATAGCGGTAGTCATTGATAAAATTCGTCGTGATGAAGAAACAGAAGGTAAAATCCGTGTAGCGGCGACAATTATTGTAGAACGTGATTCTCAAAAAGGTATTGTTATAGGTAAACATGGTGCACTACTGAAAGAAGTAGGTATCCGTGCTCGTAAAGATATAGAAATGCTACTTGGATCTAAAGTGTATTTAGAGCTTTGGGTAAAAGTGCAAAAAGATTGGCGTAATAAATCGACGCATCTTCGTGATTTTGGATTCCGCGATGATGAATATTAATTTTCTCCGCGTGGCTTAATTGCTTAGTTGAGATTATAAAATTCTTCAATTTCTGAAGTGGACAAAGCGTCAGCTGAAGGGATGCTTTTAGCTATAGAGGAAATAGTAAAAAAGAGCTGTCCAAATACTGTTTGGAGAGCTCTATTTTCTTTGAAAACTTGCAGGAAGGAGGGGGATTGATGCTTTATAAATGGGAAGGTATTGTGCTAAAGGTTCGTGCATACGGAGAATCAAATAAAATTGTGACGCTACTAACGAGAGAAGCTGGTAAAGTGGCAACAATGGCGCGAGGTGCGAAAAAGCCTTCGAGCAGATTATCTGCGGTGACACAGCCGTTTACATATGGGATGTTTATGGTACAGCATCATACAGGTATGGGCACATTGCAACAAGGAGAGCATCTAAATTCAATGCGTCATATACGTGAGGATATTGTAGCAACTGCCTATGCAAGCTATATAATGGAACTAATTGAACGTGTTGTGGAAGAAGGGAAGGCTGAGCCTTTTGCATTTGAAGTACTTCTACAAGCATTACAAGCAATTGAAGATGGCTATGATCCGGAAGCCATTACACTTTTTGTAGAGTGGAAGATGCTGCCCTACACAGGTGTACAACCAATACTCCATGCTTGTGCATCATGCGGAGCAGTTGATGGAGAATTTGCCTTTTCCTTTGCACAAGGGGGCTTCCTATGTCATCGTTGTTATCAGCACGATCCATATATTATTCGACTAACACCAACACAGTTAAAGCTGATTCGCATGTTTTATACAGTTCCAATCGATCAAATTGGCAAACTAGAATTAAAAAAAGAAACAAAATATTTCATTAAAAAAATTATTACAACCATTTATGAGGAACAAACCGGTATCCGCTTTAAGACAAAGAAATTCATAGAGCAATTAGAAAGAACACCTGAATTACAGTTAAGACCAACTACAGACAAAACAGAAATGCCAGAGGACAACTAATATGTCCTCTGGCATTTTTTAAAATTCTAATGTATTAATAGTCATCGGAATTATCGTATAAATCGTAATAAGTAGCCCATTTATCTGCAATTTTCATAAACTCAACATTTAAATATGCAGTTTCTCCATTTTTTCCAGTTACGTGTAACACGGCATTGCCTTCTGCTAATGGCGTTACAATCAATTTATTGCCATCAATTACTGCTTTGACTGGTACTTTGTGTGTTGGATCAGAGCTATCATCTAAATCTTCTAATGCAACTTGCACAGGCTCAAAAGTAAAGTAATCGCTTGTAAATGTTAATTCATTTGTAATTTCGTAAAGGTCAATACTACGTACAAAATCATACGTATACACATCAGCCGCCATTGTTTGTTGCTGTGCACCATTTGTAAAAGTTAATAAGTATTGTCCATCTTTAAATATGGATAATGTTGCGATGTTATCTTTAGTATCGAATGCAAAGGAATCTGAAGATAGCGCTTGTCCATCAGCTGTTTGAATACTTACTTCTGTTGGTGTGAACGTTAAATCCGTTTCATTTAGATTAAGAGGTAAATTTTCTAAATAATCTCCTTCATTTACTTCTTCTAGCGTAGCTTGCAGCTTACCATTTACAGATTTCACATGAACTAAGAAAAAGATATCTGTAAATTCCTCTGTATCTTCGTTAAAACCAGTGATAACTAATTTACCAGTGCCTTCTTTTAATGGCTTAATTGTAAGGGTATTTGTTATCTCTTGTTCGTCATCCCAAGTGAAAATATCTTCCGCTGGTTCTATCCCGCCATATGATGCAAAAATAAAATCTTGATTATAATGATCTGCATGAATCATCGCATTATTTTGAGTGTTTTCAGCGCGCACTACAAAAGAGGCTAGTTGAGAACGTTTTACATAGCTTTGAGGTCCAAAGGTAGTAGGCGTCGTACCTTTTGTAATGTTATTAGCAAATAATGTTTGAATATACGGCTCATATTCACTGCCAGCCTTTACATCTGTAAAAGGTGTATCAATATCGTCAGTGATTGTTAAATCGAAGCCTTTTACAAGCATTTTGGATAGTTGACCACGTGTAATTTGTTTTGTCGGATTAAAATAACCATTAGAGCCACTAATTATCCCTGCCTCTGCAAGAGCAGCGATTGCACCATAGTTTTCGTTATCAGGGGTAATATCCTTAAAGTGAGGATTTTTTACATGAACAGTATCTAGATGTAAAATGCCTGCTAAAATTTTAGCTGCCTGTGTACGAGTAATAAAATTCGCGGGTTTGAACGTGCCATCAGGATAACCAGAAATTATACCACGCTCGGCTAAGTTAATAATTGCTTTGCCTTCCTCTGTAGATGGATTAATATCGGGAAATAACGAAGCGGCATTAGCTGCTGGGGGGGCTATAACAATAGCACTTGTTGCTAAAGTTGCGGCCAAAGCCATTTGATAAAAACGATGAGTATTCAATTTGTTTCCTCCAATGAATAGATATACATTTATAGCGTTTTTCTTTTTAGTAAGAATCCTTCCTATGAACAGTTTCAAACTTCCGGACGATTGATTGTGAATGGTTGGTATTACTATGTATTGTTAAAAAAACGTACTTTAACATAAAAGATTAACTATAATAATATATTTATATCAAATTGTTGAAGGTGAGAATAGAGGGAATATTATCCACTATAAAATGGAAATTATGTGGTGTACATTGATATGAAATCTTCTCATTATTAGGAAAAAAAGATTAGTAGAACATCCACTGTATGAATTAGTGAGAAAAAATTTGTTTTTTTAGCTATATGTTACATTAATAAAAAAATAGTTATTTTTTGTAATTATAAACTTTTTATTTTAGAGATTTAGGTCAAATGAAGTGAAGTTTAATTGGATGAAATACTGAAGTTTACATAATTTGTGAATCTAAAGAACTATTTTTTAAATAGTTTATAATATATACATAGTATTAACTAATCATTTCAATCCCATATACTAGTTGAAAAGGCATTTTAACCTATGATATTGTAAAGATAAAGAAAATATATATTAGTTATTTTTGTATAATTATACTAATTAATTACTTGGAAAACTAGTTTGGATTATTTAATTTAACACATATATATGAAAACCGTGCCTCTATCAGCAAAACGTACAATAGTGCGTTATTAGATTAATGCAGTCCTATGGAAAAGGGAGGGAGGTCACATAATGCTGTAAAGACGCGTGTGTGGCTGAATAAATGCTAAGAAAAGTGACATTAAGTATTGACGAAGTAGAAGCGAACGATATTTTAGCTGAAGATATTTTTTCCGAGTATCGCCTATTAGCTAAAAAAGATTTAGTGCTAACTGAGAGAATTATTGCATTACTTAAACTGAGAAAAGTAGAAGAATTATCAGTTTTTTTATCTTCAGATTCAGTAAGGGTTGTTCATGATTTAAGTTTACAGCGTACAAGAGAGTATGAGGATGTATTTGCACCGCTTTTAGAACAAAAAGAGGAAATAGATGAATATAAAGTAGCAGTCAACAATCTATTTATGACAACATTAGAAAGTGTTGTGCACGAATTACGTTATGGTCAAATTTTAAAAAGTACTCAAGACACAGCATATGTCAGAGGCGTGTTTGAGCGAATTTTAGAAAAAAAACATCGCTACGATTTACTAATACGTTTAAGAGAATGGGATGAGTACTCGTTTGTCCATTCATTTGATGCCTTTGTACTGGGAACTATTTTTGCGCGGCAATTAGGCTTAACGGACATAGAGATGCTAGCACGTGGTTATTTATTTCATGATATTGGAAAAGTATTTATTCCACAAGAGATACTAAGTTTAAAAAGAAAGCTGTCAGAAGATGAATTTGATATTGTCAAAACACATACAACAAAAGGCTATGAGCTACTTCTAGAAAATGGTGAAGCGGATATCGCTTATTTAGCACGTGATCACCACGAACGTTTTGCGGGAAAAGGGTATCCTAATCAACTATGTGCTGATAAGATGAGTGATGGCGTTCAACTATTACAAATTATTGATGTCTATTCGGCGATGACCTCAAAGCGTGTATATCATTCGGGATATAACGCAACAGATGCTTTAGCTGTATTATATCGGGATCGACATTTATATAATGAAAAGTTTATGCATAAATTTGTAGAGTGTCTTGGCATTTATCCTGTAAACTCAGTTGTGTTATTATCTGATAATCGTAGTGCACAAGTAGAGCTTGTCTATGATTTATTTCCAACGTTACCGAAAGTAAAATTATTAGATGAGCAAACGTCCATGAATTTACCCCTGAATTATAGTATAAAGATTGTTAAAATGATTGATTATCGTGCAAATAGTTTTGAAGAAATTTTCAACTTATTTATCGAACAGTTGATACGAAATGATGAAAATACTTTAAAAGTATATTTCAATAAATTAATCGATCATTTACATCCAAAAGAAATAGTTTTAAAAATCTTTCTACCTGCCTATCGTATTCTACGGCTACTAACTCGAGAAATTCAAACAGATATGAAGAAATTTAAAAATTCCATTCATATATTAAAGAAACTATTGGAAGAGCAATTAAGTGTTTTGTACATGGATTATCAGCATGAGCAAACAACAATTCTAGTTGTTGAAACTTCTATGCGTGAGAACTTTTTTATCAAACTTGTTCAGAGTATTTTGTATATTGATAAAATTGTGCCGTTCTTTATTAATCCTGGTGACGATCAACGTATTACACAACTGATGGAGCATTGCGGGGTCAATGTTGCCTACTTTATCGAGGAGGAACTAACGATAGACAAAAGAGTTCGCCCTATGCGTGAAGGCACATTTTTATATTATTCTTTAAGTGATATTGAGGAACTATTAGTAAACTTAGTTGGAATGAGTATGAAAAAGTTTTTATTTGAGGAAAAAATGCAGGAGCGTTTATTTATATCGTTAAAAGCATAGAACATGGCCAAATCAAAACTTGATTTGGTTTTTATTTTTGTATCTATAAAAAGGGATTGTTTGTTTAGTATTGAAACCTAGAGAAACAGCCGGTAAAAGTCCATGAATCACTGGTGTGACGAAAGAAATCGCCGGTAAGAGTCCGCGAATCGCCGGTAAACTTAGAGAAACAGCCGATAAAAGTCCATGAATCGCTGGTGAGACAGAAGAAATCACCGGTAAAAGTCCGCAAATCGCCTGTAAACCTTCGAAAGGCAACCGCCGTAGCAGACATTAACGGCATAGAAAAAAGTGTCAGATTGATTGCAGTCAATCTAACACTTATTTCTTTTGTCACAGCCGTTTTACTTTAGACAAATTTAATTCAAATTAAAATTGAAGATGCTTTTCGATATACGCTTTTACATCAGCGATTGGCATACGAACTTGTTCCATTGAATCACGGTGACGAACAGTTACTTGACCGTCTTCTTTTGAATCGAAATCGAATGTGATACAGAATGGTGTACCGATTTCATCTTGACGTCGGTAGCGTTTACCGATTGATTGAGATTCATCAAAATCAACTGGGAACGATTTACGTAGCTCTGACCATACATCTGCAGCTTCATCCGATAACTTTTTAGAAAGTGGAAGTACTGCTGCTTTAAATGGTGCTAAAGCAGGGTGGAAGCGTAATACTGTACGTTTATCATCACCCTCTAGCTCTTCTTCATCATAAGCGTCACATAAAAATGCTAATGTAACACGGTCAGCACCTAAAGATGGTTCGATGCAGTAAGGTACATATCGTTCGTTTGACACAGGATCAATATAAGTGAAATCTTCACTTGAATGTTCCATATGTTGTTTTAAGTCGTAGTCTGTACGATCAGCTACACCCCAAAGCTCACCCCAACCGAATGGGAATTTAAATTCGATATCTGTTGTTGCGTTAGAGTAATGCGATAATTCGTCATCCTCGTGGTCACGTAAACGCATCGAATCTTCTTTCATTCCTAAGTTTAGTAACCAGTTTTTACAGAATTCTTTCCAATATGCATGCCATTCAAGATCCTCACCTGGTTTACAGAAAAATTCAAGCTCCATTTGTTCAAATTCACGTGTACGGAATGTGAAGTTCCCTGGTGTAATTTCGTTACGGAAAGATTTACCGATTTGTGCAATACCGAATGGTGTACGTTTACGCATAGAACGTTGAACGTTTTTAAAGTTTACGAAAATTCCTTGTGCAGTTTCGGGACGTAGGTAGATTTCGTTAGTTGAAGATTCTGTAACACCTTGGAATGTTTTAAACATTAAATTGAATTGACGGATATCAGTGAAATCTGCTTTCCCACAATCAGGACAAACAACATCGTATTTCACCATTGTTTCTTTCATTTGATCGAAAGTCATACCGTCTACAATAATTTCATCACCTTTTGCTAGGGCAGCATCCTCGATGATTTTATCTGCACGGTGACGCGCTTTACAAGCTTTACAGTCTACCATTGGGTCGTTGAAGTTACCAACGTGACCAGATGCGACCCATGCTTTTGGATTCATAAGAATTGCCGCATCAATACCAACATTATGCTCTGATTCCTGAACAAACTTTAACCACCAAGCTTTTTTAACATTATTTTTTAATTCAACACCAAGTGGACCGTAATCCCAAGTGTTTGCTAAGCCTCCGTAGATTTCAGAACCTGGGAAGACAAAGCCTCGATGCTTTGCTAAAGATACGATTGTTTCCATTGATTTGTTAGCCATTATAATAGCCTCCTTCATAATTTTTACTTGCACAAGAGTGAAAAGTAAATGTGTTACATGACGAATTGGAAGAATGACCAGTTCAACCTTGTCATTTTCAAATCTAATTCGCCACATGCGCATATTGCATGATTTTAATTTAGCACGAGCTAAATTAAAAATAGCACCCGTCTCCGGGCACAAATAATGCCCAGGGACGAGTGCTAATACCCGCGGTTCCACCCTGATTGTTTTAAACGAACTGTTTAAAACCTCTTTTCAAAAAGTTAGCTCAAGGAGTGCCTTTTCTCTGCCACATTGTAGACTTTCACCATTTTCTACTCGCTAAAAATTGAACAGATACTTTTTTCCTATCATCGCCTGTATAACGCAAGTTTGCTCGAAAATACATTTAGAGCAAGCGTATGTGTCAATATTGTAGCATGTAGTTCTTTTCTTCGCAATAACCATTAAAATAGTATATAATAATTGAGCATAAGTATAACACTATTAGATTTGAGGCGGTGAGTCCAATCGAACTCAACAAACGTCAGGAAGACATTTTACAAATTGTGAAAGAGAACGGCCCGATAACAGGGGAGCATATTGCAGAACGTCTCAATCTGACAAGAGCAACTTTAAGACCAGACTTAGCAATTTTGACGATGGCTGGCTTTCTAGATGCTAGACCACGAGTTGGTTATTTCTATTCTGGGAAAAAAACATCCGTAACTTTAATGGATAGCATTAACAATTTAAAAGTAAAAGATTTTCACTCGGGACCTGTTGTTGTACCTGAAACAATGACGGTATATGATGCCATTTGTTTCATGTTTTCAGAGGATGTCGGAACCCTTTTTGTCGTTGATAAGAACGAATTTTTAACTGGGGTTCTCTCTCGTAAAGATTTACTGCGTACAAGTATTGGCACGCAGGATTTAAATAAAATTCCTGTACATATTATTATGACACGAATGCCAAATATCTCGTACTGTGAAAGATCAGATTCGTTAGTTGTTGCAGCAAATAAGTTAATAGAACGAGAAGTAGATTCGTTACCGGTAATCGAACCTCAAGAGGGTGGATTGACGATAGTGGGCCGTTTAACTAAAACAACCATTACACGTGCTTTCCTATCTCTTGCGCAAAATGTCTAACAGTTGAAGGGGAACAGAATGAAGAGATTACGCGTTTTTGTTATATCTGATTCTGTCGGCGAAACTGGTGATCAAGTAGCTAAGGCAGTTATTAGCCAGTTCCGACCAGGCTTAGAAAATACGATTATTCGGCGCTTTCCGCATATTCAAACAGAAGAGCTTGTTCGAAAAATAGTCTGCCTCGCTGCGAAACAGAAGGCATTTGTAGTTTATACACTTGTTCGACAAGACATGCGTGCATTATTGCATGATCTATGCGAAAAAGAAAAAGTTCATGCTGTAGATATATTGGGACCAGCATTAAAATCGATGGCAACCTTTATGGAAGAAATGCCATTAGAAACTCCAGGTATTGTGCATCAACTGGATGATGACTACTTTAAAAAAATTGAGGCGATTGAATTTGCCGTGAAATATGATGATGGCAGAGATCCACGAGGCTTATTGCAGGCTGATATTGTACTTGTTGGAGTTTCACGCACTTCAAAAACGCCGCTTTCACAGTATTTAGCACATAAACGTTATAAGGTGGCAAATGTACCGTTAGTCCCGGAGGTAGCACCACCAGAAGAATTATTGAAAATTGATCCGAAAAAATGTTTTGGCTTAGTTATTTCCCCTGATAAATTAAACTCGATACGAAAAGAAAGATTAATGACATTAGGTTTAAATGATGACGCCATCTATGCGCAACATGTACGTATTTTAGAGGAAATACAACATTTTGAAAAAGTTGTTGATGAAATAGGTTGCAAAGTGATTGATGTAACGAACAAAGCGGTAGAGGAAACAGCTAACGTTATTATTGAATATCTTGCAAGCCGTAAATAAGAAACCAAATTTAGTAAACCACCTCGGGTTAGTAGAGGCGGTTTTTTTGAGTCGGTTTTTAAATTTGTATAGATAAATACTAAAATTTGTTTTATAATAATAAAATTGTGGTAAAAATATTTAAAATGAGAAAAATCCTATTTTTTTGTCGAGAAATAAAGGATTTTTAAAACGGATATCGAATTGTGTTCTAGAACGTAAATTAAAGATGGTGATGAGTTTGGCAGGGAAAATACCAGAAGAAGTGATTGAGCAGATTCGTACACAATCAGATATTGTGGATGTCATAAGCGAATATATGCAGCTGACAAAGCGTGGGCGCAATTGGTTTGGTCTCTGTCCTTTTCATGGAGAACAAACGCCATCTTTTTCTGTGTCAACAGACAAACAGATTTTTCACTGCTTTGGTTGCGGAGCAGGTGGTAATGCTATTACTTTCGTCATGGATATCGAAGGGATTTCTTTCCCAGATGCCGTCGTAAAACTTGGTGAACGTGTTGGTATGCATTTAGATGTAGGCCCAAGCTTACCAGAGGCGACGACAAAGATTTCTAAAGCGGAAGAGAGGATGAAAGAAGCGCATGCTTTTGCGGCAGATTTTTTTCATCATTTACTGCTAAACACAGAAGATGGGGAAGAGCCTTTAAATTATTTGCTAGAAAGAGGATTTACAAGGGAACTTATAGAATCTAATAGCATTGGATGGTCTCTCCCAAGCTTTGATGCATTAACGATATTGCTTGAAAGAAAAGGTTATAACTTACAAGAAATCGCAGATAGTGGTCTAATAATCAAACGTGAAGGGGAAGAACGCTATTTTGATCGTTTTCGAGGACGTATTATGTTCCCGATTCGTGATGAGAACGGTAAAATTATTGCCTTCTCAGGACGAATATTGTCATCGACAGGTGAAGAGGCAAAATATTTAAATAGTCCAGAATCACCAATTTTTCAAAAGAGTGAAGTGTTATATAACCTAGATAAGGCACGAACCTCTATTAGAAAAAATCGTCAAGTAGTGTTGATGGAAGGTTTTATGGATGTTTTGGCTGCAACCTCAGTTGGCGTAACAAATGCCGTAGCAACAATGGGAACCTCGCTTACGAATCAGCATATCACAAAGCTAAAACGCTTAGTAGAGCAAGTTACAATTTGCTATGACGGTGATAATGCTGGATTTGATGCGGCGAAAAGAGCGGCACAGTTACTACAAACGGAGCGCATGAAAGTTAATATTGCGGTGATACCTGATAAGCTCGATCCTGATGAGTATATTCAAAGTTTAGGTGGACAGGCTTTTAAAGAACAAATTTTGGAAAACCCACATACGTATATTGCTTTTATGATGATGCATGCTAGACGAAATAAGAATTTTCAATTTGAAAATGATACGCTTCAATATATTCAAGAAGTACTCGAACAATTAGTGGGTAGCTCCTCACCAATTGAGCGAGATTTGTATATCCGACAGCTATCAAATGAAACGACGATTTCGGAAGAAGCTATTTATGCCCAATTCCGAAAATTAGAGGCAAATCAAGTACGCTCTGCGAAAGTGGAAATGCCAACGCATACACCTTCGATGCCAGTCACGCAGCAACAAAAGCCTATGGACGCAGCAGAACGTGCCGAACGTTTATTACTGGCTCATATGCTTCATAATATAGATGTAGTGGACAGGGTATTACGTAGTGAGCAAACAGAGCCTTTTGTAAGAGATGCATATATGGCTGTATTTGTTCGATTGGTAGGATTTTATGAGGAATATGGTCATCCAGATTATCAGCGCTTTGTAGAAATCTTAGATGACGCTGAATTACGCAAAATTGTTATGGAAGCTGCTTTAGTAGAACGTGATCCTGACCAGGCAGAATCAGAAATCGCAGATTCTATCCGACAGCTTCAAAAATATAGAATTGAGCAAGAAATTCATCAAAAGATGCATGAGTCAAAGGAAGCGGAGAAGATGCACGAGTATGCGCGTGCTCTTGAAATCGCCCAACAGATTATTCATTTAAGAAAATCGTTATCGGCGATTTAACCCGATTCGGTTGTTTAGAAGGAGGAAGGTTTATGGCGGACAAGTCTGAACGTTCAAAAGAGGTAGAAGTAGAAATTACATTAGATGAAGCAAAAAAATTACTACAAGAAAAGGCGAAAACTGAAGGTGAAATTTCCATGAAGGAAATTTCAGAGAAATTATTGCCTTATGAATTGGAAAATGAAGAAGTTTTCCACTTCGCTGAAGATCTTGAAAAAAATAAAGACATTCAAATTATTGGTAAAGAAGAATTTGAAGAAGAGAGCTTAATGAAAGAAGAAGCTAGCGAAGAAACGTTCGATTTAAACGATTTGAGCGTACCACCAGGCGTAAAAATTAATGATCCTGTACGTATGTATTTGAAAGAGATTGGCCGTGTTGATTTACTTTCTGCAGAGCAAGAAATTGCTTTAGCAGAGCGTATTGAGCAAGGTGACGAAGAAGCACGTAAACGTTTAGCAGAAGCGAATTTACGTCTTGTAGTATCGATTGCAAAACGCTATGTTGGTCGTGGAATGCTATTCCTTGATTTAATTCAAGAGGGGAATATGGGGCTTATTAAGGCAGTTGAGAAGTTTGACTACCGCAAAGGCTTTAAATTCTCAACATATGCAACATGGTGGATTCGTCAAGCAATCACACGTGCAATTGCCGACCAAGCACGTACAATTCGTATTCCTGTACACATGGTAGAAACGATTAATAAACTAATCCGTGTACAGCGTCAATTGTTACAAGACTTAGGTCGTGAGCCGTCTCCAGAAGAAATTGGCGAGGAAATGGATTTAACACCTGAAAAAGTACGTGAAATTTTAAAAATTGCGCAAGAACCTGTATCTCTTGAAACACCAATCGGTGAAGAAGATGATTCACACTTAGGGGACTTCATTGAGGACTCTGAGGCACAGTCTCCTTCTGACCATGCAGCATATGAATTGTTAAAAGAACAACTAGAAGATGTATTAGATACATTAACAGACCGTGAAGAAAATGTACTTCGTTTACGTTTTGGTTTAGATGATGGTCGTACACGTACATTAGAAGAGGTAGGTAAAGTATTTGGTGTAACACGTGAACGTATTCGCCAAATTGAAGCAAAGGCACTTCGTAAATTACGCCACCCTTCTCGCAGCAAACGATTAAAAGATTTCTTGGAATAATAAACAAACACAATACTTTTACTATAAATGCAAACCCCGCCATCACTATTCATGGCGGGGTTTGCCTTGTATTAGCAATCGAAACGCAACTAGAAAACAGCAACACCCTCGATGTAATCAATATATTATCGGAAGAAACTTTAAATAATTGCTTAAATGATGTAAAAATATATAATTTGAACGGTGTAGTCGTTCCATTTTTGCGACTTTTTACAGATGCTCTTTTATGATTTGTGAGATAAAATTGTATTACAACCATTATTAAGCAATGTTTGGAGAATATATGATGACAAATCCACGGAAAAAAATTATTTTAAATGAGATATTGTTTTGGAAGCAAAATAAGCTATTACCAGAGCACTACTGTGACTTTTTAGCGACTCTTTATGCAGAGGGAAATGATATAGAGGAGATAGAGTCAGCAACTCATAAACAGGCTGTATTGCCTTTAGAAAAAAGAAAAATGATGTTCTTCATTGTGGGATTGTGCTTGGGTATGATGGTACTCTTGTATGTTTATTTTACAGTAACTTCTTTGTTGCTTTTTTTAACGGGCATTGTAGCAATCGCTGCAATTACATTATTCATAATAGCTTTCCGGTTTGCGAGCAAAAATAACTTTTTAGCGCCTGCTTTGCATATTATTGCTGCTATACTGTTATTTAGTTTATCGATTCGCATGTATACTACATATTTTAGTGGAAATAATATAGCGTTATTTGCCTTTATAGCGGCAAATTGTGCCGTCTGGTTATTTTCAGGATTAAAAATGAAACTACTTTATTTCACAGTCTCTGGAGTTCTAGGGCTAGTGGCACTAATTGGTTATTACTTGTATAATTTTATGTAAATTTCAACACCCTTCTATGACTACCATTGTCCATAGAAGGGTGTTTATTTTTCTAATATAGCAGTATGGCTTTATTGGAAAAGTAATTTCAAAAGAAATTCAATGAAAAAATAGTGAATAATAATATATTGAAATAATAGTATAACCTATTTATGCAAATGTCATTATATATAGTCAGCTTAATAAAGCACAAAGGTTTAACGAGAAAGGAGCAATTAATTTTCATCGTTAGATGTATATGAATGCAATTGAAGTGGCAAAATATTTGCGAGAAGTAAAACGATTTTTGTTTGGAAAGGGTTCTCCATAAGTCTAAATATTGGTTTTAACAAGACATAATTTATCCAATTGATACAGAAATGTCGAAATTGTTACAAACAAAGGAAAACTTAGCGAATGGGGCTTTTCGTTTCATGTTTAATGCAGTACAATATTAGATGTTGACTGATTCTATATTATAATAGAAGTAGATTTATTAATGAGGAGGGGAAACATATGAAAAACAATCCAGTCGTTCCTTACATCTTGATTCTGGCATTTGGTATTGGTCTTATTTTCTTCATGTCTTTACAAGGCGCAGATAACAAGAAAGAAATTGCTGCTGAACATGAGGGCGGTGGCGAAACTACAGAAGCTAATGATGATGGTTCTGCATTAGTACAAACTTGTATCGGTTGTCACGGTGGTGACTTAACTGGTAGTGTTGGTCCAAACCTACATGGTTTAGATGAAGCTCATATCGTAGACGTGTTAACAAACGGTATTCCAGGAACTCCGATGACACCAGGAATGAAAAACGAAGCGGAAGCAAAAGCAATCGCTGAGTACATTTCTACTCTAGAATAGTTTTGAAAAGTGGCTGTACTAAAAGTGTATTTACGCTTTTAGTACAGCTTCTATTATTATAATGGAGTTGCTCAATATATGAGACAACTCCATTTGTTTTTTTGTTCAACATCATACATACTAGAATGGACTCTATATAAGGTAGGCGGTTAAAAATGAACGCACAAAAATTATCAAAGCGATTAGAAACAGTGGCAAAATTTGTTCCAACAGGTGCGGTTGTGGCGGATATTGGCAGTGATCATGCTTATTTACCATGCTATTTAATTCATAAGGGAATAGCTACTAGCGCAGTAGCAGGAGAAGTTGTAAAAGGCCCTTATGATTCAGCGGTGGGACAAGTGAAAAAAGAAGGATTAACAGAACAAATCACGGTTAGATTGGCAGACGGCTTAGCTGCAGTGGAAGAATCAGACCATGTAGATACTATTACAATTGCAGGAATGGGTGGACCTCTTATTGTGTCAATATTAGAGAAACATCCACAAAGCTTACAAGGTGTTACACGTCTAATTTTGCAGCCAAACATTCATGCAAAAGTTATTCGGGAATGGGCTTTAAAAAATAATTGGGCAATTCTCGATGAAGATATTTTAGAGGAAGACGAAAAAATTTACGAAATTCTTGTCTTACAACGAGGACCGATGGAGCTAACTGCAGCAGACATCTTATTTGGACCTAAATTATTGCTTCGTCAATCACCAGCATTTATGAAAAAATGGAATCGAGAAAAGGAAAATTGGCAGCGCGTTTTACAATCTATTGAAGGGGCAGAGCCAACACTTGATATTGAGGAAAAACGTGCAGAATTAATAGCGCTACTTGATTTAGTGGAAGGAGTTTTATAGCATGAAATCTGTGAATGGTCAGGAGATTATTCAATTATTTGAATCATGGTCACCGAAAAATCTTGCTTGTATGGAAAATGATCCAATTGGGCTTGCCATTGGAACACTAAATAAACCTGTAAGTAAAGTTTTAGTCACATTGGATGTCAATGAAGCTGTAGCAGATGAGGCTATCGCTCAAGGATGTGAATTGATTATCGCGCATCATCCACCAATTTTCCGCCGACTAGCCAATATTCGTACGGACAATCCTGCAGGACAATTATACGAAAAGCTTATCAAACATGATATTGCTGTTTATGCCGCACATACCAATTTAGATGTGGCTGAGGGTGGTGTCAATGATTTATTGGCTGATGCATTGCTGCTTGAAAATCGTTCTATTTTAGAAGAAACGTATGCTGAGGATGTTCTTAAGCTAGCTGTGTTCGTACCGACTGCAAATGCGGATACGTTACGTGAGGCATTAGCAAAGGCTGGCGCTGGTCGTATAGGTTCTTATGAGGCATGTAGCTATACAACGAGTGGAGAAGGTCGATTCCGAGCGCTAGAAGGGGCTAATCCATATGTTGGTTCGGTTGGTGAGTTACATGTGGAAGAAGAAGTCAAAGTGGAAGTGGTATTCCCAACGCCCATTAAAAATCGCGTTTTAAAGGCGATGTTAAATGCCCATCCATATGAGGAGCCTGCATATGATGTGATACGCTTAGATCAGCAAACGAACATTATGGGATTAGGACGTGTTGGCTATTTACCCGAAGAAATGACGTTAAAAGGCTTTGCAGAATTTGTAAAGAAACAACTAGATGTGCCAGCTGTTCGTGTTGTCGGAGATCTGCAATCAAAGGTAAGAAAGATTGCCGTAGTTGGTGGAGACGGAAATAAATATATTTATACGGCAAAGCGTGCTGGAGCGGATGTGTTTTTAACAGGTGATATGTATTTCCATACTGCTCAGGATGCACAAGCAATTGGTTTACAAATTGTAGACCCAGGTCATCATGTAGAAAAAGTAATGATTGCAGGGGTTGCAAAAAAAATGGCGACGATGTGTGACACAAAAAAATATGCAGTAGAATTTGTTCAATCTACTATTCATACGGAACCGTTTTTATTTGTTTAAGAGAGGGGAATGGGAGTGGCAAATGGGAGACCTGCTGGCAATAGTGCCGGCAAGTTATGGATTATAATTGGTTTACTAATTGCTGTGTTCGGAGGCGGCATGACAATTATGACGAATATGATGAATGAGAAAAAAATAGATGCAATGACTGAGCAATGTGAAGACGATGGGGGCAAAGCCATTGTATCGAAAGAAAAGAATTTTTTATCAACGAACTATTCGTTTGAATGTGAAAAATAGTATGTGAATAAACGCAACTTTTAGAGGAATTTCCTTTAAAGGTTGCGTTTTTTTTGTTGAGGCTTAAAAAGATAAATCTACTATTTTTTACTGTTATATAAATATTTAAAATATATTGATTTTTCTATTATTTTGTGGTATATAAAAATTAATTAAATGAGAATCGACTGAGAATGCAAATTGAACTAATGTAGGAAAGTGTTGGCGACAACAATAATGCTAGAAATAGGAGGGGCGTTTCTAAATGAAAAGAGACGATAAAATTAAAAAGTTTCCAGCACCATACATAATAAAAAATAGCCATTAAACAAAATTCTTCCTTGTCAAATGAAAGGAGGTGAATAATATGTTAGCCAAAAGAACTGTGAGGGTGAAAATAGTAGTGTTAGCGTGGATGGCATTATTATTATTGCCATCTGCAAATGGGGTTTTGGCAGTGTCTCATAATGCTATTCATGAACCTTTAATTGCTGCAACATCAACGGTTGCAACACAAAGAGATCAATTCAACCAAGAAGATGTTTCTCGTAAATGGCTAGCACCAGGACCAATCACACAATATCCAAATGAAGGTGGCACTTGGGAGTATGGATTTTGGAATGCTAAAGTTCGTTCATACTATACAGTGGATCGCTGTCATGGAAGCACAGTAGAGTTGAATGGTAATCAATCTAGATCAGTTGATACTGTAGCAGGGAAAACATCAATTGCTGAACTTTGGGCAGTGCAGTACCCTACCCACGTTGATCGTTATTACTATCGAGTATGCGATTAATTACTGTAGCTTCAATACTTTAGAGGCTTGGAATGTCTTTCGCAGTAGGCTTTCCAAGCTTCTTAATTAAGGAGGAGAGTCATGCTTAAAAGAGCAATACAATTGACATCAATGATTTGTGTAATTATGCTGTCTCTGCTTATTTTTCAATATACGTCGCTTGTCCAACAGCGGCTGCCTTTAGGCACTACAAATCAATTTGATTTAAATCTTGCTGAAACCACTATTGCAAAAGATAAGTTGGTTTCAGACCTTAATCGATTAACAGATCAATATAAAGCGATTGTAGTAAAAACTTCTGTTGACCCAGAAAACTATGACAACAAAAAAGATATTATTTATTTTGGGACTGCTAAACCAGCATTTCATGGCTTGCTTATAGCGCATAAAGAAATTAAGTGGTTCGATTCTACTTTAACAGGTGAGTTGCTTTCTGCTGCAGAAATAGGCACCCGTTCTTTATCAGGCACCTATGCTTTTAACGGTGGAAAAGAATTTCAAGAAGCACTTAAAGAATGGGCGCAACAGCATCAAATTAGGATTTTATTTGTTCAAGAACCATCTATACTTACAATAGTTTATGCATACTTATTTCAAAATGGTATAGGAAATGCAGTGCTCGCTTCCTTGTTGTTATTAGTAACGACAATTATAACGTGGATATTTCAACATGCAAAAGCAAGGTCTATTCGATTATTAGGCGGTGTTAAAGCAGGGAAAATTCATGTGGAGGATACAACGACAATAGTATCTTTTATCTTTGTCGGTTTTTTACTAGGTTTGTTTATTTCATTAGGCTATGTAGGTGTCGTAAAGGACATTCGACAAATTCCATTGGTATTCAATCGGCTAATACTATGTCTATTGCTATTCTTGATTGTCGTTGGCATCATCACAGTATTGCTTTCGCTAATTGCTGGCCCAAAAGCTGCCCATATAGCCAAAAGACAAATACCGTTGAAGCGGTTTTCCATAATGGGAAAGCTAAGTCATGTTCTTGTCATGATATTATCGCTAATTGTTATACCGACTATCATCACATCTTTACTAATAACCAATCAATTGTCAAAAGAATATTCGCTCTGGGACAAAATGCAAAATGTCGTTCGACTGTCAATTATTGACTTAGATTCATTAGAACAAGAGGCGGTACTTCCCGATGTAGAAGATTTTTTTTCTAAAATGCAAGAGGCTAATAATTTAAGTCTTTCTTTAGTTATCGATAAATCAATTTCATTAGAGTCATCTGAGATGGGTGGCTATGATCACATTATTATGACGGATCGAGCTTGGATTGATTTGCTAGAAATAGGTGTGGAAACAGAAGGCAAAGGCGGGAAACTCATTGCAAAAAATGTTAAAGATTTACCATATGAATTGTCATCGTTTTTAGAAGGTCAAATTTCACTATGGACAAAACATAATGATGTCTATCCAGCGCAAGGTTTAACTTTTTACGAATATAAGGGATCGAAATTTCTTGCATTACCACCAAATGTTGGTTTGGCAGGTGAAACAGTGCAAGCAGAAAATCCGTTGGTTCTACTAATAGATGGTCATCTAACAGACATTGTCAAGACGAAGGGGTTTTTATTATCTTTAGCTTCTAGTGGAAATATCGTTTTTTTTGATGAAAATCATTTACAATCAGCTTTAGCTAATTCGGTCATGAAACCTCATATTACGTCGATTAATGGAATAGCAGACGTTGCTTTGGAAACTGCTCAAAGGTTTAAACAACAATACGTCTATTATATTGTAGCGGGTATGCTTATTTTCGTAACAATGTTTTTGACAGGTGTATTGAATGGGAGGCTTTGGGCTGGCACGAATGTAAAACGTATTTTCACTTTGCACACATTTGGTTTGTCTTACGCATCGATTGTTGGACCGGTTTTAAAAAGACAACTATTTACAATCATTATTACAACAATTGTCGGATCCGTAATCGCCTATTTTATACACTATATGGAACTTAGCATATTACTTTCATCTGCTTTGCTTGTCGGAATTTTATATTGGATAGGAAGTTATCTTTCCTTTAAGAGATCCGCAAAGCAAGCATTTTATCGTACTAGTCATCGGTACAATTAAATGAACTAAAGGGGTAATTTATATGGTAATTCAAACAAAAAATATTGGCATTGAAATTAGTGGGAAAAAGATTTTTTCTAATATGTCACTTAACATTAATCGTAACGAAATGATTGCCATTACGGGTCCATCTGGTAGTGGCAAAACAACCCTTTTAAATTGCCTAGGTCTTATTCAATCAGTAAGCAATGGAGAAATTATGATAGAAAATCAAAAAGCTAGCAACTGGAATGAAAAAGAAAAAACGAATTTTTGGAAAAAAAGTGCGGCATTTATTTATCAAGACTATGGCATCATTGAAGATGAAAACGTCAGTTATAACGTGACATTAAATAAGCGGCAAGCAAAGTCAAAGTTTGTTGAAGAAATCCTACAGACCGTTGGACTTGAAGGAAGAGGTCAAGAAATGGCGGCTGTTTTATCAGGGGGGGAAAAACAGCGTCTTGGTGTTGCACGGGCAATATTTAAGAAGGCAACAATTATATATGCGGATGAACCAACTGCATCCCTTGATAAAAATAATAGAGAGATTATTATTAATTTATTAAGAAAATGCAGTCAAAACGGTGCGAGTGTGATTATTGCAACGCACGATGAAAGACTTGTAACTGTCTGCGATAGACGCATTGATTTAGTTTAATTTGTCTAAGTGAGGGGAAATGGCAAGTTATCATCGGTGATTGGTTTGGGTTCGAGGCGGATGACAATTATAAGTAGGAATGTAAAAAATAATAAAAATGGTCACTATAGAAAAATTAAGCATTGGTCTATACTTGATTTAATGTAATGCAGAAGGGAGTGGCGAAATATGTTTATCCGTTTAACAAAGGAACAACAAGAGCAAATCATCGCCGATATACAACGCTTTTTCTATAATCAACGAGATGAGGATATTTCCGATTTTGAAGCGGAAAGAGTATTTGATTTTGTGAAAGAAAATATTGCTCCATATATTTATAATGCAGCGATTTCAGATGCAAAATATGTAGTGGATAGTCAGTTATCTGCTATTGAGGATGAGCTAGTAGCTCTAGAACGTCCAATAAAATTAAAATGATAACGATTAAGAGAAACGATTACTAGAAAATTGTTTCTCTTTCTTTAGTGAAATCAACCTTTATTGGTATACTTTAGGTTTAAAACAAAAAAATAACAGCTAAACAATTGACAAGGACAATGTAAATATGTTAATTTTATCTCGAAATAAAGATACATGAATTCAAAGTAATCGAGATGCGAAGGTTGCTTAATGAATTTTGATTGAATAAAGTACTGTTTATTTGAACACCATTGGTAAGAGCGCAAATTTTTTGAAAATCACCAAAGTAAGAGCAATCAGAAAAACACTTTTTTGGTACAAATAAGGAGGAATAGAGATGTTGAAAATTGGGATTATTTTAGGTAGTACACGTGAAGGACGTGTAAGTCCGCAAGTTGGTCAGTGGGTAAAGGAATTAGCAGAAAAACGCCGTGATGCAGAATATGAAATTATTGATATTGCCGACTTCAAACTACCTCTTTTAGGAGAACCAGGTGGCGATGCTTCTGGAGCAGCAGCATGGTCTCAAAGAGTAGCTGCATGTGATGGGTTTGTTTTTATTGTTCAAGAATACAATCATTCTATTTCAGGAGCGCTTAAAAATGCTCTAGATTATTTACGTGAAGAGTGGAATAATAAAGCAGCTGGTATCGTGTCATACGGTTCAGTAGGTGGTGCACGTGCGGCCGAACATTTACGTGGTATTCTTGGAGAATTATCAGTAGCAGATGTTCGTGTACACCCTGCGTTGTCGTTATTTACTGATTTTGAAAATGGCAATGTGTTTAAACCAAAAGATGTGCAAGCTGATTCAGTAAACCAAATGTTAGATCAAGTCATTCCATGGGCAACAGCCTTAAAAACAATTCGCTAGGCTAGAGTGAATTATATAGCATGTTATTCAGCATACTGGAGTACTTCCAGTATGCTTTTTAGGTGCCAGGCACTCAAACAATTTTGAAAATTTTATGGCTATCCAAGCGAAAATCCACGAAGAATCCTGTGGGAACGCACGTAAAGCGAACTGGATTTTTACGAAATAAGAATTTGAATACTATGCATAAAAGATAGATTAATAAACTTTAAAGAAACTTTACCATTGGGTAATATTATGCGTTATGCTAATGAAGGCAGAATGGATCATTTGACAGTTCTGCCATCAAAACCTGAATAGCATTCTAACAAAAAAGTGGGGAAGTTTATGAAAACAATAACTGTTCAACATTATGATGCATTTAGTCACATACCAAATAAGGGGAATCCTGCTGGAGTTGTAGTGGAAGGAAATCAATACAGTGAGCATGAGATGCAAGAAATTGCGAAAATGGTTGGCTTTAATGAAACAGCCTTTGCTATGACGTCTGAAAAAGCTGATATACGCATTCGTTATTTTACACCAGGGCATGAAGTCGATTTATGTGGTCATGCTACAATGGCAACCATTTATGCACTACAAACACAAGGCTTATTAGCGAACAAAACGACTATTACGATTGAAACAAAGGCCGGAATATTACCAATTCGTCTAGAAGAAAAAGATGAAAAGCTATACATAACAATGCAGCATGCTGCACCACAGTTTGAAGCATTTAATGGCTCTAGAGCTGCGCTTGCTGAGTCAATAGGCATTGACGAGGATGAATTACATTCAGATTTACCAATTGTCTATGGTAGCACAGGATTGTGGACCTTACTAATACCTGTCCAAAAATTAAGCTCTTTCAAAAAGATGAATCCACAAACCGCTAAATTTCCGTCTATCTTAAATGAAATGCCAACAGCTTCCTTGCATCCATTTTGTTTAGAGGCATTAGATGAAACGGCAAATATGCATGCAAGACATTTTTCTTCACCATACTCCGGCACAATTCAAGATATAGTAACGGGAACGGCTTCAGGTGTGATGGGGGCATATTATGCGAAGTATGTTGATAGTAATGTAGCATACCCGAAAACACTTATTGTTGAACAAGGACAAGAGCTTGATCGAGATGGTCGTGTTTATGTCCATGTGAACGAAGTGGACAACAACTTGGATATTTCAATCACTGGAACGGCTGTCTATGTCACGGAATTGAAAGTGCAAATATAAGTGCCAGGCACTCACACAATTTATCGTACTAATCATATATTTTGCAAAGTAAGACGGAGCAATCCCGCGTGTTAGCGAGGGGTGAGGCTTACACTGGCTAAGTGCCAGTCACTCAAACAATTTTAAACAAAAGAGACTGTTCATCGCTAGAACAGTCTCTTTCATTACTTTTGTAAAATATCACATACTCTACCTATTTGGCCATCCGTTAAACGAACCTTAATGCCATGTGGATGGTGTGAGGAATTGGTTAAAATATCTTTCACAATCCCTTTCGTTTTAACGCCTGTTCGCTGATCTTTTTTGAGAATAATATTGACTTCAAGCCCTGGGTGAATATCTTTTCTGTTTTGACCGTTCATACTTAACCTCACATATATATAGAATGATTCAAATTATAGCATAAGTGCTGTTAGTTACCTATTGCAAATAGAGATTGAAACAATGAGGCTAGTAAAGCAACAAATAAAGTATCTTCCGAATGGAATAGCTTATAAATGATGCCTTCCCGTACTATCCCATTTTCTACGAAGTTTGCACTCGCAATTTTTTCATCATTACAATATAAATAAGCAGTCGATGTGAAATCTTTCTCAAAGCGAAAGACAAGACCATCCATCGTAAAGGAATAGGAAGATTCTAATAATTGAACAGTTTTTCTTTGAATAGGTATGATACTCCCATCAGGCATGATAATTTCATGACTGACACCTTTTGTGAGCAGCGTAGAACGCACTTGAAAAAGGGGTTCTCCATGCGTTGTCCGTGTTTCATAACGGTGCGGTAACGGTTGCTGTGATGTTACTAGAGAGGCTGCATTAAGTACTTTTCCGATATTTGAGCGCTCAACTTTTTGGAGTATGCAAACTGTTTCATTTTGACTGTTTAGGATTGGTAATTTTGAAAGTCTATCAAATGCTTTTGGATATGTAAGTGTAAATGTTGCCATAAAAAACCTCCAATCTACTTACTATACGAGTAAGCTAGACTGGAGGTTTCACTATTATTAGTTGAATATAAATTTCTCTAACATTTACGTTTTCTTGTTCGGAATTATTAAAATCTGTTCAATGTAATAAAACTACATTTGATTGTAATTTCACTACAAAACTGTATTAATGTTATGAGAAAAAAAGTGAATAAGTAACAATATTATGTCTTTTTCGAAAAATAAACTTGTGAGGAAATTATCGTTGTAGTAAAATTACAATTGAAATTAGGAGGTGATTTCTTGTTAAGTTTCGAAGAACGAATAAATAGTAAGGTGAATTCGCTAACAATTTCTGAGAGAAAAGTTGTCGAGCAGCTGAAAATGCATAAACAACCTTTTTTGTTATCAATGAACGAACTCTCAACATTAAGCAATGTAAGTGAACCGAGTGTTGTTCGTTTATACAGAAAGCTTGGATATGCTAGTTACCAAGAGTTAAAAGTGGCACTTGCTCAAGAGCAAGTGAATAACAGCTACTCATCAACGTCGGACCAAAATGAGATTAAGGATGAGGATCTTGCTAATGTTGTATTTGATAAAATAGCAGATCAACTTTCTATAGCGATGTCGATGACTAAAGAGAAATTAAATATTACTCAGATGGAAGAAGCTGTTCAAATTATAGCAAAAGCAGAAAGGCTTTTTTTCTTCGGACAAGGTCTCTCGGGTACGATTGCAGAAGATGGCGCTCATAAATTTATGAGAATGGGCGGTACAACTATCGCTGTTCAGGATCCGCATTATCAAGCGATATATGCCAATCATATGAACAATGAAGATGTTGTCATTGTAATTTCTCATTCTGGAGAAACGGTCAATATTATAGAAGTCGTTCAAATGAGCCAAAAAAGTGGAGCATTTGTCATTGTTATTACATCGAATTCAAATACAACGCTTGCCAAAATGGCTGATACACTACTCCTTACACAGGCGCAAGAGACTGAAAAGCGGTCGGATGCGATGGTTAGCCGCCTTGTACAACTTGCTTTAATCGACACATTATTTACTAGGGTTGTTGCAATAGGGGGTAGCCATGTTAAAAAATCTATAAATATTTCACGGTTAGCCGTTACTAGAATGAAAAAATAATCTTTTAATAAAAGTGTATGCGTTGTCACCTTAGAGATAATTATATTTAAGGAGGATACATTACAATGTTAACAGGTAATACACTCATTATCGGGTTTGTTCTTGCTCTAATTGTTTTATTTGTCCTTATTATGAGATTCAAGTGGGATGCTTTCGTCTCTCTTTTAGTAGTTGCCATTGGACTTGGCTTATTATCAAGCATTCCGGCGAAAGAAGTCCCTGGCATAATTGCCACAGGATTTGGCAACACACTAGCTGGCGTCGGTATTTTGATTGGACTTGGAATTATATTTGGTCAATTTTTAGCATCATCTGGTGCCATTAATAAAATTGCTACTGGAATGCTACGCGTTTTTGGGGTCAAAAAATCTCCATACGCAATTGCAATGACATCGATTACTGTTTCAATTCCTGTATTCTTTGACGCAGCGTTTATTATTTTACATAAATTAATTCAAAATCTTTCTTTTAAAACAAAAATCTCACTTACTACTTTTGTTGCGATTCTTTCGATTGGGTTAATCACAGCTCATAGTGTAATTATCCCGACGCCAGGACCTTTAGTTGTTGCCGACCAAACAGGATCAGATATAGGTATGTTCTTTATTTATGGATTGCTAGTTTCAATTCCTGGAGTACTAGTTGGCGGTGTAATCTATGGAAAGTTTATTGGAAAGCGCATTACAAATGAAGGACGTCTTGATGAATCTGACATAGCAGAAGCAGAAAGCACTCTTTCTGGAAGAAAAGAAATTTCAACTGCTCTTTCTTTTGGGATGCTCGCTTTACCAATTATCTTGATTTTATCGAATACGTTAATAAATTTACTTTTCAGAGACAACACAGAACAATTCGTTCCGACACTTTTTTCCGTTATTGGAGATAAAAATGTTGCGTTGTTAATCAGTGTGCTTGTCGCAATGTTTGCCTTAAAGCCATACATCAAGGAAGATATTAAAACCGTTTTTTCCAAGGCGTTAGATCAAAGTGGAGCGGTCATCCTAATTACTGGTGCAGGAGGTGCCTTTGGTAAAGTTGTTCAAGAAACCGGCATAGGGGATTTAATTATTAGCATGATGCAAGGGCTGAACATTCCTGCTTTACTACTTGCTTTTTTATTTGCGCAAATTCTACGCGCTTCGCTCGGATCTGCAACAGTTGCTCTTGTTACAACATCTGCAATTATGGGACCGTTAGCTGCAGAACTTGGCGTATCACCAGTCGTGCTAGGTCTTGCTATTTGCGCTGGTGGAATCGGCTTATCACTACCTAATGATTCTGGTTTCTGGGTAGTAAGTAAATTTGGACGTTTATCGATGACAGAAACAATTAAAGTTTGGTCAATAGGGGGCTTCTTATCAGGGGTGACCGTATTAATTTCCGTTTACGTTCTAAGCATGTTCCAAGGAATTTTACCAGGTTTGTAATTTACTTGTTTAATAGGCGGATGGCTAGTCCACCGCTATATAGTTGATTAAGTATGAATAGGGTACTTTATATCAGTTAATGAACAACTAGATTGGAGCTGAAGTTAAATTGAAGAAGAAACTTGGATTTATTGGACTTGGCATTATGGGGGCGCCAATAGTACGCAACCTTTTGAAAAAGGGTAACGAGGTTACTGTATTCGACCTGAATACACTAGCGGTTGAGATGCTTGCAAAAGAAGGTGCAAAGATAGCTACCTCTGGAAAGGGGGTAGCATTAACGAGTGATGTCGTAATTACAATGTTGCCGAAAGGGAGACATGTCCAGCAAGCTATTTTTGGTGAACATGGGGTTATGGAAGGTGCTCGTGAGGGTATGGTCATCATCGACATGAGCTCTGTCACACCAGTTGAATCAAAAGAAATGTACGAGCTTTCTGCAAAACAAGGGGTACATTTTCTTGATGCACCAGTCAGTGGTGGTGAGCCGAAAGCAATTGATGGTTCACTGACAATCATGGTTGGTGGAAAAGAAGAAGTGTTTGAAAGTGTAAAAGACATTCTTGGCGATATGGGCAATAACATTGTACTTGTCGGTGACTCAGGCAGCGGATCTACTGCAAAGCTTGCAAATCAAATTATCGTAAACTTAAATATTGCGGCAATATCTGAAGCACTTGTGTTTGCGACAAAAGCAGGTATTAATGTGGAGAAAATGTATCAGGCAATTCGCGGTGGTCTTGCAGGAAGTACCGTAATGGATGCAAAAATCCCAATGATTCTTGACCGGAATTTTAAAGCAGGTGGCCGTGTCGACATTAATCTTAAAGATATAAATAATGTGATGCATACTGCTCACGAGCTAGCTGTTCCACTTCCGTTATCAGCTCAGCTCTTAGAAATTTTCTATTCTTTAAAAGCTAATGGAATGGAAACCCTAGATCACGCAAGCATTGTCCAACACTATGAGAAATTAGCAAATGTTGAAGTTTCAAGAGAGGTGCGATAAATGGTAGCGAGAAAAGCATCGGAACAATTATCAGGCCTAATTGAACCAAGTTGCGAGCAAATTCAGATGAAATTGGAGGATGCGCGAAAAGGGTTTAACCATAAAATCGTGATTCTTGATGATGACCCAACAGGTGTACAAACCGTTCACGGTGTTTCTGTTTATACGGATTGGACTGAAGAAAGCATTAAGCAAGGATTCCGTGAGCAAAATCAAATTTTTTTTCTGCTAACAAATTCTCGCAGTTTTACCGCTGAGGAAACAGCGGTTGTTCATCAGGATATAGCTCGCCGAGTGCATGAGGTTTCCTTACAAGAAGGAATTCCTTATCTACTGGTTAGCCGCGGGGATTCTACATTGCGTGGTCATTACCCGCTAGAAACCGAAACAATGAAAAACACAATTGAAGAAATTTCTAATACTAAGTTTGACGGGGAAATACTTATTCCATTTTTTAAAGAAGGTGGCCGTTTAACAATCGACAATATCCATTATGTTCAGTATGGAGAAGAACTTGTTCCAGCTAGTGAAACAGAGTTTGCTAAAGACCGTACTTTCGGCTTTAGTTCTTCACATCTAGGCGAATGGATTGAAGAAAAAACAAAGGGTGTTTATCCAAAAGAAGATACTATTTATATCAGCATTGAAGATTTACGTTCACAAAATATTGAAGCAATCAAAGCGCAATTAATGGAAGCTGAAAACTTCAAGAAAGTCGTTGTGAATGCAGCCGTTTACAGCGATGTTGAAGTGTTTGTAATTGCCTTGCTCCAAGTTATGAAAGCGGGAAAAACGTTTATTTTCCGAAGTGCCGCTTCCTTAACGAAAGTACTTGGAGGCATTTCTGATAAGCCATTTTTATCAAGAGTAGAGCTTATTACGGAAGAGACTTCAAATGGAGGACTTATCGTAGTTGGCTCGCACGTTCAAAAGACAACAGATCAATTGTGTGCCCTTCTTGATAGTGGTCTAGTAACAGGAGTAGAGTTTAATGTTCATCTTGTGCACGATGATGAGAAATTCCAACAGGAAATCAATCGTGTCCGTATTACTTGCGAAGAGCTGATTACTTCTGGAAAATCCGTAGTTTATTACACTCGTCGGGAGAGATTGGACTTAGGAGTGAATCAAGGCGAAAGTGAACTTCAACTATCTGTTAAAATATCACAAGCAGTGACAAGCATTGTCACTGACTTAAAGGTACGACCGAAGTACATAGTTGCAAAAGGTGGAATTACTTCATCCAGTGTTGGAACAGTGGGACTATCAGTCAAGCGCGCTGAAGTAGTAGGTCAAATTAAACCGGGTGTTCCAGTGTGGAAAACAGGAGAAGAAAGTAAGTTCCCTCGTTCTTCTTTCATTATCTTCCCTGGCAATGTCGGCACAACCAACACACTCAAAGAAATTATTGAAGTATTAGAGGGGAAATAAGTGAATACGATGAAGGATTTTTAGTATCGTGGACGAAGTTGCATGTTGGAAACTGCAAGTCGATAATAGAGCGGCTGCGTTGAGCATATTTCCGATGTTCGAACGCTCGAGTTTTGAATACGTAGCATTAGAAATTGAAGTCTATTAAATGCTTTTAGGTATGTAAAAAACCTCCAATCTACTTACTAATCGAGTAGATTGGAGGTTTCATTATTATTAGTTAGAAATGATTTTACCGGATAATGCACGTTTTTCTTGCTCTGTATCGAATTCATTTTCCATCTTAGATACAACTACTGTCGCTACACCGTTACCAATTAAGTTAGTAACAGCGCGTGCCTCAGACATAAATCGATCGACACCAATTAACAGTGCAATCCCTTCTACAGGAATCATAGGGAATGCAGCGAGTGTTGCAGCAAGCGTAATAAAGCCTGAGCCTGTTACACCAGCAGCTCCTTTAGACGTTAACATTAAAATAGCAAGTAAAGTAAGCTGATGCCAAATATCTAAATCAACCCCATAAGCTTGTGCGATAAAGAGAGCAGCCATTGATAGATAAATGGAAGTGCCGTCCAGGTTAAAGGAATAACCTGTTGGAATTACAAGACCTACAACTTGTTTCGAACAGCCGTAATTTTCTAATTTGCGCATCATCGAAGGAAGTGCAGATTCAGAAGATGATGTACCGATAACGATAAAAATTTCATCTTTAATATATTTAATGAATTTAAAAATACTAAAGCCAAAGAAGCGTGTAATTAAACCAATAACGACAACGATAAATATGAACATTGTAATATAGACAGATAACATTAAGAAACCTAAGTTCCCAAGTGATTTTATACCGAAGTTCCCGATTGTGTAACTCATAGCACCAAAAGCACCAATTGGGGAAATTTTCATCACCATATTAACAATTTTAAAGAAAATATCTGCTACTTGCTCGAAAAATTTGATAACAGGTTTAGCCGGTTCTCCAATAGCCGCTGCTGCTAACCCGAATAATACAGCTGAAAATAAAACAGGTAATAACTCACCATTCGCAAGTGCACCGACAACATTATCTGGGATAATTTGCATTATAAATGCCCCAAAACCATGCTCAGCAGCAGCAGCTTGCTCAGTATATTGTGAAACATCCGCAGCGTTTGCTGCATCTGTATTAAATCCTTTACCAGGTTGAATGATATTTACAACAAGTAAGCCAATCGCAAGTGCGAAAGTCGAGACAATTTCAAAATAAATTAATGCCTTACCACCAATTTTACCGACCTTTTTTACATCACCCATGCTACCAATCCCGATAACAACAGTTAAGAAAATAATAGGTGCAATTAACATTTTAATTAATTTAATAAAAATATCAGCTAATATTTTTAAGCTAGCACCGAACTCTGGGAATGCAGCACCAACAATAATACCAAGTATAATGGCAATCAGCACTTGTACCGTTAAGTTTTTAAAATTTATCCGCATAATACTTCCCCCTAAAAAAATGTGAACTTTGTGAACGCTTTCATGTGGTTATCATAGCGGAAATTTTCCGACAATAGGATTTATGGCCGTAAAGTTTCTATTGTTCATTTTGTTCATTTTTCATTTGATTAGATAGAAAGCTAGTAATACCAATGGTTTGAGGCTGTTTTATAGTAGAATGCGATTTCTCTAAACTATTATAATACAAAAGAAAAAATCCCCACATAAAGTGAGGATGTATTTTTAATGACCAAAAGTTCTAAGGAGAAACAATCTTTTGGATTTCAGGTAATACATTATGCTGTTTTACATTGGCACGATAGAAATCATAGACAGGGGCAAGTTTTTCTTGAAAGCGTTGACGCTCCTCATCGCTCATCGTATAAATTTCAAAATCGGCTTCTTGTTGTAGTTTTCGTAAATCATTGTCGTTCATTAACACAGCCTGCTTAAATTGCCATTCAGTTGTTTCTTTCATGGCATCTATTAGCTGCTTTTGGACTTTTGATGGTAACTTTTCCCAAAAATTTTCATTCATCAAAACTGAATAGCCTAAAATCCCATGGTTTGTTAACGTCATATTTTTTTGTACTTTGTAAAAGCCCTTCGAAAAAATATTAGAGGCCGTATTTTCTTGTGCATCGATAGCATGTGTTTCTAAGTCAGTAAAAACTTCGCTAAAGGAAATCGGGACAGGCGTAGCCCCGACTAAGCTAAATTGCTTTTCAAGCGTTTTACTTGGCATTGTGCGTATACGTAAACCTTGTAAATCTTCAAACGTATGAATTGGATGCTCCGCTGTTAACTGTTTAAAGCCATTGTGCCAAAAGCCGAGACCCCGTACATTAAAAGGCTTTAACTCATCCAATAATTGTTCACCGATTGGTCCTGTTAGTACCTCATGAACTTCATCATCTGTATGAAAAAGATACGGCAGGTCAAGCACTTGCCAATCTGGTACATAGGAAGTCATTTTAGAAAAAGTAGGAATGATGATTTCGACTTTTCCATCTTGTAAAGCTTTGAATTCATTTTCATCGTTAAATAACGAGGCATTTGGATAAACATGGACTTTTACCTTGCCGTTTGTTTTTTCCTCTACAAGTTCAGCAAATTTCGTTGCAGCTTGACCTTTTGGCGTATTTTCAGCTACAACATGACTTAAATGTATCGTAATTTGTGTATCAAGGCCCTTTTGTTCATCATCATAGGGGAGCGTTTTCGAAAATAATATTCCTTGCTGTATACTAAATACAATGGTTAAGATCAAAACGGTTGCAATCGTCCCAATAATAAATTTTTTCATATTCTACACCCAATTGATTCGTATTTTCACATGTTTTTGTTATTCTAACATAAGGAGTAAGCTAAAATATAGTAAGAGGGAGGCAATGATCTTGAAATTTCAAAAGTTATCGATGAAGGGCAAAATCATGTCTCTTACTTTTTTTATACTTTTGTTGTCTTTTAGTATAGGTGGAACGTTTTTGCTTGGGTTTGTCATGAATGAACAAAAAGAAAAGCTGGCAGAACAGGCATTACTAGTTGCAAAAACTGTCTCGCAGTTACCAGAAATGAAAACGGCTATTGCCAATCGTGATTTCACAGAAGCGACTAAACATATTAATCCTGTTGTTGAAGAAATACGTGATATAAATGGGGCGCAGTATATAGTTGTACTCGATATGCAGCGACGAAAGTATTCCCATCCAAATACGGAGGAAATCGGCACCATCTCACAGTCAGGGGATTTAAACGCTGCATTTTCTGAACATTATTATACATCCATTGCACATGGTGAACGTGGAGATATGGTACGCGCCTTCGTACCAATTATGACTGACAATGGACGTCAAATTGGCGTTGTAATCGTAGGTTATAGTGTATTAACCGTTAGCGAGCTTCTATTATCTATCCAAAAAGAGCTAATGATTACAGTAGCTTTATCACTATTATTTAGTGCATGGGGTGCAAACACATTAGGTCGTCATATGAAAAAGCAAATGTTTGGATTGGAGCCACATGAAATTGCTAAAATGTATGTGGAACGCACTGAAACTTTTAACGCTATGCATGAAGGGATTATCGCAATAGATACTGAATTGACGATTACAATTTTTAATGAAAAAGCATGTGATATTTTAGGTGTAGCAGAACGGCCATCTTCGTTAATTGGCAAGAAAATTTTCGAGGTGTTACCAGATACCCGTTTACCAGAAATATTAGCGTTAGATCGTCCTATCTATAATCGTGAACTTTATATAAATGATCATAGCATTATGAGTAATCGTATCCCTATACAGGTCAATGGTGAAACGGTTGGTGCTGTAGCGATGTTTAAGGATCGCACAGAGGTGAAGAAATTAGCCGAGGAATTAACCGGTGTGAAGGCGTTTGTCCAGGCATTACGTGTACAAACGCATGAACATAAAAATAAATTGCATACGATCGCTGGTCTTTTACAGCTTGGACATCATGATCAAGCACTATCCTATTTAACACAAGTTAAGGAAGAACATGATGAAATCACTAATTTTTTAAATGAGCGCATTAAAAATGAAAATATTTCGGGGTTATTACTTAGTAAAATTGCGCATGCGAAAGAGCATGGGATTACATTAGAAATAGACCGAGCTAGTCGTCTCACAACATTCCCAAAAAATTTAGATCATCATGATTTTGTCATCTTATTTGGGAATTTAATCGAAAATGCATTTGATGCATTAAAAGATAGTCCAGTTGAAGAAAAGACTGTTCATATTTCTGTAGATGAAGATGATGATGTACTTGCTATTTTAGTAACAGATAACGGAGTCGGCATGACGGAAGCGGTAAAGGCACAAATTTTTGATAATGGCTATTCAACAAAAGAAAAAAAGGGTCGAGGTATCGGCCTGTATTTAATAAAAGAAATCGTACAAAAGGGTCAAGGTGAAATTGAGGTAATGAGTGAACCTAGTAAAGGGACAAGCTTTTTATTAACATTTTATCATCCTTAGTGTTCGGATTTTTCACTCTATAATGGACATAGTACAAAAACATCCACTTCGTATCTCATTAGAAACAAGTATGTTTAATTCACATTTTAGAGGAGAGTTGTAATCGATTGTATGGAGGGCTAGACAGTGACGCAAATAAACGTGTTATTAATAGAGGATGATCCAATGGTGCGGGAGGTAAACCGTCAATTTATTGAAAAAGTTGCAGGATTTAATGTAATAGGGCAAGCATCGAACGGCGTAGAGGGAATAGACAAAATCCGTACGCTACGACCTGATTTAGTGTTTATGGATATTTTCATGCCCGAGCAAGATGGTATAACTACCTTGCGAAAAATCCGTGAACTCAAAATTCCTGTCGATGTTATTACTGTAACAGCAGCCAATGATATGGAAACGGTAAAACAAGTTTTGCATCTTGGTGTCTTTGATTATATAATGAAGCCATTTTCGTTTGAGCGAGTGCAAGGAACGTTAGAAAACTACTACATTCGATTCAAGCAACAAATGCAAACAGAACGGGAGCTAACGCAAGGAGAGCTTGATCAGTTATTCCATTATCATAGTGGAGAAGGTAAGGCAGTAGGAGCAATTGAGGAGAAAACTGAGAAAAGTTTGCCAAAGGGTTTTAATCGAGCGACACTAGAGAAAGTAGTGCATTATTTGCAAACAGTAGATGGTGCATCAGCAGAAGATGTTGCAAGTGGAGTAGGCATTGCACGTGTGACAGCAAGACGATACTTAGATTTTCTAGAAAAGCAAAAGGAAATAACGATGGATGTTCATTACGGTGGTATTGGTCGTCCTATTAATTATTATTTTAGTAAAGAGTGAAAATATAGGTAAATGCTATAGGTAATGTCCGTTACAGGTGGATTAAGCTGCAATCCGCGCTAACCACGCAGAATGCCCATGTCTTACGGTTCCGACAGTAAATATATATAAATGACAAAATGCATCAAGCTAAACATCTTGATGCATTTTGTCGTATACTGACGCCATTGTCTGATGAACAATCGAGTACTTTCACATTGCCTTAAGTCGGTTAAATTAATAAGGCAAAATTTTATCGACAGGCTTAGGCGTTTTTATTTTTGGTAAAATTTTATCAAGTGTAACTGTGCGTTGGATACTATGCGTCGTTTCGTCACTTTCATCAAATTGCTCAAGGAAGTTAATAACCTCTTTCACAATAGGTGTTGGTGTTGATGCACCTGCAGTGACTGCAACCGTATTAATTCCTTTTAACCAATCAATTTTAAGCTCAGAAACATCTGCAATACGATAAGAAGGTGTACCTGCAATTTCTACTGATACTTGTGTTAGACGGTTCGAGTTATTAGATTTTGGATCGCCAACAACAATTAATAAATCTGCTTCCCCTGCTTGCTTCGCAACGGCTTCTTGACGAACTTGCGTTGCTAAACAAATTTCTTTATGCACTTCAATATGTGGGAATTTCTCTTTTAAACTATCCATTAAATGAGCAACATCCCATTGACTCATAGTCGTCTGGTTCGTTACTAGCAATTTATCATTTGTTAAGTTTAATGCATCAATATCCGTTGAAGATTGTACTAAATGAACATGGTCTGGAGCAACACCGATTGCACCTTCTGGCTCTGGATGACCTTTCTTACCAATATAAATAATATCGTAGCCTTCAGCTGATTTTTCACGAATTAAATCGTGTGTTACTGTTACGTCAGGACATGTAGCATCAATGGATACTAGGCCTTTGCGTTTCGCAATTTCACGAATTTCAGGTGAAACACCATGCGCCGTGAAAATAACAGTGCCCGTTTCAACCTGTTCAATAATTTCTAAGCGATTATCGCCGTCTAGTGTAATGATACCATCTTCTTCAAAGGCATCTGTAACATGTTTATTGTGCACAATCATCCCTAAAATGTAGATAGGTCTTGGTAATGTTTTATCGAGTGCGGCGTTACGTGCAATGACCATCGCATCAACAACACCGTAGCAATAGCCACGTGGATTAATTTTTAATACTTGCATGGTTGTGACTCCTTTCAAGCTTACCTACCTACATTATAACGGACAGGCACGGCGAATACAAAGAAACCTTCACTCCATAGGTGGCTGGAAAATACGCGGCTTGGATGGAATTGGTTCTCGTGGGGTAGGCGCCGCATTTTTTTGCGTTGAACGTTTACCTTTAGAGGAGCCTGCTACTTTACTAGCTGCCACTGCATCAGTTGCAGCAGCTGCTGCAACCCCTGCTGCCGCTCCAGCTGCTGGGAGTCCCTGAAAACCTTTATACAGTTTTAAAAGTGAAGGGATGTTTTTCACCATCGGCATTGCTTGTTGTATATAAGGGGTATACGTTTTAGCAGAGTTAAATAAACTATTTGCCTGCTGTAAAAATGAACCGATTTTGGAAGGCTCCTGTACGGGTGGCGTCGGCATTTGCCCTCCGAATGCCCCCCTCATTCCACCGGACATTGGAAAGCCACCTGGAATTCGTGGTTGAGGAAAACCTCCAGGCGGATAAAAGGACTGCGGTGACATCTGAGGAGGTGTTGGCATCCGCATTTGCGCAGGCATTTGCGCTGGCATCTGCGCAGGCATTTGCATGCCACCCGGATACATCGGGTATTGATAAGGTGGTCTAAATACCATAATGATCTCCTTTCATTGTATGCTTTTCATTGATGACATACCTGATTATAGATATGATATGCAGACGCTGATGTTAGCGTTCGACAAATGCTAATAAATGAACAATAGAAAGAGCTCCTATGTGCTCTTTCATATTAGGTTATGTAAGTCACGATAGAATGGATTATGGGGTAAAGAAAATTCTAAAAAAATACACAAAACATTGTATAATATTTTGTGTATTTGAGCTTATTTGGGTAAAAGAATTATTCTGCATAGGTAGATGAAATGTTTTCTGTTATTGAATAGTCGAATTGTCTTCTACAATTGAGTAAAGGCATGTCTCCATAGAATAGGAGCCCTGCGCACAGATTTTTACCGTGTAGAAATGGAGTTGTTATAGTTTAATGGCTTATTCGACAGTGCCTTTTGTACTTTCATTATTCATCATCATTAACTCGTAGCATTCTATATCCAACACGAACGTGAGTCTGAATATACTTTGGTTGTGATGGATTTTCTTCTATTTTCTTTCGAAGAGTCGCCATAAATACACGAAGACTTGGTACATCTGACTGAAGTGCATTTTGCCAAATCTCTTTCAATAAAAAATTATGTGTAAGTACTTTACCAACGTGCTTAGATAGCACGACTAAAAGTTTATACTCGATAGGAGTCAAGTGCACTTCTACACCGTTAACAAACACGGTGTTTGCCAAATAATGAATCTCTAACTGACCATTAATAAACACTGCGGACTCAGCTTCAAGCTGATGTTCGCTACTAGTTCTTCGTAATGCTACACGGATACGAGCAAGGAGCTCCTCCACGCTAAAAGGTTTTGTGACATAGTCGTCAGCTCCAGCATCTAAGGCGTTAATTTTATCGAATTCTTCACCACGTGCACTAACAACAATAATGGGTGTTTGGGTCCAGCCGCGTATTTTATTAATAAAATCTATCCCGTCCATATCTGGTAAGCCTAAATCGAGGATAATGACATGAGGCTTCAACGAAATAGCTTTTTGCAAGGCACTAGAACCATCCTGTGCAATATCGAATTCATAGTGCTGTGTAGTTAAGGTCATTCTAATTAAATTGCCGATTGCTACATCATCTTCTACGACTAAAATCCGTTTATTCATTTATACTGACAACTCCTTTTTTTAAAGTAAAACGAAAGATGGTTCCAGTCGGGTAGTTATCTGCAACTTCTAATTCACTATCATGTAATTTTAAAATTGTTTGACATAATGCTAACCCTAAGCCTAAGCCCCTTCGACTATCACTACGCTGTACTTTGCCCGTTATAAACGGCTCAAACAGTTTTTCTTTTAACGAATCGTCAATACCTGGTCCATTATCAGTAATACTAATGTCAACAAATTGGCCTCTATCTTTTGCTATGAAAGAGATGTCACTACCTGCAGGTGTATAAGTTAGTGCATTATCTATAATATTTATAATTACTTGAATCATCAGGCGTGCATCCATCAATGCCATGACTAAATCAGGCTCTACATGATAAGAAATATTATGTGTATTGTCACGTGGAGTAACATGTTGTAACGCCTCTTGAATAATATCCTCGACTAGCTCTAACTGCATTTCTAATGCAAATTGCCCATCTTCTAACATCGAAACTGCCAGTAAGTTTTCAACCATCTGAACAAGCCATTTTGAGTTCTTATATATATCTTCGTATAATCGTGTTTTTTCGATTTCGGGAATATGAGCTTTATTTGTTAACAGTATATCTGCATTCCCTGAAATAGTTGTAAGCGGTGTTCGTAAATCATGTGAGATGGCACGCAAAAGATTAGCTCTCATCTGTTCAAGTTCCGCTTCTCTTGCAACTTGCGCATTTAAATTTTGCAAATACCATTTATCGAGAGCAAATGAAAAATCATTCATAATGGCATGTAAAATATCGCGTTCAAATGCGGGTAGAGGTGCTTGCTTAGAAAGAGCAATTCCTACAATACCCTTAACGCTTCCATTTGAAATAACAGGTAAATAATAGCCATTTACTTCAGGAAATATATCTGTTGATACACCAGCAAAATGGTTATTATTAATGACCCAATGTATTACACCTAATTCATTTGTATCTTGAAATAGTGATGCTACTTTAGTGTTCTCCATATTAGACAGACTTGTAGTTGGGAAAAAAATAGTGTTAGTAATTGATTTCTGTTCTATTTCAAAAAATTGAACAGGGTTTTCTACTAATTTAACAATTTGTGTCATGCCTTCAGTAATGATTTCTTCGATAGATTTGGCATGTTGTAGCTTGCGATTTGTTTCTAGTAAAACTTCCATCCGATAAGATTTACGAACAGCAACGATGGCCTGCTCTTTTATCTTTTTTGTTAAGCTGCTTGTGATGATGCCAGAGAAAAACATAATCAGAAAAGTAATAGGATAGTCCCGATGATATGCTTCTAGGGAAAATCGTGGCTCAGTGAATAAAAAGTTGAATAGAAGTACAGCCACTGCAGAGCTAACAATGTTCATCAGCCATCCGGACGACCATATCGCAAGAATTAACACAGTGAGAATATAAATCGTAATAATATTGGATTCGCTGACTCCTATTGTAAAGAAAAATAAAGCTAAAAAAGAACCCAAGATAAACACTACTGCCATTTTTAATAAATCCAACCATTCAATCGTTAATCGATTTCGAACGCCAGTAGGAAAATACAATTGTTCATTTTCTTGATCTGGAACAATATGAATAGTTAAATTCGGCGCGAATTCATTGAGCCGGTCACTGATTTTCGGATGTGGCAGCCACCATTTCTTTTTCAAAGCAGTTCTGCCAAGTACTAGCTTTGTGACCCCACTTAATTGTGCATAGTTTGCTAGGGCAGCTGCGACATCATTCTCTTGAACGATTACGACATGGCCTCCAAGTTGCTCGATCAATTTAATATGTTGTTGCAATCGTTCAGCATTCGCTTCATTAAAACTACTTTCTTGCACTTTTTGCACATAAAGCGCAGTGAATTTTCCATGTAATGCTTGGGCAAGTCTTGCGGCAGTGCGAATTACTTTTGCATTTGTTGGAGAGCTACTAATACCAACTAAAATATGCTCTTCAATTTGTTTCGGTTGCCTAATCGATTCGCAATCGTTTACGTGTTTGTAATTAATCGTATCTGCAGTCCTGCGAAGGGCAATTTCCCGAAGTGCAACTAAATTTTGTTTGCGAAAAAAAGATGCTAATGCTTTTTCAGCTTGTTGCTTGTGATAGATTTTGCCTTCTTTTAAGCGTTGAATTAACTCATCAGGTTCAATGTCCACAATTTTAATAAGTGCTGCTTGATCAATTAAATAATCTGGAATGCGTTCTCGCACTTGTACCCCCGTAATATCTTCTACCACATCATGAAGACTTTCAATATGTTGAATATTTACAGTTGTATATACATGGATACCTTTCGCAAGTAATTCTTCTACATCCCCAAACCTTTTTGTATGTCGCATAAGTGGAACATTTGTATGTGCCAACTCATCGATTAGCACAATTTCTGGTTTGCGTTTCAATACTGCATCTATATCTAATTCTTGAAAGTCTCTCCCTTTATAATGAATATTTCTAGTCGGTATTTGCTCAAGCCCGTCAAGTAAGGCTAATGTATCTGGACGTGGATGTGGCTCTATATAGCCAATTACTACGTCTTTGCCTAGTTTTTTTGCTAGATGGGCTGCATCTAACATGGCATACGTTTTACCTACACCAGCAGCATAACCGATAAAAATTTTCAGTCTACCGACAGTTGCTTGCTCCTGATGAATCTTTGCTAAAAACTCTTCTGGAGTGGGGCGCTCATTTTCCATCATCCTTCACCTCATTTGTATTATAGCGTCATCTGACATTAAGAAAGTGTAAAGATTTAACCCCTTTATCGTTTCTTAATATAAAAAGCGATTTCCTAACACTATATTAATTTCAAAGTCAGTATGATGAAAACATCAAATGGAGGGAATGGTGATGTGAATTGATGGACTTTTATATGATTGGCTTATTAATCATTAGTTTCGCCAGTCTATATGCGTTAACAATTTGGTGCTATAAGTTAGTCGAAGAGTAGGGGGAATGAATATGGGAATCGTTATTGGCATTATACTTATCTTACTTTTTGGATATTTAGGGTACGCCCTTTTATATCCAGAAAATTATTAATAGGATGCAGGAGGAATAGAGTATGTGGCAAATAGCCATTGTTTGTATGATTTATTTACCGCTTGTTATCTTAACGGGTCATTATCTTTTTCATGTAACGATGCATAAAAAAACATGGCTCGATCCAGTGATGGATAAAGTAGATGATGTCATTTATAAATTATGTGGCATAAAGCAAGTGGATATGACCGGAAGACAATACGTGCTGTCGTTAATTATGTCAAATGCTTTGATGGTGTTCATTGGCTATATGCTGTTGCGCATTCAATCTTATCTGTTGTTAAACCCTAATGAAATTGAAAATATGGAGGCAACGCTATCCTTTAATACGATTATTTCGTTTATGACAAACACAAATCTACAGCATTATAGTGGTGAATCGGGTTTAAGTTATTTGTCACAAATGCTCGTCATTATTTTTATGATGTTCACATCAGCAGCGACAGGCTATGCAGCATGTATGGCGTTCTGCCGACGTTTAGTGGCAAAAAGTGATACTTTGGGCAATTTTTATGTAGATTTTGTACGTGTTATCACACGTGTATTAATGCCAATTTCAATTGTAGTTGCCATTATTTTAGTATCGCAAGGTTCGCCTCAAACATTAAGTGCGAATAAAACCGTCCAAACAATCGAAGGAAAGATGCAAGATATCGCACTTGGACCTGTTGCATCGCTTGAATCGATTAAACATGTTGGTACAAATGGAGGAGGCTTTAATGGAGCCAATTCGACGACTCCTTTTGAAAACCCTTCAGTTATATCCAACATCGTAGAAATGCTATCTATGATGTTGCTACCTGGGGCTTGTGTTATAGCATTTGGCTTGATGGTTGCTTATAGAAAAAAGAAGACGATAGTTGGTAAGCAAGGGCTAGCAATCTTTGGTGCCATGAGTATGCTGTTTCTAATTGGACTAGTAACAGTATACATAGCTGAGCGTGCTGGAAATCCACTTATTAGTGAGCTAGGTATTACACAGGAACTTGGCAGTATGGAAGGAAAAGAAATGCGTTTTGGTATAGCACAATCGGCTCTGTTCACTGCTGTCACAACTGCTTTTACAACTGGCTCTGTCAATAATATGCATGATACTTTAACACCGCTTGGTGGTCTTGTGCCGATGTTTAACATGATGGTAAACGTTGTATTCGGTGGTAAAGGCGTTGGGCTAATGAACATGATGATGTATGTGCTACTGACAATTTTTATTGCGTGTTTAATGATAGGCCGCACCCCACAATTTTTAGGAAAGAAAATTGAGGAAAAGGAAATGAAGCTTATAGCGCTTTGTATTTTAATTCATCCTGCCATCATCCTGCTATTTTCTGGGCTCGCTGTTGCTACGACAGCAGGAGTGGCGGGCATAACAAATCCAGGAGCGCATGGTTTATCGCAGGTGTTATATGAATTTGCTTCAGCATCTGCCAACAATGGCTCTGGCTTTGAAGGATTAGCCGATAACTCGACATTTTGGAATGTATCGACAGGGCTAGCGATGTTTTTCGGACGCTATTTAACCATCATAATTCAATTGGCAATTGCTTCGTTACTTGCTAAAAAAATGTTGCATAGCGATTCAATTGGAACATTGAAAACAGATACATCGATGTTTACATTTTTGCTTGTAGGAATTGTACTAATGATTGGTGCATTGACATTCTTACCATCATTGGCACTTGGTCCAATTACAGAGCATTTACAAATACATTCCTGATGAGGAGAGAATTAAATGGAAACTGTAAGAAAAAGCTTTATTTCGAGCGATATAATGAAGCAATCCATGATTGGCGCGTTGAAAAAATTTAATCCATTTTATATGATCAAAAATCCCGTAATGTTCGTTGTAGAGGTCGGATTTATCTTTGTGCTATTGTTATTGTTTTTCCCCAATATACTTGGGAGTGGGGGAGGCGAGCATGATCGACTCTATAATGTTATTGTAGCTATTATTCTTTTTGTGACGATATTATTTGCTAATTTTGCAGAGTCTATAGCAGAAGGGCGAGGTAAGGCTCAAGTTCAAACGTTAAAAAATACAAAAACAATTACACAGGCACGAGTTCTTTTAGCGGATGGTTCGGAAATAATGAAACAGGCACATGAGCTGAAAAAGGGAGATATTGTATTAGTTCAAGCAGGGGAGGTCATTCCAAACGACGGCGAGGTAATTAAAGGGATTGCAACAGTCGATGAATCGGCTATTACGGGTGAGTCAGCACCTGTCGTAAAAGAACGAAGTGGTGACTTTTCATCTGTTACAGGTGGAACGACTGTCACAAGTGATTGGCTCATAATTGAAATTACTTCACTGCCAGGAGAGTCATTTTTAGATAAAATGATTACGCTTATAGAAGGGGCTAGTCGAAAAAAAACACCCAATGAAATTGCGTTAAATACATTGTTAGTAAGTTTAACGATGATTTTCTTATTAGTTGTCGTGACGTTATATCCTATGACGACTTATTTAAATGTTCACATCTCTATTGCAACATTAATTGCACTAACGGTTTGTTTAATTCCAACTACAATCGGTGGCTTACTTTCCGCCATTGGTATTGCTGGAATGGACCGTGTGACACAGTTTAATGTTATTGCGATGTCAGGAAGAGCTGTAGAAGCGTGCGGTGACGTAGACACACTAATATTAGATAAAACAGGAACAATCACTTATGGCAATCGCATGGCATCTGAGTTTCTACCTGTAAAGGGAGTAGCACCTCTAACATTGATGCAAGCTGCATGGCTTAGTTCCTTAACCGATGACACACCTGAAGGGAAATCTATATTATCGTTGGCATGCGATTTAGGTGTGAATACGACAGATGAAAAACAAATCATTACAACAAGTGAGCATATGGCATTTTCTGCACAAACACGGATGAGTGGCTTAAATTTGAAGGATGGCACAAAAATTCGTAAAGGGGCTTACGATACGATTAAACAAGAAAGCATCGCTGCAGGGCATCCTATCCCTCGAAATTTGGAGCAGTTAGTCCATCAAGTATCATCTGTTGGGGGGACACCACTTGTTGTGTCGATGAATAATAATATTTTAGGCGTAATCCATCTTAAAGATGTTGTAAAATCGGGTTTAAAAGAACGATTTGAACAATTGCGGGCAATGGGCATTAAAACAATTATGTGTACAGGTGATAATCCACTAACAGCAGCGGCTATAGCTAAAGAATCAGGAGTGGATAGCTTTATTGCTGAAAGTAAGCCTGAGGACAAAATAAAGGTCATAAAAGATGAACAGGCACTTGGGAAAGTTGTTGCGATGACAGGGGACGGAACGAATGATGCACCTGCTTTGGCGCAGGCAAATGTTGGTCTTGCCATGAATTCAGGGACGAATGCAGCAAAAGAGGCTGCAAACATGGTAGATTTAGATTCAAACCCAACTAAAATAATCGAAGTTGTAGAGATTGGGAAACAATTATTGATGACGCGTGGCGCACTTACTACATTTAGTATTGCAAATGATGTTGCGAAATACTTTGCGATTATCCCTGCTATGCTGATGGTGGCAGTACCAGAAATGAGCTCACTTAATATTATGCAACTCTATTCACCAACAAGTGCCATCATTTCTGCTTTAATTTTTAACGCGGTCATTATTCCGTTATTAATTCCTATAGCGTTAAAGGGTGTAAAGTATAAGCCGATGAGCGCTGCAAAATTATTACAGAAAAACTTGTTCATTTATGGACTCGGTGGCATCTTTGCCCCCTTTATCGGGATAAAGGTGATTGATTTACTAGTAGGGCCACTGTTAACCATGCTTGGGCTATAGGAGGAAAATGACATGAATAGATTTTGGGACAGCGCAAAGCAAGCATTATTTGTATCATTAACAATGTTTGTATTATGTGGTTTGATTTATCCTTTTACTGTGACTGGCATTGCACAAGGGCTATTTAATGAGCAGGCAAATGGTAGCATTGTTGAAGTTGATGGCAAAGCTGTTGGTTCAGAACTGCTAGGGCAAGCCTTTACATCACCAGCATTTTTTGGGGGACGTGTTTCTTCTATTAATTATAATGTATATGCAAAGGAAGATATTGTACCAGATGAACATGGCGCAACTGTTTATGGAGGAGTTAGCTCAGGTACCTTTAACTATGCACCGTCCAATCCAGAATTAATAAAACGAATAGATGAAGACATTCAGTCATTTTTAGAGGCGAATCCAACAGTCAAACGACAAGAGATTCCTGCTGATTTAATGACAGCCTCAGGGTCAGGTTTAGATCCGCATATTAGTGTGCAAGCAGCACAAATTCAAATTAACCGAATTGCAAATGCAAGCGGGCTGTCAGTGAAGGAAATTGAAGAAATTGTGGAGATTAATACAGAAGGACGCACGCTCGGTGTATTTGGAGAAGAGAAAGTAAACTTTTTAATGGCGAATTTAGATATTTTCAAAAAGATGAAGCAATACGAATAGGCGATACAAAGCATTTATTTATACGGGCAGATAGAGAAAAGGGTGTAGCATAATTTTCTCTATCTGCTTTTAAAGATATGAAACGAAGCTCTATCATTGTGAGTTAACAAGAATATGAATATGATTTTTCTCTTGCATTAACGCTTTTTTACTTAAATAAAGGGATTGTTCGACTGCAATAAAGATTGGCCGAGCTGCATACCCATGTAAATCACCCCACAAATTTCTGTCCAATGTACTTTCATTTTTACTTTTCCATGTGCAATGGCAGGCTCTTCAATATTTTCTACACGGATATCTCTCGCTTTATACCATCTTGCTGCTTTCATCATCTATCAACCTCAGCATGTGGAAACTATTCAAATTATTAGTTGGATAAAAATACGAAAAGTTCATTGGATTTTTTTGCATTATTCACACTTTACATTTTTCATTGCATAATAGTCGCAATTAAAGTAAGTTTGTTAAGGGTTAGCGTTGCATCGATGAAAAAAACAAGAGAATATTGTAAATGCTTATGTTAATAGTACGGAAACATACCTAAAAGGCCGAATCATGGTACAATGGGAAAGATGTAAGGAGGAACGAATTATGTCAAAATATACTGATTATAATTTTCAGCCATTTTTGCAGGACGCAATTGCAAAGCTTGGCTTCACAGAACCAACACCAATACAAAAGGAAATTATTCCGCTAATACTTAAAGGGAAAAGTGCGATTGGTCAAGCACATACAGGGACAGGGAAAACGCATAGTTTCCTTATTCCAATCGTGCAACGCATTCAAGTTGACAAGCAAGAAGTACAAGCTGTTATTACTTCGCCAACACGAGAGCTTGCTCAACAAATTTTTGATGCGTTAAATCAATTAATAGAAGGAACAGAGATTCAAGCGAAATTATTTATTGGGGGTACGGACAAACAACGCTCCATTGATAAGTTAAAAACGCAACCACAAATCGTTGTTGGTACACCAGGACGTATTCGTGATCTTGTTTCAGCTCAAGCGTTATTTGTGCATACGGCACCAATTTTAGTTGTGGATGAAGCGGACCTAGCGTTCGATATGGGCTTTATCGAAGAAATTGATGGCTTTGCTTCTCAAATGCCAGAAAAACTTGAAATGTTCGTGTTCTCTGCAACAATTCCAGAACGTCTACAGCCATTCCTAAAAAAATACATGGAAGCACCTGTACACATTCATATGAACGATAAACGTCCAGTAGCAGAAGGTATTGACTTTGTGCTTGTGCCTGTTCGTTCGAAATCACGCAACAAACGTTTACTAGATGTCATTGAAGGCATTAACCCGTTTTTAGCGGTCATTTTTACGAATACACGTAAAAATGCAGAGCATGTTGCTGGCTATTTAAACGAGCAAGGAATTCGCTGTGGTCAAATTCATGGTGATTTAACCCCTCGTGATCGTAAAAAAATGATGAAGCAAGTTCGCGATTTAGAGTTTCAATATATCGTGGCAACAGATCTTGCTGCGCGTGGTATCGATATTCAAGGGATTTCACATGTCATTAACTATGAAATTCCAGAAGATCTAGAATTCTTTATTCACCGTGTTGGACGAACAGCACGTGCAGGTAATAAAGGAACGGCGATTACATTATTTGAGCCTTCAGACGAGGACGCATTAGCACGCATTGAGAAAATGGGTATTCCGTTTGAACAAAAGGATGTCAAAGATGGTGAATGGTCTGAACTAAAAGAACGTCATGCGCGTAAAAACCGAGTGAAGCACGAAAATGAAATTGATGTAAAAGCAAAATCTTTAGTGCGCAAACCGAAAAAAGTAAAACCAGGCTACAAACGTAATATGAAATGGGAAATGGAAAAGATTAAAAAACGCGAACGTCGCATAAAAGCACGCGGCAAAAAATAAGGAGGCATATATATGTTACTTGGCTCACACGTTTCAATGAGCGGTAAAGAAATGCTGCTCGGCTCTAGTAAAGAAGCTCTTTCTTATGGTGCTAACACCTTTATGATTTACACGGGTGCTCCACAAAACACGCGTCGAAAACCAATTGCAGATCTTAATATTATGAATGGTCTATTACACATGAAAGAGCATGGCATGACCAATATTGTTGTGCACGCCCCATATATTATAAATATTGCAAACACTGAAAAACCTGAAACCTTCCGTCTTGGTGTAGATTTTCTACAATCAGAAATTGAGCGCACTGCTGCATTGGAAGCAACACAAATTGTTTTACATCCTGGTGCACATGTGGGCGCAGGAGCAGATGCAGGTATTGCCAAAATTATTGAAGGTTTAAATGAAGTGCTTTCACAAGACTTTCCCGTACAAATTGCATTAGAAACAATGGCAGGTAAGGGAACAGAGTGTGGGCGTTCTTTCGATGAACTTGCAAAAATTATTGATGGTGTTACACATAATGAACGACTTTCTGTATGCTTTGATACATGCCATACGCATGATGCTGGCTACAATATTGTCGAAGATTTTGATGGTGTGTTAAACGAGTTTGATAAGATTATTGGTGTGGATCGTATTAAGGTCCTTCATATAAATGATTCTAAAAATGTTCGTGGCGCAGGGAAAGACCGTCATGAAAATATTGGCTTTGGGCATATCGGATTTGATGCTTTAAAATACGTAGTCCACCATCCTCAATTGATGGACGTGCCAAAAATATTAGAAACACCATTTGTTGCATTAAACAGTGATGCTAAATCAAAAACAGCACCTTATAAATATGAAATTGAGATGTTACGTAGTGGCGAATATAAACCTGAACTTATTGACGCCCTACGAGGATAATCAAACCGTAGACAAACGCAAAAAAATTTGTGTGTGTCTACGGTATTTTTTTTAGTAATGAAACATGGAAATAAGCACTTTCCACTTTGTAAGAGTCCAAATTCATCCGAAAAATATCTTGCAAAAACGAGACATATTCTTTGAATTGTTAAATATAGGAAGGTATTTGTTAATATTGTATTGTAAATTGATATGTTAAAATGAGACAATCTGAAAGACACAGCACTTTTAGAGGATGATCTTATGAAAATTTCAATAGAAGAAATAAGCAAAGAACTGATAGAAGAAATACTTATCAGGTGCCATGAAGTAGATGAAGAAATACTTGAAATTGTTAATAAGCTGAAAACTGAAACCCCTCTTATACTCGGATATCAAAATGATGGCGTTCATCGAATTAATGTTAGGGACATCTATTATTTCGAAGCAGTTGATGGAAAGGTTTTTAGTTACTGCAAGGATAACGTTTTTGAGGTAAAACATAAGCTATATGAATTAGAAGAGGTATGCAAAGAAGTTCATTGTTTTCGGGCATCCAAATCAACAATAGTAAACATAGCTAAAATTGCATCTATTCACCCGTCTATAAGTGGCCGATTCGTAGCGGTACTTGATAATGGGGAACGTCTTGTTGTATCAAGGCAGTATGTGCCTGTCCTTAAAAAAATGCTAGGATTGTAATAGGAGGTTAATATGAAGTTTTTCGAAATTGTGCAAAAGATCGTTAAAGATTTCTTAATCATCTTCGCATCCATCATCATTATTATTACTATTTTACGGCAAATCTTTTATCCTGAATTAGCGTTTGATTTAATATCAATCTATATTATTATGGCATTTTCATTTTTAAGTGCATTATTAGGATTAATGTTGTATCTAGCTCATGATATAAGCGAGACAAAAATGCGTATAAGAATTGTTCTTCATTTTTTTACACTGGAACTATTATTAATTGCCCTCGCTTGTGGCTTGGATATTGTAAACAATGCAACAGAGGTCATTATTTTGGCACTACAAATTGCATTCATCTATATTTTAGTTCGTCTACTGTCATGGAATAATGATAAAAAAGAAGCCCAAAAAATCAACGAAAAACTAAAGACGTTTAAAAAAGACATTACCCAATAAAATAATAAATTAGCAGTTTTTCTACAAAAAATAGTTAGCGGTAAGCATATAGCTTACTGCTTTTTTACATCTTATTTGCTTGTAGATACAACTTACTGTTTTTCTATATACTTCCCTTCATCGATTTCTTATGATGAGTTCATAAAAAATTAATCGGAAGAAGGGGTAACGACTATGGGGACTTTATTATTATTAATCATGTTGATTTTCGAGATTGCGTTTGCTATTTACTGTATGGTGACAAAGCAAAACCATAAAAAAATGAAGAATTGGGTAAGGGTTGCTGTGTTCATTACTTTTGTAATGCTTCTCCTTTCATCGGTAATTGATTGGAATTTCAGCTGGGCGATGCTTACAATTGTACTTTTCATTTTCGCAGTAATGGGAATGGGTTCTCTTTTGTATAACAAGAGAAATAGGCAATACAAAACTTCATCTATAATATGGAAAACTATTGTAACGATATTGGTACTGTGCATAGCAAGTGCACCTGCAATTGTTTTTCCTCAATATAAATCACCAAAAGTGACTGGCACATATCAAGTCGCAACAGCTACTTACACATATAAAGACCAAAATCGGATTGAGGAATTTACTGATAAGGGGGACAACCGATTTGTTAATGTGGAGTTTTGGTATCCAAAAAATGCCGATAAATCATATCCTCTCCTTGTATTCTCACATGGTGCAAACGGTATAAGATCAAGCAATACGTCTACCTATACTGAACTTGCAAGTCATGGATATGTAGTCGCTTCAATCGACCATCCGTACCATTCTTTTTATACTGTTTCAGATGATGGAACAAAGGTACTTATTGATAAAGGTTTTAACAGGGAAGTAAGTAATTCAAATAAAGAAGGCATATACACGAAGGAAGAAGTTTATGGTCTTATTCAAAAATGGATGAAGCTTCGAACAGACGATATGAATTTTGTCATTGATACAATACGTTCAAAAACTAAAGGTGACAATGATCCCCTTTATCAAGCTATCGATATAGAGAAAATAGGTGTGTTTGGACATTCAATGGGGGGTGCTGCAAGTGTTTGGCTTGGCGGAGAACGTAAAGATGTTCAGGCAGTTGTCAATATCGATGCCCCATTCTTTAGTGAGCTAGTTTATAAGAAAGAGATTGATGATTTTGTGGCAAGAGGGGAAGACTATACAACACCACTACTTAATATTTATTCGGACGATGTTTGGAAGCAACTCGACAGCAACTCGATTTATATAGCGAACAAACCTGCCAATATCCATTTTAAAGATGCATATACAGTTCATTTTCAAGGAGCAAAACATTTAAGCTTAACTGATTTACCACTTTTCTCTCCTATACTTGCAAATATGTTGCAAGGCGGAAAAGCGGACATTGATAAATATTACGCAATTGAAACTGAAAATGAACTCATTCTTAACTTTTTTGACTTTGAATTAAAAGGCATTGGCCACTTTACTCATGAAGACACTTATTAATATTTTATCGGTAGCATGCAGTAGGCGGAACTATTTCGGTCCTTAAACGTCTACATGTGAAATAATTGGAAAGTTAAGAGTAGGTATAGAGAGTGGAAATTGTAACGGAAAAATTAATTATGATTGCTTTATTTATTCTCATCATTCATTCAATCGAAACCCTTGCGTATGCAGTCCGTTTATCAGGAGCACGTGTAAGGTTGCTAGCTTCAGCTTTATCGCTTTTTAATGTAATGGTAATGGTTTCGAGGCTAGCGAATATGATGCAACAACCATTTACAGGAAGTTTGGTGGATACAGCTCCTGCTGACAATGCGTTAGCCTATGTAGAAAACCAGTATCGCATTATTATTGGAGCGGCATCGATAGGAACTCTAATAGGGATATTATTACTGCCAACGTTCGTAGCCATCTTTTCGCGAGGGATAATCCATTTGGCTGAGGAAAGAGGTTCGATCCCAGCTTTATTGAAAAAAGGATTTACGCTTGAATATGTAAGACGTGGAATTAAACATATTCGTAAGCCAAGTTTTTCGTATTTAAAGGGAATTGGCTTACGAGATATTCCAGTAAAATTATTTGTCATTAACATTGTCATTACAGCGATTTATACGATTGGCGTTTTATCAGCTTTATATGCTGGGTTATTAGTACCCGAATTAAGTAACACTGCTGTCATGGCGTCTGGACTAATCAATGGGATGGCGACGATTTTGTTAATTATTTTTATTGATCCTAAAATTTCAATACTTGCTGATGATGTGATCAACAAGCGGGGTAGCTATTTAGATTTAAAAAGAGCGTCTGTTATGATGATGACATCCAGATTTTTAGGAACGATTTTGGCGCAAGTTTTATTTATACCTGGGGCACATTATGTTGCTTGGTTTGCGAAGCTTATTACTTAATTGCTAAGAAGGAATTCGCTTTTAAAACGAGAATTTAAATGAATAATGAATGGATAGGAAGGTGACTTTTATGAATATAAAGGGCTTTGGAGGGATTTTTTGGAGAACTAAAGATTTAGAGGATATTAAACAATGGTACAGTAAAGTTCTAAATGTGGAAATGGAAGGTTGGAATGGTGCCATTATTACACCACAAGCAGGCAATGAAACGATTTTTTCCTTCTTTACCGAGGATGATCGTTATTTTCCATTAGAACAACAAGTGATGTTAAACTTCCAAGTTGAAAATTTAGATGACAGTATTAAACATCTAGAGAAATTGGGTGTTCCTTTTGTAAAGGAAAAAGAGGTTAGTGAATTTGGAAATTTCATTTGGATTGAAGATCCAGAGGGCAGACGAATTGAGCTATGGGAGAAGTAAACGAATAGAAATTCGTTAACAGGCAACATGGACATTTTTAAAAAATGAATTTTTAAGGCACATTTTCCACAAGAGGATGTGCCTTTTTCATGTCTTTAGAAGAACCCATTTTGCATTTTGTAAATTATAATTAACTTAATGCAATTTATATATTGCAAAAAGCAATGTTGTTTTATATAATAAAATTAATAAAACGAATGGAGGCAAATTATGGCTGCAAGACAGAAGAAGCAAGTTGATGAACGTGTGAAAAATTTACAAAATAAAATATACAAAGAAGTTTATGTATTGATCATGATTGTATGTTCAATATCAATCTTAATTAAATTCTTTAAAATGGGTGTGTCCTTGGATAATGTAATAACAGAGTGGTTGATTATATTTATATCATCTGTCTATTATTATGTTAGAACGGCTTATCTTGGCATATTGACTGATGAAATAGAGGTTCACGATAGTAATAGCAAAGTCAAATTAGGAACAAAAAATGTACTTTTTGGTGTTGCATTTGGTTTAGTTTTTGCAATTATTTTAGGACTTAACAGTGCTTTCAATTATGCAGACAGCACACAACAAGCTATAGAATATTTCTTCGTTGTCTTTTTAGTATCTCTACTTATATATGTGCCATTTTTTGCAGGGTTTTTGGGATTATCGTATATGGCTGCTAAAAAGAAAAGTGATCAAGTCGTACAAAAAAATTTAGAAGATTAACAAGTGGTGATAAGCATGAAAAATATCCGTTTAAAAATGGCTCGAATAGAACATGATCTGTCACAAGAAGATTTAGCACAAAAAGTAGGGGTTACTCGACAAACTATCGGCTTAATTGAAGTAGGTAAATATAATCCGACATTAAACTTATGTATTGCAATCTGTAAAACGTTAAATAAAACGTTGGATGAATTGTTTTGGGAAGAGTAAATTAAAGAAAACCTCCATTTTGAACATTGTCAAAGTGGAGGTTTTACTATATTTGAGGGAAATCAAAAGTTAAAATTACTGCAATTGTGTTCAAACAAAAGATAAATACTGCGGTTGATTTCCGCTACGGGCGAGCGCTTTCCGCGGGCACAACGTAAGTCGCAACCCTCGCTAACGCGCGGTTTGTTGCGTCTCACAATGCGTGCGTTCCCGCAGGAGTCGCCCTCCCTTCGCTCCAATCAACTTATTAAAGTTAAAGCTTCAAAAGAATAAAAAATAGAAAGAAGTGTCGAGTTACTTTTCCATGCCTTTAAATAATTATCGCTTTTTAATAGACATAAATAGTGCGGTTGATTTCCGCTACGGGTGGGCGCTTTCCGCGGGCACACCGTAAGTCGCAACCCTCGCTAACGCGCGGTTTGTTGCGTCTCACAATGCGTGCGTTCCCGCAGGAGTCGCCCGTCCTCCGCTCCAATCAACTGAATATGTTGGCAAAGAGAGGTCAGACGGGACTTTCTGTTAACACGCCTTCACGCAACCTAAATACTTGATCACATAATGATTCAATATCGATTTTATTATGTGAAGTTAATAATATGGTAGCACCTCGCTGTTTTTCAGCGTTAATAATGTTATAAACATTTTGGACAGAATCTTCGTCCAAAGCATTCATTGGCTCATCTAGTAAAATTAATTCTGGTGTTTCCATAATGCTTTGAGCAATTGCTAGTTTTTGTTTCATGCCAAGAGAGTACGCTTTGACAGGCCGTTTATCTTCTGGGTCTAAACCTACTTTTGATATCGCAGCTTTTATCTCTTGGTCAGTAATTTGCTTACGTATTGATGCTAAAAAATTCAAGTTGGAAAACCCTGAATAATGCTCTAAAAATCCTGGTTTTTCAAGAATAACACTTGCACTTTTAGGAAATGAAATATCTCGATGTAACACATCCCCGAATAATTTTACGGTTCCGACACTCGGTTTTACTAAGCCACAAATAACGCGAAATAACATCGATTTCCCTGAACCGTTATGACCAACAAAGCCATAAATTTTCCCTCGTTCTAGCTGAAAGTTTATATTTTGAAGCACAGTCCTTCCTTTAATCACCTTAGAAACGTTGGATACTTCAATTGACATATCGTAACCTCCCTAGAAGTAATCTTTTTTTAATCCGAAGCGAACAATGAGTAGACACATCATACAAATTAATAGCCCTTCGATAAATAAAACAATAGCGACCATGTTTGCCTCGAAATTTCCCATTAGCCCATAATAGAAAGGAATATAAGGAGCGGATTGCTTAATACCCGCAAAAAATAGAATGATCAGTAGCACAGATGCAATTTTACCTGAAAACAATAATTCGATTATTTTCCAAAGCAAAGCATGACAGTACATATTGATACACAGAATCAATGCCTGTAGCACAATTAAGATATCAAATTGTAGTGTCACGTGAGCTTTTAAAAAAAGGAAGAAGCTCATGAGATAAGTGATTGCGACATAGCATGCAGTGAATATAAGTAGAATTAGCAGCCGATTAAGCCAAAACCAGCTTTTTGTTGGATAGCGTAATAGCATATTGTATGAAAAAGAAGTGGAGCGAGGCTTCCAAATAATTTGAATTAAAAGCACATAACCAAACCATAGCAAAGTCCAGTACATCCAAGTAAGTTCCTCCACTTGTCCCAAAAGGACAGTAAATGCTTGGCGCAATGTCATGCCATCAAAAAGTGATGTCATATAGAGTAACAATAAAGTAGTACATAATGGGTAGACGATACAAATACAACAAATTTTAAGGGCATCTTCTCTCAGTAGTTTCCACTCTAACGAAAATGTTGTCATGAATCATCATCTCGCACGTAAAAGTCTAGTTTATTGACTAAATAATGAATGGCATTGATTAACAATATCATAACGGCGACTAATATAAAGAATGTACTAATAGGTGACGTAAATTCACTTTTATAAAATAAAATAGGCACAATGTGTAGTGTGATTTTATCAACCATAAAAAGAGTCATGACTAAAATCAAACTAATAAAATTATTTTTAAGTAGTTGTTGGAGCACTATGTATAGCAAACCACAAATAGCCGTAACACAATAAAACATATAGATAAAGTAAAGCAATGAACCGTTTTCTTTAGGCTCAGGCACATATAATAATAGGGCACTGTAATTTGTGATATAGGGATAGAATAACCACTTCGCTAGCGATGTGCTCAACAAACTACTTCCGAAAACAATAGCTGTAAAAAAGGCAGTCACCATAAAAATAAAGCAAATTTTATACGAAGCGAATTGCTGGCGGTGACGATACCTTCTAAGCAATAGCCAATCATTGTCTTTAGATGAAAAAGGCGCTAATAATATTAAAAATAATAGTGTATAGTAATTTTCATAACGAGAGGCTAATATAAAGTCTTTCAGTGTATGCCATGTGGTTACTACTGACGTGATTGGGAATACTGCAATCAACTGTAGCAATATTATAAAAATGGCAACAATCCAAAAAAGCATCCTTTTAAAGCGAATATCCTGTAGACAATACGCGCAGTACTTATAATACATCTTCATGTTTCTTCATCCCAATTAAGTAAATGACAAATGTAAGTAATATTTGCAACAGAAATTCAGTAACCATAATGGAAATGGAGTTGTCTCCATGTATACCTTCCGGGGCTAAAAAGTAAAATGGAGCCCATTTTGGGTGATTGGCAGCTAAAAACCAAAGGCTAGTATAAATAATTTGCGGCATAAAAATTAATAAATAATAATTTTTAATAAACATAGATAGGGCTAGTCCTAGACAAACATACGCACTAGCAAACAATCCTCCGATAATATAAAATACAGCAACATATGCATATGGAGACATGCTTAGTAAATCCGAAAAAAGAGGTTGAATATCGCCTTTAAAAACACTTATAGCATTATCTGGTATTGCCAAAGTTCCTTCTACAAACCCTTTATAAATATTGGCATAGGCTGTATAGTCCCAATGATTCGTAAATAGATTAACAAGCACTATACCAAGACATAGTGGCAGTATGAACATAAAAAAGGCAGTTAGAAAAGTAGTAGCAAACTTTGCAGTGTAATATTTTTGTCTATCCATGCGCATAAAAATAAAATGTTGATAGCCGCTTTTTCTTTCACGATAAATGGAATCCACGAGTGCAATTGAAATCAACAATGGATAAAGAAAATAATACAAATCAGATGGGAAATTATTAGTAAAACCGAGCCATTGTTTATGCGGAGATACAAAATTGAGCACATCATCAACAATAGGTTTTTCATATCGTTGATTAAAAAGTCTCTCTGTTAATAAATATTCTTCATTATGCTCTTTTACACCTATAAGCACAGCAATCACAACAACTAATAATAAGGCACAAATGCTAAGATAAAAGTTTTTATTTTTAAACAGCTTTTTATATTCAATAAGCATTGATATCCTCCTATTCAAAGAATAGGGCCGTCCAGGATAGACCACCCTATCAATAATGCTGATAAAAGAATCACTATCAATGTTGTTATATAATAAATTGTGCATGCTATATTATCGTGTGTCTGGATAAAAACTTCCTGAAATACTTACTTCAAAAAGGGCAAATCTTGAATTTTCTGCTACAAGAGTTACATTGCCGCCAACAGCACTTTGATCTACTGTGAAGAGCCGTGTATCATTATCCGTTACTCTTGTAGTTGTTGGAGATACTTTTGCTCCTTTAGCATCCACAATCCACATATTTGCAGTGTAATTTTTATCAACTATAGCGTTTTCTACTTTTGATTGACTAGTATTGTCTTTTGTTCCGGTTGCTAAACTAATATCACCTGAAAATTTCGGCAGTTCCTTCGCATAGGTGATAGCACTCGTCCCTGCACTTGCTATACCTGAACTAACCAATAAACCTAAAGCACAAACTGTTGTTGCTAGTCTTTTCTTCATAAAAAACCAACTCCTTCATTGAATTTTGCTGAAAATAAACTGAAAGCAACACAACAACATTGCAACAAAAAGATTATCTTTATGGAAATTCGATAGGACAACCATCTATCTATACTTACATTCATTTATTTTATTTTGTATCTGGATAAAATCTCCCGGAAACTTCCACACTTACACGTGTTATTTTATCATTTTCTGCTACAAGAGTTACATTGCCGCCGACTGCACTATCATCTACTGTAAAGAACCGTGTATCATTATCAGTTACATCTTTTGCAGTATTAGAAACCTTTTTCCCACTAGCATCCACAATCCACATAGTTGCCTCGTAATTTTGACCGACTATAGAGTTTTCAACTTTTGAGTCACTGTTATTGTCTTTTGTTCCGGTCGCTAAATATATGTTCCTTTTAAACCCAGGCAGTTCCTTCGCATAGGTTATAGCATCAGTACCTGCACTTGCTGCACCGGCACTAACTAATAATCCTAAAGCACAAACTGTTGTTGCTAGTCTTTTCTTCATGTCAATTCAACTCCTTCTTTGTATTTTGATGAGAATAAACCAAAAGCAACAAAACAACGAAGCAACAATAAACATAGACATAGAGAAAGAGTATTTCATCCTCTAATTATCAATTATTATAAAATTCCAAACTTTCTATTTTCAATATTTTTGTAAAGAAAAATCTACTTTAATTTACTAAAAAGTTCAAAAAAATTTTAAAATATAGGTAGATTTTGGAGGATGTTTGTCAATGTAAGGATAAGAGGAAACAATTTTCACTATTACATAAAAAAAAGCCCGAAAGTCAAAACTGACTTTCGGGCTTACTATATTATTTAGTAAATAGTGCAATAAGCTGGCGAGAACGTTTTCTTCCGAGAACGGCTTCCACTTCACTCAGTACTTCTTTTGGAATACCTAAAAAGAGCCAAGAAAATGAGAATTGCTCAAGATAAGGTCGAAGCTTTTTCACTTCTGACGTGCTAATTTCAAAACCTTCGGCACGCGCAATGGCAACTACTTCTTTATCAGTACTTTGAGATAATTGCTGTAAAAAATGAATACTCACAACCAATCCCTCCTTTTAAGTTTTGTTTTCTTTACAAATATTGAACATTCATTTATACTTACAACTTGTAAATCGTAATGATTTTGAATTAGAAAGAAGCGATCATGCATGAAAAAAACATTAATTGACATCGATAATGTGTCATTTCAATATGACTATACACAAGTATTGAAAAATATCTCATTCCGTGTGGAAGAAGGAGATTTTTTAGCACTCCTCGGACCTAATGGTTCAGGAAAATCAACATTATTAAAAATTATATTAGGTTTATTGAAACCAATGTCTGGCGAAATTAAGTTGTTTGGAGAGCCAAGTGCAACATTTAAACATCGTGAATGGATAGGCTACGTTTCCCAAAAATCCAATGCTTTCAACTCAGGTTTTCCAGCAACTGTACAAGAGGTAGTCATCAGTGGATTAACAAAAAAATTAGGGCTATTTAAAAGACCTACAAAAGATGTCAAAGACAAAGTATATGAGGCTTTAAAGGCAGTAGGAATGGACGCCTTTATGAACCAAAATATTGGTGAACTATCTGGTGGACAGCAACAGCGTGTCTTTATTGCACGAGCTTTAGTAAGCGAGCCAAGATTACTGATACTGGATGAACCGACTGTCGGCATCGATCACGAGAATGTGCAGTCCTTTTATGATATGCTGGCGAATTTGAATAGGGAACAAGGAATTACGATGATTCTTGTCACACATGATGTTGATACAGTTTCAAACCGAATTAGCCATGTTGCTTGCCTCAACCAAACGATTCATTTCCACGGCTACAAAGACGAATTTGATTCTATTTCTCAGGATGCGCTTGACGCTTGGTACGGCCATTCCGTGAGAAAGATTCATTAGAAGGAGAAGGCACAATGATTGAAGCAATTATTAACTATGAGTTTTTACAAAATGCCTTTTTCTCTGGCTTATTGATTGGCATCATCGCACCACTTCTAGGGGTATTTATAGTAGTTCGCAGACTATCACTAATTGCAGATGCTTTATCCCATGTCACACTTGCGGGTATTGCTGGTAGCTTGTATGTAAGTCAATCTTTTGCTGCATTTGCAATGCTAAATCCTATTTACCTTGGTATTATAGCCTCAGTTAGTGGTTCTATATTAATTGAACGCTTACGTCGACTGTATAAGCACTATGAAGAGCTTGCCATACCGATTATTATGTCCGGCGGTATTGGAATTAGCGCCATTTTTATATCGCTTGCCAGTGGCTTTAGCACCGATTTAATGAGTTATTTATTTGGCTCCGTTTCGGCTGTCTCAAGGCAGGATTTATTGGTTGTTATTGGGATTGCGATTGTAGTCATTGTCTTTTTATTTTTATTCTTTAAAGAACTTTTTGTGCTATCGTTTGATGAGGAATATGCGAAAGCTAGTGGACTACCGGCACGATGGGTTCATCTTTTATTTATGATTGTGACAGCGCTGGTAATTGCAGCAAGTATGCGTATCGTTGGTATTTTACTAGTATCTTCTTTAATGACTTTGCCAGTTGCTGCAGCAATGCGTCTTGCAAAAGGCTTTAAGCAAACGATTATCTATGCAATTGTATTTGGCGAGGTAGCGGTATTAATCGGTTTAGTAAGTGCATTTTACTTAGATTTAGCACCAGGTGGTACAATTGTTGTTACATCAATTCTTATCTTATTACTTGTAATCATAGGTAAGAAAACGATGTTAAAACTATCTGCAAAACAAGGGGAGGCAGCACAGTGAATATTTCAAGAGCGTGGGAAATTTTAAAAGAAAACGGCTATAAAAAAACAGATAAACGTGAGTTAATTTTAAATATGTTTGCAGAGACGGATAAATATTTAACCGCTCGAGATTTATTAGATGTGCTGAAAAAAGATTTTCCTGGTATGAGTTTTGATACGATTTATCGAAATCTCTCAACGTTTGTACAGCTTGGCATATTAGAAGAAACCGAGTTATCCAGCGAACGAAATTTTCGCATGCATTGTGAGTCTGAACATCATCACCATCATTTCATATGTATGGATTGTGGCAATGTGAAAGAGCTCAATCTTTGTCCAATGGAGATGCTTGGTGAAAAGCTTCCTGATTATGAAATCGAAAATCATAAATTTGAAATATACGGTAAATGTCCAGATTGTAAACATGAAACCCTGTCAAATTAATATTTGACAGGGTTTTATTTATTGTGAAGGAGTAATGTTAGAAGGAAAGGGCATAAGAAGACTACTACTATCTTCTTACAATACGGATAGCATCTATTTTTTTACAGTCAATAATAAGTGGTGTTGTAGAACCTGCTTCTAGGAAATAAGCACAGCAATTTCTTGCATTAAAGCTCACGAAAGTCAAACCAAGGAAACTAAGGCCGCCTGTTAAGAAAACATCTACTACAGCGCCAACTTCTAAACATTTTAATTGCTCACAGATACAGCTTCTGCAGTGATTCATTGCTCTATGACCTTTTTCTTCTTTGCACTCATGTTGTTTCTTTTGGTGACAGTTGCAAGGTTTTTGGCATTTACAAGGAGCCCAATTCATGTGTGTAACATATCTTCTATCTTCCATTTGATACTACCTCCTTTCGTTAGAATTAATGTAAAGCTATTGCCTTACACTTATAATCTATGTTTTGTAAAAGCAAGGAGGTTGGTAATATGTCCGATAGACACTAAAAAAACTATTTTTTCTTTAAAAAAATGCTTTGTAAGTTTATTTTATTTTGTAAATGTATGTTTGTACCAATGGCATTGTCATAGAGATAGAAGTCTATCATTGGAAAAATAGAAAGAATTTTTAGAAGAAGACAGTACATATAAATTATAGAGGGAAGCAATCATGCCATTGTTTCAAAAAACAAACGACGAATGATGCTATTTTAAGCAATCATTCGTCGTTGAATATTATTATTGGTGTTTTTGTTGGAATGCTACCATAAAGTCGCGTAGTGCTTCACAAGTTTCTAATGGAACAGCATTATATGTTGATGCTCGGCAACCGCCTACTGAGCGGTGACCATTTAGTCCAATAAATCCAGCTGCTTTTGCTTCTGCAAGGAATTGTTTTTCAAGTTCTTCATCAGCGACGCGGAATGTGATGTTCATTAATGAACGACTTTCAGGCGTTGCGTGACCAGTGTAAAAGCCATTACTGTTATCAATCGCATCGTAAATTACTTGTGCTTTTTCTTCATTAAGTTTAGCAATTGCTTCAACGCCACCTTTAGCGTCAACCCATTTTAATACTTCACCTAACATATAAATACCGAATGTTGGCGGTGTGTTGTATAACGAGTTACCGTCTGTATGCGTTGTATACTTTAACATTGTTGGAATGTCTTTGTTCGCTTTTTCTAATAAGTCTTTGCGAATAATAACGACAGTTACACCAGAAGGTCCAAGATTTTTTTGTGCACCAGCGTAAATAATACCGAATTTGCTGATATCAACAGGTTTAGATAAAATGTCACTCGACATATCTGCTACTAAAGGAACATTGCCTGTTTCAGGGAATTCTTTCCATTGTGTACCGTAAATCGTATTGTTTGATGTGATGTGCACGTATGCATCATCTTCATTAAACTGAATATCTGATAATGCTGGAATGTTGCGATATTTATTTTCCTTTGTGCTTGCTGCTTCAACAGGAGTACCAAATAATTTTGCTTCTTTGAATGCTTTTTCAGCCCATGAACCAGATAAAACGTAGCTTGCTTTTTTATCTGCTTGAAGGAAGTTCATTGGTACCATTGTAAATTGCAGGCTTGCCCCACCTTGTAAAAATAGTACCTCATAGTTTTCTGGAATAGCATAAAGTTTTTTTAATAGAGCAATTGCTTCATTATGTACTTCGTCGAAGATCGCACTACGGTGGCTCATTTCCATAATAGACATACCTGAATTACGGAAGTTAACTAATTGTTGTTGAGCGTTTTCTAGAACTTCTAGCGGTAGTGCAGATGGACCTGCGTTAAAATTGTATGCACGTTGTGTCAAAGTGGTACACTCCTTGTTTGTTTTGTTTAATAAAAGCACTTTACTGGATTATAACTTAATTTTCAAGAGAAAAAACAAAATTCTCAATATTTTATTTATGTAGGATGAAAATGAGCATTTTAGTGTCAGGCACGCACACAATTCGCACACAATTTATTTGAACACTACAAAAACAAAGAAATTTCGGTATACTATCGTTAAGTAATGAAAGGGGTGTTTTTATGTTTACAGTAGATCAAGCAAGTCTGATTGTCGTGGATGTGCAAGGGAAATTGGCAACGATTGTAGATGATAGCGAAACAGTTATTCAAAATGTGTCAAAACTTGTACAAGGTATGCAAGCATTGGATATTCCGGTACTATGGCTGGAACAAAATCCAAGTCGATTAGGTGGTACTGCGCTAGAAATCGCAAAGCATCTTCAAGGGAATCCAATTGCTAAAATGGCTTTTAGTGCATGCCAAGAAGAAGAGTTTATTGACGCAGTTAAAGCGAGTGGACGTACGCAATTTATTGTAACGGGTATTGAAACACATATTTGTGTCTATCAAACAGCAAGACAATTGAAGGAGCAGGGGTTTGAAGTAGAGGTAGTTGTTGATGCCGTATCTTCTCGCACTAAAGCCAATAAGGAAATTGGGTTAGATAAAATGAAGGCACTAGGCATTTTGCCAACGAGCACGGAGATGATTTTGTATGAGCTTTTACAAAGAGCAGATCATACACATTTTAAAACGGTACTGCAACTTGTTAAATAAACAATACGATGCGGTCTCTATAGGATAGGTTGAAATCAGGGGCAAAGGTGCTTGTAAGTTTGCTATTTATAATGAAGAAGACTTAGCTATCTTTCTTTTGCAATCGTTTTAATTTAGACTGCTGCGGGAACGTATGCATCGTAAGACCAACAAACTGCCGTAGCGGACAGCGATGGCGCAGCAAAAAGTGTTAGATTGATTCTTAGTCAATCTAACACTTTTTCACTTTTATCGCAGCTTCTAAATATTTAAGCAGGCATTTCCGTTGGTGTTGGTTTCGCATAACCATTTTTGTACGTCTCATCAATAGTTTGACGGATTTCTTTCAAGCTCATGCCATCTTTATGCATTTTTGCTGATTGTAGTGCAATTTCCAAGCAAACGCCACAACGTGTACCATGGTCGTCCCAGACGATTGTGCCATCTTCACGCTTTTCCTGAATGAAGCAGTTTAAATTGCTTTTATGTCCTGCGGATTCTCCACAGCCACAGTAGCAAGGCATCCACTCTAAAATGTCTGTTGATTGCCCCGCAATTTGGTAAACTAAGCGAATATTTTCAGTTTGGCTATCTAAAAATGATGGTAATACATCGGCACCTGCTGTTTCTTCCTGAATGTCTCCTGAAACATGAGCATGTCCATCATGTGAAGCCTCATCTTGTGAATCATTCGGATTTTCTTTAATTGCTTTATCTGTCCCGCAAGCACTTAGTACGAGTAACAACAACGTAAAAATGGATACAAGTTTTTTCAAAACAAACGCCTCCTACATGTTTACAATATTTCCATTATAACATTGTCCCTGTCCATATTTATAGCAGACAAGGACGGATTTCAATGAAATATATCTAAACCGCGTGTTTTGTTCATTAAAAGTTCCATTTTTTCGCCTAGTAATTTTTTTAAGAAAAAGCCAAATAGTATAAAAATTAACCAAAAGCCTAACAAAAATGCGAGGTCTATCCATACCTTTTGCCAAATGATGCCACCAACTGCCTCTCGCATCATTTCAATTGCATAGGTAAACGGTAAAAACGGATTAATAACTTGGAAAAACTTTGGCAATAACTCTACGGGATAGGTGCCTCCAGAACCAGCAATTTGTAAGACCAACATAACAATTGCTAACGCCTTCCCAACATTTCCAAATACGGATACTAGCGTGTAGACAACAGTTATAAAAACAAAGCTAATGATTAGCCCAAAAATTATAAAGAAGTAGGGCGCACTAATAGAAACATCTAATAATAAAGCATCGCCAATGGTAATAATTAAAGTTTGGATTAATGAAATTGTTGCAAACGTCAGTAATCGCCCAAAGTAAATTTCACGAATACTATATTGTTGGTTGTCGTGTATATTTACCGCAAGTAGTGAGATAAGTAACAAACAACCTACCCAAATAGATAGCACCGTATAAAAAGGAGTCATTGCTGTACCGTAATTCGCGATTGGAAACATTCTATGTTCTTCTAGCTGTACAGGTTCTTCAAAGAAATTCCGTTCAGCATCGACATCGTTCTTTAATAATTGAACAATTTCAGAAATATCGGTTTCATTTTCCAGTGCTCGAAGCTTATTAGCAAGATCGGTAATTTTTTTGCTTAGCGTTGGAAAGTCTGACTGAATTGTAGAAATCGCCTTATTGGCTGTTACGAGCGTATTTTTAGCATTATTTAACCGTTGTTGTGCCTGTGGAATTGAGCTTTGTACCTTTGTAAGCATTGTTGATGCATTTGTTAAAGTATCTTTCGCAGCATTCAAAGTTGTATGAATTTGCGGCTCCAGATTTTCTGAATAGTAGCTAAGAAATTGTTTTAAATTGTCGGCAGCATCTTGAGCAGTTTTTTGGACTTCAGCAATATCGTTTTTTATCTTTTCTTCATCAATATTATTTATTTGCTGAACTTTACTTGTTATATCCGTTAATAAAGCATTTAGTTGACGTAATGAAGAGAGCGCACCCGTCGAAGAGTCGGTAATTGTAGGATTAGCTCGTAGCGCTCCTTGTATAGACTCCAATTGCTGAATAATGTCTTTATTATTATCGTTAGAGCTGTTTTGTTGAAGTGATGTAATAACATTTTGGAGCGAATTTTCAAGTTGTTTACGAGATGTTGCATCTGCCTGTGTGAGTTTTTGTAAAGCCTCTAAAGCCTGAATACTACTGTTTACTTTGTCTAGCGAAGATGTTAATTGTTGTTGCAGTTCGTCTTTTGATTGCGCTAATGTCGAAGTATCGGAAGTAGCATTTTGCAGCTTTTCTAAAAGATTTGTGAATTGCTGTGCGATTGTTTGCGCACTTTCTAAATCCTTTTTAACGATTGGCGAAAGCTGATTGAACAGTGTATCTGCTTCATTAATTAGCTTTAATCCACCTTGAATAGTTGTAAGACCGTTATTCGTAATTTTCACTATTTCTGGAATTTCACTAATAGTAGTATTTAATAATTTCTCGGCATCTTTTCCACCTGTTGCAGTTTTTGCTAAAAAAGACTCTATATCAGGTAAATGTTGCTCGATTGTAAAAATATACTGTTCAAATTTTTTGAAGTCTGGAAGTTCATGCTCTATTTCAATACCAATTGTATTGAACATCGAGAAAAGAGTGCCATTTACTGTTGATATAAACTCACTAGAAACTTGTTGGGTAATAACGCCAGCGCCTTTACTCGTAATTTTAGGGGCAATGGGATTTATTTTTTCGTTTACATAATAGTCAATATGCGCTTTTGTTGGTTCATCTGTCAGAATGGATGTTAGCTTCTCGGAAAAGTCACTAGGAACAATCAGTACTGCGAAATAGTCACCATTTTTTAATGAATCGAGCGCTTCTTGCCTAGGGGTAAAATACCAGGAAAAACTATTATTTTCTTTTAAATTTGTCATTAATTCCTTTCCTATATTTAGATCTTCTCCTTTAATAGTCGTCCCGTCATCTTCGTTTACTACAGCAATTTTCATATTGGCAGTGTGAGCGTATGGATCCATGGAAGCGTAAATATTAAGCCATGCATAAAGAGAAGGTAAAAAAATAAGACCACCAACGATAACAGCAACTACCCAGTTTGATACAATATTTTTAATATCACTTTTGTAAATTCGAAAGACATGTTGGAAAGTGTGTTTCATAGTTAAATTTCACTCCAAATTCATTTTGAGCTTATAGTAGTATGTTTCCATAAATGCACTGAATTATGTTTGAATAGTTGGAAAATTTAATATGAAAGACTAATTAGTTTACTAGGTTCTAAAAACACTTTATAATCAATCCCAAATACACTAAAAGTAGGACATTTTTGTGTGAAAATGGAGGAGTTTAATTGAAAAAATTACTAATTATTGGTTCGGTTATTGTTGTATTATTTGCAGCAATCATTGTGCTTACAAATTTATCGAACAAAAACAAACTTGCTAGTGCAAATAATCCGTATGGTGACAAAAAGTTAACACAAGAAACAATCGATCAATTAGATGATAAAAATTACCAAAATATAATGTTACCAGATGAGCTAGAAAAGAAAATTAAAGCAGGAGAAGATGTGAACGCATACTTCTTTAGTCCAGTTTGTGTACACTGCCAAGCATTTACACCTGTATTAATGCCGATTGCTGATGAACTTGGTGTAAACGTTGCTCAATTAAACGTATATGAATATACAGATCTATGGGATAAGTATGGTATTGAAGCAACACCAACTTTCATTCGTTTTGAAGATGGTAAGGAAGCAGCACGCTTTGTAGGTGCTTTAGCAGAACAAGATTTACGCTCTTTCTTAGATAAAGAAGTGTTAAAAAAATAAAGCATGTAAGAGACTGATCCAAAGGAAATATTGGACAGTCTCTTTTTTATAGAATTGGTACATTCTAATATAAGGTGAGCTCACGAACACGCTTAATGATGGAAGTGGGGCATTTTAAATAAAACATAGTTTGTTTACGATACGGAATATGTATAATGTATATTATAAAGACTGTAAAGTTTTAAACTGGAGGAAATTTGTATGACAATGGATGATTACTTTTATAATGGAGAGCTGATGAAATGTTATGAAGCTGCTTTGCAAGTAACAGAAGGACCAGAAAAGGCCTTAGCTATTAAATATATAACTTTACTAGAGGAATACGACTTTGCCACATTCCCCAAGCCAACACTTTTAGAAGAATTACAGCATAAGGAACGTGCGAATGAAAGTTACCCTGAATCCGATGCCGTTGTAGAAATACGTGCTCTAAAAGATGAAGCTGCATTTTCGAAGCGTGTTAAAGAGCTTGAGGAAATAGCTAAAACAGGGACAGCAATTGAAAAAGCACAATCATTTTTTACACAGGGTGAGCTATTTTTATTTGCACATCATTATAATGAAAGTGTCCATTGCTTCAAACAAGCAGTTAAAGAAAATCCGAACAAAGCTTTATACTGGGGAATAACAGGTCAAACAATGCATCGTTTTGGCTGGATGCCTTTTGATGCGCTTGGTTATTTGGAACAAGCCATTAATTTAGATCCAATGAATGCACGCTGGAAGTGGAATAAAGCACTTGTACTGATTCAACTTGCAAAAGATTTACAGATGGCTCCCTTTATGGCCAATGCAGCGATTGCATTAGAAGAAGCGATTGCTACTTGCGACGAGCAACAGCGTTCTTTAAAAGAGGCTATTCAAAATACAATTGATAATATGGATAGTTATGTATTTTCATAAACTAATGCATAATCACATTCTTTTTTTAAGACTGAAGACAAACTCGGAAAATTCGAGTTGCCTTCGGTCTTTCTATTTTTAATGGAAAAAATACTAATATTAAAGCGGGTTATAATAGGAATTTAGTAATCCTATTAAATTTTCATCGTTACTCAATAAAGACTATAAACAAAATTTTCTTTTGATTGAAATTTAGGTATATCATGGTAATCTATTAGTAGAATATTAGCTTTAAATTATATATAAATAATGAATTACTTATGGGCAAAGAGAAGGTAGGGGTCATCTTGTGGGAATTAAATAAACAATATTCTTTTTTGAGGCAAGGGATTCAATTCATTATATACTCCATTGTTATTTTGCTAATTATCGGTTACTGGAGTGAAGAATTTTACGCGATTTTCGGAAAGCATAATTATGTTTCAATTCATTTGCTAATGGAAATTCTTATTATTGTTGTAACAATGACAATTGCAATACAGTCGTGGTTAACGACACCTTATATATTATCTAATAAAACTTTATACATAGGTGCTTTATTTTTAACTTGTAGTTTTATTGAGGTGGCACACGCACTTGCTTATAAAGGAATGCCATTTTTTATTACGGAGAGTTCTAGTTATGCCGCCACATGGTTTTATATAATTGGTAGATTGGTATTGTCCTGTGGAATACTAGGCATTTTTTGTCTAAAGGAAAGAACTATTCGAAAAAATACATATCGATGGTTTATTTACAGTACGCCATTATTTGTGATTGTTGCTTTAGTTATGCTGATATATGCGCCGAATCCTATACTTCCACCACTTGTTATTGATGGTGTTGGTCCAACAGCTTTGAAAAATTCATTGCAGTATGTCGCAATTGTATGCCATATCGCTATCATGATCATATTATTAAAAAAATTCAACAATGCGCCTAAAATCATTTTTCTATTACTAGGGAGTGCTATTTATTTAATAATTAGTGATATTCTTTTTACAATATATAAGGACGTCTACGATATTAAAAACTTTATAGGACATATTTTTCAATTGAGCTCATTTTATCTTCTTTTTAAAGCAGTTTATTTTTCCTCTATAGAAAAGCCATTTCGAGAATTATTAGAAATGCAAAAAAATCTAGAGAAATCTAGAGAAAAGATGCATTACATGGCTTATCATAATGAAGTTACAAATTTACCAAATGAACGATTTTTAATGGAATCACTACAAAAAAATTTATACAAAACCAAAGGCAATAAGGCTATTTTGGCTGTAGAAATCGAACGGTTTTCAGCGATTAAAGCTTCACTGGGCAGTTCATATGCAGATAAATTGCTCAGTATGGTGGCACAAAGGCTGAAGGATACCTTACCTGAAAAGTATTTACTAAGTATGTTACGAGAAGATTGTTTTATCGTTTTTATTGATGATGCGAAAAATACACAACGTATTATGCAGCTTTGTAAACAGCTACAGGTGGCCATGTTGGCGTCTTTCCAAATCCAACATTTTTCATTGAATGGGAATTTAAATATCGGGATATCTTTATTCCCATCAGATGCCTATAAGGAAGAGGAGCTCGTAAGGTTTGCTGTTTATGCGATGCATGAAGCTAGCAAAGTGCCTTCACGCATATTATTTTATGAAACTTCAATGTCGAGCGATATTACCGAGAAACTTATTTTAGAAAATGATTTACATCATGCAATAGAAAATAATGAGTTATTACTGGAGTATCAGCCACAGGTTGATTTGCAAACTGGGCAAATTCTATCTGTTGAGGCATTAGTCCGTTGGCAACATCCTCGCAAAGGGATGATTTCACCAGGCGTCTTTATTCCGATTGCGGAGGAGTCAGGTATCATTATTCCGATTGGGCAATGGGTGTTAGAAACAGCATGTAAGCAAGTGAAGGAGTGGGAGCGAGCAGGGTTACCACCCATCAAAGTAGCAGTCAATCTTTCGTTAGGACAATTGTTTCAACAAAATATAGTGGAGATGATTGAGCAAGTCCTTGAACAAACAGAATTAGATCCAAAATATTTACAATTAGAAATTACAGAAAGTATGACGATCAATATAGATCATATGACAATGATTTTACATCAATTAAAGGCGCTTGGTGTAACGATTGCTGTAGATGATTTTGGTACTGGTTACTCATCATTATCCTATTTAAAGGATTTTCCAATTGATTGCTTAAAAATTGATCGTTCCTTCGTCCAAAAAATTCAAAGCGATGATACAGATAAGGCTTTAGTCGATATGATATTATCAATGGCTAAGCATCTCCGTTTAAAGGTAGTTGCCGAAGGTATTGAGGAAGTAGAGCAGCTTAATTATTTATTAGCTGGTCATTGTGAAACAGTACAAGGCTTTTTATTTAGCAAGCCATTACACCCAGCCTTTTTGCAAGAAAACTATCAAATGCTTCAACATAATGCACAAAATATTTTAGAGAAATTACATGTGTAGTTTGGCGTAAAATAAAAACATATTAATAGATTATGCATGTTGGTTGAAGAGGGCGACACTTCAAACAACATGCCACTAGAACAATAGAAAAAAGTGGTAGATTGACTGCAATCAATCTAGCACTTTTTTTGCTGTTGATACCCGCTACGGCGCATGCTTTCTGCAGGAACACCAGTAAGAGGTACCTGAATTTTTTCTAAGCAGGAGACACAACCTCTTTGCTTCAATCAATTCAATAAAAGGCATAAAGAGCAAACGAATGCATTTTGTATTAAAAATATAATTTTGGTTAGTACTATAACGAATGCTATTTGTAAAATTATAGCGGAGTTTACGAGATAAATGTATTGCAGGATAAGGAATGAAAGATTGGAGATTTGACGATGGATATTATGAAAAAAGCAATAGAGTTGCACAAGGAAGCACGAGGGAAAATGGAGATTGTTGCTAAGGTGCCAGTACAGGATACATATGATTTAAGTCTAGCTTATTCACCTGGCGTTGCACAACCATGTATGGAAATCCAAAAAAATCCCCAAGCAGTATACGATTACACCATTAAAGGAAATCTAGTTGGCGTTGTTACGGACGGGACTGCAGTTCTAGGTTTAGGTGATATCGGCCCAGAAGCGGCATTACCTGTAATGGAAGGGAAAGCAATTTTGCTAAAGCGTTTTGCAAATATTGATGCATTCCCTATTTGTCTCGCAACTAAGGATGTTGATGAAATTGTAAGGACTGTTAAGGCAATCGCTCCAACTTTTGGTGGCATTAATCTTGAAGATATTTCAGCACCAAGATGTTTTGAAATTGAAAATCGTCTTCGTCAAGAATGTAATATTCCAGTATTCCATGACGATCAGCATGGAACTGCGATTGTAGTAGGAGCGGGCTTAGTTAATGCAATGAAAATTGTTAACAAAAAACCAGAGGACATGAAGGTAGTCATTAATGGGGCTGGTGCTGCGGGAATTGCGATTTTACGCATGTTAATACAATTGGGATATAAAAATGTAGTAATGTGTGATACAAAGGGGATTATTTATAATGGTCGTAAGGAAGGGATGAATGTCATCAAAGACCAAATTGCAAAAATCTCAAACCCGCTAAATTTAAAAGGGACATTAGAGGATGCCATTGCAGAAAGTGATGTTTTTATTGGTGTATCTGTAGCCAATTTATTAACAAAAGGTCATATCGAGTCAATGAACAAAAATCCGATTGTTTTTGCCCTAGCAAACCCTAATCCAGAAATCACCTATGATAATGCGAGAGCATGGGGCGTTCGTGTCATGGCGACTGGTCGCTCGGATTACCCTAATCAAGTGAATAATCTGTTGGCGTTTCCTGGGATTTTCAGAGGTGCATTGGATGTTCGCGCCACAGATATAAACGAGGCAATGAAGATAGCTGCAATAGATGCTATTGCATCATTAGTATCTGAAAAAGAATTAAAAGAAGAATCTATAATCCCAAAATCAATGGATGAGCGCGTAGCAAGCGTTGTTGCAAAAGCTGTTAGTGATGCAGCAATTGAATCAGGCGTATCAGCATTATTCCAATAACACCATAGCCAAACCTAAACGTTGTCCATTTCTTTCTATTCAACAATCATGGTATGATAGGGAAGAAATGATTTGTTGAGATAAGGACGGGTTTTTATCATGGCACAAGAAGTAGCGAATAAATTTATTGAAAATGTATGTCATCATTTAGTACGAAATATGAACATTGAAAAGGTCGAGCAGCACTTTAATCAGACGATTGAGATGCAACGTCAATCAGCATTATCTAAAACGGATTTTTGGGATATGCTAATGGTGAATATGCTGTATTTCACTGATAATGAACAAGTTTGGGAAAATGAGCTTATCAATATGCTAGAGAAAAAACAATGGTTAAAACCTGCAGTACTGGAAGAGGAATTGCTCATGCATCAAATGCGGATTCGTCAGCAAGTAGCTGAACGGATGGAGATGGCAAAAGAGTTGTTTCATCAACAATATGAAACAGATGGCTTATCTGAAGAAGATATTATCTATGATTACGCATATAGCTCTGCAGGACATTCGATGCGCATGGATTTACTAACAGTACTTGTATCCACGCCTGCGCAATCAAAAGTATTATTTGACGCTAATCCACAGGAAACACTGCGCATCATTAACGGTTATATAGCCTATCATACGGACGGGCTTATTTCAAAAACAAACTTAAAATAAAGTGCCAGGCACTCAAACAATTCTAGTAACCAAGTGAAAATCCACGGAGACTCCTGCGGCTTATGTGTGTGCCTGCGGAAAGCGAAGTGGATTTTTACGTTTTAGAAAGCTAGAAATAATCGTTTATAAAAACAACATCTGTGCAGGATAATCGCGCAATATGATAAAATAGGACTGAGTTTACTTGAAAGGAATTATGTCCATGAATACACCATTCACATATAAACATACACAACCAACAAATATGGACCCGACTAAAAAATATCCAGCTATTTTTCTTTTGCATGGCATGGGTAGTAATGAGGAGGATCTACCGCAATTAGTACAAGAATTTCAAGATCAATGTCATATAATTAGCGTAAGAGGTCCTATCACACAAAAGCCTGGTTATGCCTTTTTCACAATTCAGGAAGTTGGAAAACCAGATCGAGCTATTTTTGACAAAGTGTTAATTGCTCTTCAACGCTTTATGTTAGAAGCTATTGAAGAGTTTCAAATTGACCCTCACAAAGTATATGTACTTGGATTTAGTCAAGGTGCGGTATTGGCACAGTCATTAGCTTTTGTTATGGGCAATTTAATTACAGGTATTGTAGCATTGAGCGGATACACGCCAAAATTTGTCACTGAGGAGTATGCAATTCGTACAGTTAATCATCTACATGCCTTTATTTCTCATGGCGATTATGATTATGTGATTCCATCTCAATGGGGTGTTGAAAGCAAGGAACTATTTGAGCAATTCGGTGCATCTGTTTCATTCAAACAATATCCAGATGGACATGGTGTTACGCCGGAAAACAGACAAGATTTAGTGATGTTTTTAACACAACAATTACAAGAGAATATGCAGTAACGATAGAAAATAAAAGGCATCGGGAATAAATTTCTCGATGCCTTTTAAAATTTATGCTTTATTTAGAAAGACTGCGGTCCTTATCCGTTACAGCCGCAACTGCATCGTGGATTGTCGTTTCGAAATGATTGCTTTGCAGTGAAGATACGCCTTGAATTGTCGTTCCACCTGGAGAGCATACTTGATCGACAAGTGCCCATGGGTGTTCTTTTGATTGTAAGATCATTTTCGCACTGCCTAATACAGCGTTCGCTGCTATATCAAGTGCCATATTTTTAGGCATACCTTCGCGCACAGCTGCTCGAGCTAATGCATCAATATACATATAGGTGAAAGCGGGTGAAGCCCCACCTATTGTCGTAAAGATGGAGAATAAGTGTTCAGGTACTTCAATAATCGTGCCAATTGTTTCAAATAATGTTGTGATGAGTCGAAGTTGTGAATCTGTCACCTGCTCATTTGTAGTGTAGCAACTTGTTGATGCGCCAATTAGGGCATTGATATTTGGCATAACGCGAATAATTGGAGTGGACTCTGAAAGGTAGCCTTGGAAGTAGTTGAGATTTTTACCAGCAGCAATGGATACAATCATGTGCTTTTCTTGTAAATGGTTTTTAACTTCTGGCAAAACATCAGGTAGCATTTGTGGTTTTACACCTAAAATAATGACATCACAATTTACCATCAGTTCCTCGATAGAAGTTGTCGCTTGTATGCCATAAGAGGTAGCAAGTTTAGTTGTTTTAGATTTTGTGCGATTATAGCCATATATATAAGAGGAATCAAAATCTCCGCTATTGCACATTCCTTTTATAATGGCTGTGGTCATATTACCTAGACCAATAAATCCGTATTTCACGTGTTAGACACTCCTTCAATTAAATAGAACATACCTATTAGTATAGAGCAGATTGTTTTTCTTGAATAGCATTATGCAGGAAAGAAGGCAATTAGGTTCAAATTCATGCTAGTCGGTGGTATCATAGAAGAAGTTGTGATTTGGCTTAAACCTATTTCATTCATGAAATCATGTACTTTATGTGAACTTTGAGACATAGCTGCCCTAAAAGGGGTAAAATAATAATTTGATATGTTGAATGCAAAAAATGTCTCTTTCTATCGAAGGACGCATATAGAAATTATAATAGAAAAGGAATTAAGAGGAATGGAACAAAATCTAAAAACGGATCAAAATCCACAGACTGTAGAAAAGACAATAGAGAAACACTCGCTCTCTAATGTTTTAGCACAAACAGTTAAAACAGGTATTATAAAATCCAATTTAATTCCTATGTGGGCTGGCTTAACGCTAGGGATGTATAAAAATAAAATGACGCTTTTGGACAATATACCAGAAATCATTTTTGCAACAGTTGGTTCAGCACTTGTTATCGGTGCTGCCGGTGCGTTTAATAACGTGTATGACCGTGATATAGATGCCATTATGCCACGTACAAAAAATCGTCCTACAGTAACAGGCGAAATGTCAGCAAAAACAACGATGATTTTAGCAATTGTTATGCTAATTGTTGGAGTAGGTGTATTAGCATTAGCTTCACCACTAGCTGCATTATTTGGTTTTATTGGTGTCTTTTTATATGTTGTACCGTATACTATGTGGACAAAACGTCGCACAATTTATAATACCGAAGTAGGGAGTATATCAGGCGCTGTACCACCTTTAATTGGTTGGGCGGCTGTATCTTCAGATATTACACACCCAGCTTTAATGGGTCTCTTTTTTGTCATGGTCATATGGCAAATGCCACACTTTTATGCGATTGCTATTCGAAAGCATGCAGATTATGAAGCGGCCAGTGTTCCAATGTTACCTGTAATAAAAGGGATGCGTCGTACTTATTACCAAACGAACTTTTATTTAATATTGCTAATATTATCTAGCTTTTTATTTGGTTCGTTAAGTAAGGGTATTATGCTTGTCGCACTAATATTAAGTGTCGCATGGCTTGCAATGAGTATATACGGTTATCATAGCAATAAAAATCAAGAGAAGTGGGCGACAAAAATGTTTGTATTCTCACTTTTGCATATGACAATCCTCTTCTCAACAGTTATTATTTATTCGCTAGCTGGGGTTATATTTAAACTATATTAACTGTTGTTATAGGTAAAACTAAATAGAAAAGCCAACAAGTTATTCTAAGCTTGTTGGCTTTTCACTTTCAACAGATGTAAATTGACGGTGCGGCCATTCGAAAGCGTGAAGCTTCCCTCCAAATACAGCACCACCATCTATGCCGATAATATTATTGTCACCAAAATAAACATCGTAATTTGTTGGGTCCTGATGCAACTTATAAGTAGGGGTATGGCCAAAAATCACCGTTTTCTCTCCATCATAGCCTGTATGAAATTCTTCTCGAATCCATATAAGTTGTAAAGGATCTGTGTCAGCCAATGCTACGCCAGGCACAACGCCGCCATGTACAAAAATTGCATCTTCTAACTCTATATAAGTTTCAAAAGTTTCTATAAGTTGTAAATGTTCTTCAAGCTTCGGTAATGTTTGAATGTAACTAGGTAATGTATTGCTGACAATAGCATCTTCAAAATCTTCCACATGATAGCCATAGCTGGCAAGTGTTGCATCTCCACCACAGAGTGAAGTCCAATGATTCCAAGCTTTTGGAGTCCCTGTACGACAGGCTTTTAGCATAATAGCTTCATGATTGCCTAGTAGAACGCGTACCCCAGTTGCTTGTAGTTCCGCAACTATATTTAAAACACCACAAGAAGCAGGACCTCGATCAATATAATCTCCAAGTAAAAATAGTTCATCTTGTGTGGCATCGAACTTTACCTTTAGCAATAATTCTTCCAAAAGTTCTAGTTCCCCATGTATATCACTAATTGCTAGTATACGTGTCATAAAAAGCATCCTTTCCAGTAAAACAGGCGTTACATTTCATTATAGAGATTAATCTTACAAAATTCGACTTTTCTCATTTAGTAATGACGGAAAAATACCTGAAACATTTTTTAGATAAGTAACCATTTTAGAGAATTATGTTCATACGATAAAGCATCTTCTGCAAATTATCGCCTTCTTTTATCTTATGTCAGAGAGAGTTTGAGCATTTAATCGTTTGTCTATAGATTTGCAATAAATGAGGGGAGGAGTTGTGGTAGTGCAAGCGTTGATGGCAAATAAAAAGTATTCTAGATGTTCCTTAGAGATTTTTGTTGTGAAATATAATTTGAATATAAACCTCCTCGGGAATAGGGATTTATATTCAAATTAGTTTTAACTATTTTTAATTTTGTTCCATTCTTGCTCCGCGATACTTTCGTCAAAGGTTGAAAGCAAGCGGTAGTTGTCGGTATCTAAAATTCGATAATGTTGACTAATCACATTTTGTTGTAAACGATAGCCTTTCCACTCGTTTACATTTTTCCACCATATGTATCCGCCCATCGTTTTTTCCTTTGGTTGTAAAGTGCCATTATTGGCGATTAAGTCAACTACCTCAAGGGGATCACCGCCTAGCTCATGCTGTAAAATTGAACTTTCACGACATAGTGCACATACAGCAACTGCAGTGGTCCAGCCTGTTGTAATGCGACCTTTTTCAATTTGCACGAGTGTTTTTTTTGAAAGCCCTAATAGGTTGCTCATTTGGTCTTGCGTTAATGTTTTTTCTGTTCGAATTAATTTTAGTTTCTCTGAAATGAGGGAAATTAGTTGTTCACGATTCATGCAAACATCCTTTCATCAGGTTGTTACGCTCCATTATACATGAAAGTCAAAATAGTAGTGCGAAGATCTGGGGAGCTAGCATTTGAAAAGGTAATAGAATACGGAGCGAAAGAAAAAGACTGCTCAAAGAAGAATCTTTCTCATTGAGCAGTCTGTTGATTGTGATAACAGGCAATTAATATTCATATTTTTTTGTGTCAGAAATAACACGGAAATGAATTCCTTTAATTTGCGCACTTACTTTATGGCGTAATGTATCAAGATCAACTAGCTCGTCTCCATCATTTACACACTCAGCGATTTCTTGTAATAGTTTCGTAAATGCTTCTTTGAATAATGAGCGCATATTATCAAAGTCAAGACTTCTGAAGCTTCCATCAATATCAAATGCCTCAACAGAATTTAACTGCTTTGAAGCGCCAGCGAAGCGGTCATCGTATACTGTATAGTTTTCGTCAGTTACAACGATAATATATAAAATTTCTCCTGTAATCGTTTTTAATTCGATATTTGTCTTATGTTTTTTGACATCGGTAATAATGTGGATACCGTCTGAATGATAAAGTTTAAAAAGTTTCATAACATTGCCCCCTGAAAATAAAATCATTTATATAAACATTATATATAAATATGGCTAATAATGGAATGAGTCAAAAAGTATATAGAAATACTAGTATAGCCTTATTTATCTTAAGTTTTGATTGCCATTTGATGCTTCTAACGAAGGAAAATTGTCCAGTTAACTTTCTGTTGTAACAGGGGCAGCTTTTTGGAGCGGACGTACTTCGATATAGTGAAGCTGATGACCACGTTGTTCATAAATGCTAAATACATATTGTTCCAGCTCGATGTTTTTACTAGCTCTAATGCCATTATTCACGGTTAAGAACCAACCACCGAGTGTTTCTACATCATCTGTATCTAGTGAAATTTGTAGTAAATTTTCTACATCTTCTACAAGCATTTTGGCATTCAAAATATAATGATTGTTACTTATTTTTCGAATTTCAGCAATTTCATCATCGTCAAACTCATCACGAATCTCTCCAACGATTTCTTCTAAAATATCCTCAACCGTGACAAGTCCGCAAGTACCACCATATTCGTCCATTAAAATAGCCATATGAATGCGTTCCTTTTGCATGCGGCCAAGTAATTGTTGAATAGGTGTCGTTTCTATTACACGTATAACAGGGTTAATAAAATCTTCAAGCACAAAAGAATCATCCGTTAATTGTTCAAGTAGACCATGGGTAAATAATTCTTTTGCATTGATAAACCCTAAAATATTATCTCGGTCACCATCATAAATAGGGTAGCGAGTATATTTTTCAGCGGCGATAAAATGAATAATATTGGTGAAGGTTTCGTTTTTTTCAATGCCTGCAATTTCTGTGCGGGGAACCATAATTTCACGAGCAATTCGCTCGTCAAATTCAAAGACATTATTAACGAATTTTAACTCAGTTTTATTGATTTCACCGCTTTTAAAACTTTCAGATAGCAATGAGCGCAATTCTTCTTCCGTATGCGATATCTCGTGCTCATTTGCTGGCTTCATGCCGAAGAAGCCTAGAAGAATACGTGCTGATCCGTTCAAAAACCAAATGAATGGGTACATCAATTTATAGAAAGCGATAATCGGTTTAGCAAAAAGTAATGCAATCTTTTCCGTCTTTTGGATAGCTGCTGTTTTTGGCGCCAATTCACCAACGACAACATGTAAAAAAGTAGCGATAGCGAAAGCGGTACCAATTGTGAAAATCGGTATATACTTATCAGCAATTCCGATTATTTCAAATAATGGGTGCAGCATAAATTCAAAGGTTTTTTCTCCTACCATCCCGATACCAAGTGCTGTTATCGTTATGCCAAGCTGACAGGCGGATAGGTATTCATCTAAGTGATTGACAACATGCTTCGCGGGAATGGCATTTTTATTGCCTTCTGCGATTAATTGGTCAAGCCTAGAGGAACGCATTTTAACAATTGAAAATTCCGTTGCGACGAAAAACGCGGTTAACGCTAATAAAATCGTGAAAATTGATAAATTCAGTATGGTCTCCAAATAGTCGTTCTGCAAAACAGAACGTCACCTCCTAGGTATTAATAAGTAATAATAAAGATTGCATAAGTGCAATACTTTCAGGTGAAACATTTTTTTTAATTGATTGAATATTTTTATTGTCTTGATTGTTCATTTGTTCAAGTAAAGATGATACATCATGTTCTAAATCTTGCATTTTTAAACGTAGCATTTGAACATCGATTTCTTCATAACTAGTAATATTGAGTGCGTTTTGTATTTCTCCTAGTGAAAGCCCTTCTTGTTTACGCTGTTCAATAAAATAAAGTCGATCAATCATGGCAGGGTCGTAAAAGCGATAGTTTGACTCGGAACGTTCTGCCTCCAATAGGCCTAAATTTGTATAATAATCAATTGTTCTTTTTGTAATGCCTGTTTTTTGAGCAAGCTCACCAATTTTTAGTTTTTCTGTCCCAATGCAATGACCTCCCAACCATCACGTGATACTTTGATTATAACGTGATGGTTTACTAGCATTCAAATAATAAGCTTTAATATTTCTAAATTGTAAGATTAATTTGTGTCATTGGAATTTGTTTAGGTAAGGTGATGCAAATGGAGTTACTCTACATAAAAATAGCTTTTCTTAACGTTAATCGTCAGAAAAGCTATAAGAATTATTTTTTTAAATATGTATCATATAGATGATGAAGGGCATCATCACCACTTAATTGTAGTATCTTCTCTTGATTGAATACAAGCGTTACTTCTGTCTGTGAGCTATCAATTTGATCGTCTTGGATTACACAAATAACGGTTACCAAACCCGTCTCAGCAAGCTGTTTTTGCATATGGTCATCCCAAGCTTGTTCAGAGAATAACGGTGCTTGCCAAGTGCCTTGGACATGAAGCTCGTTTTTTTTGCCGTCATATTCCCAGCGTATGTCACGTAAAATAGTTTTAAATAGGTCATTAATAGTAAAGGATTCGTCATTGTAATTAATTGTAAGTGCTCTTATTGCATGCACATCTTGGCTAACTGCGCTAGCTGCTGCATCAGCCGCTGAGTTAATGCCAGAAAAGGCATCTTTAATTTCAGTTAGTCTATCACCGCAGCCAGCAAGTAAGACAGACAGGCATGTAACAATAGCAAGTTTTGTCATCCATTTCACAAGGAGTACCCCCCAGTTCCACTAGTTGTTACTACTATCTTAACGAAAAGAAAATTATGAAGAAAGGGTATGTAAGAGGCAGATTGTGACGTTTTTTCAACGATACGGCCTTTTCCAAAGTATGCTTGATGGTAAAGAATTAATAGACTGAATTTTTAAATAATTACCACTTGAAAGGGGAGCGTTTTGGGATGAAAATTAATGATGAAATACTCGACCGATTAGGAACTTATTTTGTGTATCACGCAGTATATGATAATTATGGGATAACTTTTGAAAATTTTGTGGAGCGTTGGTTACGGGGGATTCTTGAAGTTTAAACGTGCAATAAATTTCTTTGTCACAGCAGTTGTGTTGCCATGGGCGACTTTTAGACAAGTTTTGCATTGCAACAATCTGAAAAGAGTCGTGTTCCACAAAGGAAACACGACTCTTTTGTTTAATTTTTATAAGTTTTACTTAAAGTATTTAGTGATAAATTGATTTGCTTCTTGCCAATTATAAACGCGCACAACATTGTCAGGTACAGCAAGTCGATTATATGGTGTGTCGAATAACACCACGGGTATTTTTAATTCTTCAGCGAGCATCACAGCATTATCATGTTTATCCTCAAAGAAAGCTGCTACACTATGCTTTTTCGCTGAAGCTAGTTTGTCATGACTCCCTATAAGTTCAATATGATCAAATGGGATAGCCTGTGACTTAAACCAGTTCATCGTAATATCTGATACATTTTGACCGCGTGCAGAAATGTAATATAACTCATAAGTATTTTGCCAAGCACTTAAAATTTCTTTGGCATCTTTTGCGGCCTCCGAAACTTCATACATATAAGGCTCATTTTCCTTAAACCACGCGTTGAATGCTGTACGATCTACGGGATGTGGGAAAGCTGATAAAAAATCATATTCGCATACATCATCAAGCGTAATATTTACATTATACTGCTTATTGATGTGAGGAATGAGTGTACTTGGACATGTTACTGTTCCGTCAATATCGATTCCAAAACGAGGCTTTGTCATGCTAGCACCTCCTTAGGCGTTCGCTTTTGCTGCTTCTTCAGCCGCACGTTTTTCTACCATTTCAGCAGCAAGCTTATCGATTTCTTTTTTCAACTCTTCTACCATTGTTTCTTCTGGCACTTTACGGACAGTTTTGCCTTTCATAAATAACAGCCCCTCACCACGCGCACCAGCAATACCGATATCTGCTTCACGTGCTTCACCTGGACCATTAACCGCACAGCCTAGAACAGCAACTTTTAAAGGAACATTCAATTTTGAAATGTATTCTTCAACTTCGTTAGCGATAGAGATAAGATCGATTTCAATACGTCCACATGTAGGGCAAGAAATCAATGTCGCCATATTAGATGCTAAACCAAATGATTTTAATAGCTCACGTGCAACTTTCACTTCCTCTACAGGATCTGCAGAAAGAGAGATACGAAGCGTATTCCCAATGCCTTTTGACAAAATGGCGCCAAGCCCAGCTGCTGATTTTACAGTCCCTGCAAAAAGTGTACCTGATTCTGTAATCCCTAAATGTAAAGGATAATCAAATGCTTTTGCAGCTTTTTCATATGCTTCAATCGCTAAATTGACGTCTGATGCCTTCATCGACACGATAATATCGTGGAAATCTAAGTCTTCCAAAATTTTAATATGGTGTAATGCAGATTCTACCATGCCATCTGCAGTTGGATAGCCGTATTTTTCAAGAATATGACGTTCTAGTGAACCAGCATTTACGCCGATACGAATAGGAATGCCTTTTGCTTTCGCTGCTGTAACAACCGCTTCAACTTTTTCTTTACGCCCAATATTACCTGGATTAATACGAACTTTATCGATACCATTTTCAATTGCTTTTAAAGCTAATTTATAGTCAAAGTGAATATCAGCTACTAATGGAATATGGATACGTTTCTTTATTTCTGCGATTGCATCAGCCGCACGTTCATCTGGGACTGCAACGCGAACGATTTGACAGCCTGCTTCTTCAAGTCGAAGAATTTCTGCTACTGTTGCTTCGACATCATGTGTTTTTGTTGTACACATACTTTGAATGAATAATTCATTACTACCACCAATTGTTAAATTACCGACACGTACTGGACGTGTTTTTGAACGGTGACATATTTCACTCATTAACTTTCTCTCCTTTTCGGGCCACTACTTTCAGCCGTCACTGACACTTATTTTATCAGTGTAAGAAAATAAGGACAAGGAAGAAACGTTAACTTTTCATTTTCCGCATTTATTTTCGAATTCAAAAGAGAGAGGAAGCTTAATATTTTCGCCTGGTACAAGTGCTTGTAATTGTAAATGTGGATTTAATTGATAAAAAAGCTCTAGTCGTTCTGGAAAGGTCATCGGCACTTTTGCAGGATGTAGTGCAAATAAGCTATGTATCGTATCGCCTTGAATCGTTTGTACACTGATGTAAGTAGGTTCGCGTTGGTTTTCACAAAATGCATTTTGACTTTCTTTAGGATAGAAGGCAGCAAGAGATAATGTTCCTTCTGTTAAATCTACTTTAACGACAAAAGCGATAAGCACGATTGCAACGGTTAATAAGAATGCACGCAAAAAATCCCCTCCTTTTTCTACACTATATTGAGAAGAGAGGGGAATCATGCCTATTATTTTGAAATTGGTTGTTTTGGATATTTTGTAAAGGCTACGATTAATAGAGTTATCGTTAGTAGTAAAGACAAGATCGAGATAATCGTAGCGGCATTTGGAATGTATTCTGCTAGCATACTTAAAATAGTGGCCCATGTAATAGCGAATGTTGTTGTGCGCCAAATATGGCGGTATTCACCACGGCGTTTCATGATTTTTAAAATAAATAATCCTGCTAACGCATAGAGAGCAATTTGCCCAAAAATCAACATTGTTGTCATTACAAACAGCATAATGAATGTGACAGGGTATAAGAGCCACTTTATTTGTTCTATGTATTCGGTTATACCGCTAATGTCAATCGTATTGATAGACATATCAGCAGAAAAACGTCCAAAAGAAAATACTGTAACAATCGTAATTAATAGAAAGGTATATTGAATAACTTTCCCAATAGGTAGTAAACGATAGGCTGCTAGTTTTTTAGGATGTATTAAGCTATCGATAAATAATTGTGAGTGTTTCATTTATATCTCCTCCAAACGATATTCTAACATGTTCAGGAATGACTAGATATGGACATTAGTAACTTTATCTGTGAATACGATGCTAAAATGTTAACATTGTGTAAAGAAGTTAAAGGTATTCTTTACTTTTTGTACAATTTCATTTAATGATTAGGAATAGAGTAGTAGAGACGTAGGAATTGGAGCGAAAACCATTGACAATAGATTGGCAAAGCATATTATTTCAATTTTTAGGCGGATTAGGGGTCTTTTTATTTTCCATAAAATACATGGGCGAAGGTTTACAAAAATCGGCAGATGATAGACTTCGAGAATGGCTAAATCGATTTACGACAAATCCGCTAATGGGTGTGTTAGTTGGGATAATCGTAACGGTTTGTATCCAGTCAAGCTCAGCGACAACCGTGATTGCTGTTGGCCTAGTAAGTGCAGGCTTCTTAACACTTCGTCAAGCTATTGGCGTTATTATGGGAGCTAATATAGGTACAACAATAACCGCATTTATTATCGGTATTAATATTGGTATTTATTTTTATCCATTACTTGCGATTGGTGCAGCATGTTTGTTTTTCTTTAAAAAAGCAATCTATCATCATATTGGGCAAATTTTATTTGGCTTTGGTGGTTTGTTTTTAGGGCTGGAGTTAATGAGTGCAAGTATGCAGTCGCTGCATCAATTAGCGGATTTCGAATCATTAACTATTCATCTAAGTAACCAGCCGGTAATTGGAATATTTCTAGGTACTATTTTTACGTTACTCGTACAAAGCTCGACAGCGACAGTCGGGGTACTTCAAGGCTTATATGCCGAGAATTTAATTGGCTTAGATAGTGCGCTACCGATTTTATTTGGCGAAAATATAGGGACGACGATTACAGCTGTTTTAGCTTCGTTGGGTGCTTCAATCTATGCAAAGCGTGCTGCGGCAGCACATGTGTTGTTTAATGTTATTGGGACAGTTATTTTTATGTTGCTTTTTACCCCGTTTATAAACTATGTAAATTGGATTAGTGGTCTATTTCACTTGGAGCCGCGTATGCAAATTGCTGTAGCACATGGCTCATTTAATGTTTTTAATATGATGATTCAGCTACCATTTATTGCAGGGTTAACGTTGCTAGTAACAAAACTATTACCTGGCAATGATGGCAATATTGATGTTACGACGAAGCATTTAGATCCAGCATTTATCGATTCTTCTCCTGCCATTGCACTAGGGCAGGCAAAAGAGGAAGTTTTACGGATGGGCGAGCATGCTCTTAGGGGATTAGAAGAAACGTTTTTATATATGAAAACTGGGGAATCCGCACATATTCCGACAGTATTACAATTGGAAGTTGGACTCAATCACTTAGATAAAGAAATAACAAATTATTTAGTTATGGTCTCAAAGCAGCCACTTTCTCATGCTGATTCGGTTCGTCACCATACTCTTTTAACAAATGTACGCGATATTGAGCGTATCGGCGACCATTTTGAAAATATATTAGAGCTTTTACAATATAAAGATCACCATGAAGTTAGTTTAAGTAAATCAGCGCGACAAGATTTAATTGGTATGTTTAGTCTCGCGATTGAGGCAGTGCGTAAAAGCATAGAAGCGCTTGATACAGCGAGTCTTAGTTTGGCACAAGAAGTAACAGAGCTCGAGAGTTTAATTGATGATATGGAGGATAAACTAAGACAAAAGCATATCGCACGCTTAAATACTAATGAATGTAGTGGCGCTGCGGGTATCGTTTATACCGATATTGTGAGCAACTTGGAGAGAATAGGGGATCATGCTGTTAATATTGCAGATTCTATATTAGGCATTCGTCATTAGGTATGAAACTTTTGGCAATATGTTTCGTATAAAAGTCAATGCACGACAAAAGGAGAGATTGTTATGGAAGTCGTTGGCTGGATCGTAGTAATTGCCTGCTTTATCATTTCATTTGTAGGTTTAGTGTATCCGATAATCCCTGGCGTTTTATTTTTACTCGGTGGTTTTTTACTGTATGGATTCTTTTTCTCATTCGCCGATTTAAGCTGGTGGTTCTGGGCTATTGAAATATTATTTGTTGTCTTGCTATTTGGTGCTGACACCGTTGCAAATGCTTTTGGCATTAAAAAATTTGGCGGTTCAAATGCAGGGATGTGGGGAAGTACAATTGGCTTATTGATTGGTCCATTTGTTATTCCAGTTGCAGGAATATTAGTAGGTCCATTTTTAGGAGCGGTTATTGCGGAGCTTCTAGTGGAGCGAAGAACAGTTGGGGAAGCTGTGAAAAGTGGTGTTGGTTCCCTCATCGGCTTTTTAACATCAACTGTAGCGAAAGCAGTTATTCAAATTGTGATGATTGTTATTTTCTTCATTGCTATATAATTTGTTCGTGCACTTTTGTGGGTGTAATTATAAAGTTTAACAAAATAAAGAAGTGGGTATGATAGAGATTGGATTGTTTTTTCGGTCAAAAGGCTGAAATCTTTGATTTGAGGTATTTTTCATTGAATGGTTTGACCAATTTTGATAATCTAAGGATGTACTAATTATTTCTTTATTTTAGGGAGGAACTTAAAAATGGCTTACGAATTACCACAATTAACTTATGCTTATGACGCATTAGAACCAAATATTGATGCAAAAACAATGGAGATTCACCATTCTAAACATCACAATACTTATGTAACAAATTTAAACGCAGCAGTAGAAGGTACTGAATTTGCTGAAAAAGACATTAATGACTTAATCGCAAACATCGACACACTTCCAGCTGACAAACAAACTGCAGTTCGTAACAACGGTGGCGGACATGCTAACCACACACTATTCTGGGAATTAATCACTCCAGGCGGTTCAAAAACTCCAGTTGGTGAAGTAGCAAAAGCAATCGATGCTAAATTTGGTTCTTTCGATGCTTTCAAAGAAGAGTTTGCTAAAGCTGCAACAACTCGATTCGGTTCAGGTTGGGCTTGGTTAATCGTTGATGGTGATTCAGTAGCAGTTACTTCTACACCAAACCAAGACTCTCCAATCATGGAAGGTAAAACACCAATCTTAGGATTAGATGTTTGGGAGCACGCTTACTACTTAAACTACCAAAACCGTCGTCCAGATTATATCGGTGCTTTCTGGAACGTAGTAAACTGGGATGTAGTAGAAGCTAAATTCCAAGCTGCAAAATAATCATTTGCGAGAAAACAATTATATTTCTGCGAAGCTGACGTCAGTAAAGTGGAACTATAAAAATTAATTTTCGAGTAGAGGGCTATGCAATGGGTGAAAATCACCTTGCATAGCCCTTTTTAAATGAATTTATCGCATCAAGTGATAACTTTCCAATGTAGTTTACTAATTTAAAGAAATCGATATGTTTTGAAGGAAACTTTTCTTGCAAAGTACCGTCAAATAAATGAAGCTATTAGTAAGGAATTATAAAGTGAGTTCATTTCATAAGTAGTTTTTCTTGGGGAAATAACGAATTTCAATGGAGCGAAGGGCGAAGATGCCAGGGGATAAGCAAGCCTAGGCTGAGCGTGGCGATGGAAAACGCTTAGTGCTTGCCAAGGAAAGCGTTTGCCTGTTGCATAATGATGCAAACAATCCTGTTCTATATTTTTTCAATATTTTCTTTTAATGGAAAACAACATTTATGAAATTGATTCTTGTGTATGCTTTTCTGACTTAACTTCGAATGGTATACTAGGTATCGTGTATTTAAACAGTTATTAGATGAGGAGGGTAATACATATGCGCAAAGCACCGGGGAAAAATCGCGCAGCGAGTGTTAAAGCAAAGCATCATTCTAATTTAACATTTCGTATGAATGTCCTTTTCTTTGCAATATTTATCGTATTTTCGATGTTAATTTTTAGGCTTGGTTATATGCAAATTGTAAAAGGGGAAGATTATGTTCGTATTTTAGAGCGGACAGAGGAAGTACCTGTTAATACAAGTGTACCAAGGGGTAGAATGTATGATCGTTATGGGCGAATTTTAGTTGATAACCAACCGGAAAATGCCATTACATATACGAAAATGCAGACGACAAAAACTGAGGATATGCTAGCAATAGCTGAAAAGCTTGCGCAGCTGATTGAACAGCCGATAGACCGTATCACACTACGTGATAAATATGATTTTTGGATTTTAAAAAATCATGATGCGGCATACGCAAAAATTTCTGATGCAGAGCAAACTAAAATTAAAACCCAAGAAAATATTACGACAAGTCAAGCAAATGCAGAGATTGATAAGGTTGTGCGTGAGCGCATTACCGACGAAGAATTAGCACAATTAACTGATGATGATTTAGAAGTACTAGCAATTTACCGAGAGATGGTATCAGGCTATAATTTATCGCCACAAATCATTAAAAGTGAAAATGTTACAGCTGATGAATTTGCACGTGTTTCTGAGCGTTTAACGGAGTTGCCAGGAGTCAATACAACGACAGACTGGAAGCGTGTCAAACTATCTTCACTTTCTGTGTTAGGCCGCACAACTGTTCCAACGAAGGGGATTCCGAAAGATAAGCTGAATTATTATTTGGCACGGGATTATTCTCGTAATGACCGCGTAGGAGAAAGTTATATTGAAGCGCAATATGAAGAGCTTTTACAAGGGCAAAAAACAGTTGTCAAAAATATTACGAATAAAAAAGGGCAAGTTGTCGATACCATTACAACATATGAAGGCGAGCCTGGAAAAGATTTAGTATTAACATTTGATAGTGAGTTACAGGCAGCTAATGAAAAAATTGTAGAGGAAGAACTGCTTAATTTAAAAGCGATGTCTGGCTCTAGTTTATTGGATCGCGCTTTCTTAATCATGATGGATCCGAACACTGGTGACATTTTATCAATGGTCGGTAAAAAAATAGAAAAAGATTCAGAAACTGGGAAAAATGTAGTTGTGGATTATGCATACGGATCGTTCACAACAGCTTATGAAGCAGGATCTGTCGTAAAAGCAGCCACTTTGCTTACAGGTTATAAACTAGGGGCAATTTCGCCGAGCACAGTATTGGGAGATGAACCTATCCATTTACTTGGTACACCAGTAAAAAAATCGATCTTTAACCATGGTGGGTATATTTCAATGGACGGCTTAAGTGCACTTGAACAATCTTCTAACGTTTATATGTTTAAAACAGCAATGCTGATCAATGGCACACCATATAGTTATATGATGCCATTACGATTAAATGATCAAACATTCCCAAATATGCGTAATTCCTATGCACAATTTGGCTTAGGTGTTAATACAGGTATTGATTTACCAAATGAATTTAGTGGAGTGGAAGGTCCTTCAGGTCCTACGATGGGTGGTAAAACACTCGACTTAGCTATTGGACAGTATGATACGTATACACCGCTACAACTAGCACAATACATCTCAACGATAGCGAATGGTGGCTACCGTATTCAGCCCCATGTTGTGAAAGAAGTGCGTGATCCATCAAAAGATGGTCAGCAGCTTGGACAATTAGTGACAGAAGTAGGACCGAGAATTTTAAATCATATCGATAATACTGATGATGAAATTAATTATGTTAAACAAGGATTGCACCGTGTTTATACAGGCTCTCGTGGTACTGCACGATCAGCATTTGCGAATGCGCCGTATACAGCTGCCGGAAAAACGGGAACAGCCGAAGTTGTATATTATGGTCCGTTAAAAGAGCGTTATGGTACAAATACGATTAATTTGACGCATGTTGGCTATGCGCCATATGAAAATCCTGAAATTGCCTATGCTGTTGTGATTCCTTGGGCAACTACTAACCTAGATCAACATTTATCAAACAATAACGTTATTGCAAGACGTGCTTTAGATAAATACTATGAGCTAAAAGAAAAGTACGACACGACAAAAGTGACAGATAATAAAGTAGAGCAACCAATTTTACCTGCTATTACAAATGATAAAATTGGCGAGGATGAACAAGAATAAAAAAACCGCTAGCGCATTTTAAATGCCTAGCGGTTTTTTATTTATAGTCAAAGCGTCTATTTTCGCGTCTAATTTTCTAGAGGCGATTTACTAGACAGAAAGTTGTTGAATTGCTAATTCAAACTGTTGCTTCGGTTTTTTTCCATAGAGCTCTATATTATTAAAGAAATAAGATGACACCATAAAATCAATAGCCTCCTGTAAAGAAAACTCCCGATGATCCATGATAAGTGTTAAATATGTTTTAAAGTAATCGGCATTTTGCACTTTTGCATGATTAATCACAAAGTCAAACCCCTCTTATAGTATTTCCTGACACAAATGCTTATTATAGCATTTTTCCTAAAGGAAGCAAGTAAGAATGTGATTGTAAATGATTCTTTACAATCATTTACAAAGCATTACATTCCTTTACGTGTCTTTTACGAACGATTTATACGAATTCAACAATAAGTCATTATAGTAAAGATTGTAAGGCAAACAACAAATAAAAAAGTTAGTGACGGAGGCAAATGAGATGAAAAAGTGGAAGTACTTAACGATGACAGCGGTAATGGGTTCAGCATTAATGCTAGGTGCATGTAGTGGAGACAACTCAGCGCAAAATGGTAACAATGCAGAAACGAATGCACCAGCGAACTCAGGACAAGAAGCTGCTGACGAGAAACTGCAAGGTTCAGTTGCTGGAGATGGTTCATCAACAGTAGCACCAATCATTGAAGCAGTTGTTGAAGAGTATGCAGGTGCACAACCGGATGTCAAAGTATCGGTAGGTGTTTCTGGTACTGGTGGCGGCTTTGAAAAATTCATCGCAGGTGAGACAGACTTTTCAAATGCATCTCGTTTTATAAAAACTGAAGAGAAAGAAAAACTAGAGCAAGCAGGAATTGCTTACACTGAGTTAGCTTTAGCATATGATGGTTTATCTGTAGTGGTGAACCCTGAAAATGATTGGGCAAAGGACTTAACGATAGATCAATTAAAGAAAATTTGGACTGAAGATGGCACAGAGAAAAAATGGTCAGATATCGATCCATCATGGCCAGCAGAGAAAATCGTCTTCTATTCACCAGGTACTGATTCAGGTACGTATGATTACTTTGATGAAGTAGTTTTAGATGGTGCTGATCTAGTAAGTGCAGCAACATTATCAGAGGATGATAATATGCTAGTCCAAGGTGTTGCTGGTGACAAAAACGCAATTGGCTTCTTCGGCTTCGCTTACTACTTAGAAAATAAAGATAAATTAAACATTGTGAAAGTAAATGGCATTGAACCAACACATGACACAATTGAAGCTGGGGAATATACGCCACTTTCACGTCCGTTATTCACATATGTGAAAAACAGTGCAATTAAAGATAATGCAGCAGCATATGATTTCATCAAATTCACACTTGAAAATGCAGGGGATATGGCAGAGGCAGTAGGTTATGTTAGTCTACCTGAAGAAAAATATGCTGAAGGCTTAAAAACTTTAGAAGGTTTAAAATAAGCAGACATGCATAGAGGGAAAGAGATGTATGCTCTTTCCCTTGCTTAATGGAAAGGAGTACCCAATGGTTTCTCATAAAGAAAATAAGACATCATCTGTGCAACAATTAATTGCAAATTCGCGCAATCATAAAACTAAGAAAATAGTGGAAAAAGCCATGCCAGCTTTATTATTTTCTGCAGCGCTTATCTCGATTTTGACGACATTTGGCATTGTTTTCACCCTTATTTTTGAAACGTTTGAGTTCTTTAAACGTGTTTCGATTACGGATTTTCTATTTGGTACACAGTGGCTACCGTTTTCTGGGAAGGAGCCTTTGTTTGGGATATTACCACTTATTGCAGGGACACTTAAAGTAACATTTATTGCAGTTGCCGTAGCTGTACCATTTGGAATTGCTTCAGCAATCTATTTGAGTGAATATGCAAGCGAGAAAATACGACGTACCGTTAAACCGATATTAGAAGTGTTAGCAGGTGTTCCAACAATTGTCTATGGTTTCTTTGCATTGACGTTTGTAACACCTTTGCTACAAGGAATCATTCCACAACTGAAGCTGTTTAATGCACTTAGTCCAGGGATTGTAGTGGGCATTATGATTTTGCCAATGATTACATCACTATCAGAGGACGCGATGTCATCTGTACCAAACAGTATGCGTGAAGGGGCTTTAGCCTTAGGTGCAACGAAGTTTGAAGTTGCTATAAAAGTCGTGTTACCAGCAGCTTTGTCAGGGATTATTGCATCGGTAGTACTCGCTATTTCCCGGGCAATTGGGGAAACGATGATTGTATCACTTGCTGGTGGATCAACACCGAAATTTGATCTTGATGTGACAGATTCCATCCAAACAATGACAGCTTATATTGTACAAGTGTCAACTGGTGATGCTGGTTATGGAACGACGATTTATTACTCGATTTACTCAGTTGGATTCACTTTATTTATCTTTACTTTAGTAATGAATCTAATTGCTCATTATATTTCGAAACGCTTCAGGGAGGTTTACTAGCATGCGCTATATCGATGATACAGTCGTCAAGAAACGAATGACAAAGCGTATTACATTCAATAAAGTGTGGAAGTTCTTATTTTTCTTGGCAACTACATTTGCACTTGTGATGCTAGCTATTTTGCTCTACCGGATTGTGACACAAGGAATTGGCTATTTAAACTTTGATTTCTTAACAAATTTTGCTTCTCGTTTTGCGAATAAGGCGGGAATTAAAGCGGCATTAGTTGGCTCGCTGTGGTTGATGGCGGTTGTAGCTCCCGTATCAATCATTCTAGGTGTAGGAACAGCCATTTATCTAGAAGAATATGCAAAGAAAAATAGACTAAATGATTTTATTCGTATGAATATTTCAAACTTAGCAGGTGTACCTTCAATTGTTTTTGGATTACTTGGCTTAACAATTTTTGTTCGTATGATGGGACTTGGTAAAAGTATTCTAGCTGCAGGTTTAACAATGAGTTTGTTAATTTTACCTGTAATTATCGTGGCAGCGCAGGAAGCAATTCGTGCTGTACCGAATGAACAACGTGAAGCATCTTACGGTATGGGTGCAACAAAATGGCAAACGATTTTACGAGTCGTTTTACCAGCAGCTATACCGGGAATTTTAACAGGTAGTATTTTGGCGTTGTCCCGTGCGATTGGTGAAACAGCTCCGTTAGTAGTACTTGGGATTCCAGTTATTTTACAGTTTTTACCTAATGATCTTTTAAGTCAGTTTACGGCATTGCCAATGCAAATTTACGATTGGGCAAAACGTCCGCAAGAGGCATTTCAATATGTAGCGGCAGCGGGTATTTTAGTGCTGATGATTGTGCTGTTACTGATGAATTCGATTGCCATCTTTATTCGAAATAAATTCCAAAAACGTTATTAATGAGGTGACCTTATGGTACTAGATTTTAAAGAGGAAAAATCAGTTGTTAAATCGATTAATATAAATGTAAAGGCTAGCGCTGAAGTGGCGAAAAAAGTAGTGTATGATACGCGCAACTTAAATTTATGGTACGGAGATCATCATGGTTTAAAAGACATTAATTTAAGTATTTATGAAAATGAAGTAACAGCTATTATCGGCCCTTCAGGTTGCGGGAAATCAACTTATTTAAAAACGTTGAACAGAATGGTAGAACTAGTACCAACTGTCCGCACTTCGGGAGAGATTTTGTATCGTGAGCGCAATATTTTAGATAAAAGTTATACAGTAGAGGAATTACGTACTCGTGTGGGGATGGTTTTCCAAAAGCCTAATCCGTTCCCAAAATCTATTTATGATAATATTGCTTATGGCCCTCGTATCCATGGCATAAAAAACAAAAAAATTCTGGACGAAATTGTTGAAAAGTCTCTGCGAGGTGCAGCGATTTGGGACGAAGTAAAAGATCGTTTAAATCAAAATGCATACGGTCTATCAGGTGGACAGCAACAACGTATTTGTATCGCACGCTGTTTAGCGATAGAGCCAGATGTTATTTTAATGGATGAGCCAACGTCTGCACTTGACCCAATTTCTACATTAAAGGTAGAAGAGCTTGTACAAGAGCTTAAAAAGGATTATTCAATTATTATCGTTACACATAACATGCAACAAGCAGCACGTATTTCGGACCGTACAGCATTTTTCCTTAGCGGCGAAGTCGTTGAATATGACAAAACAGATGTGATTTTCCAAACACCTGCTGATCAACGTACAGAAGATTATATTTCAGGACGCTTCGGCTAAGCAGAGGAGGAACGATAGATGGCAGTACGTGAACGCTTTGAGCAAGAGCTTAAAGAAATTCAAGAACAGTTTGTGGAAATTGCAACAAGTAGTATTAATGCGTTAAAAATTTCATTTGAAGCATTACAAGAGCAAAATTTGGAGAAGGCGTTAAAAATTCTTGAAGATGATTTAATTATTAACCGCCTTGAAGAAGAAATTAATGATCGAGTTATTTTAATGATCGCCAAGCAGCAGCCCGTTGCAACAGATTTACGTCGACTTATGGTGCTTGTAAAAGCGGCATCCGATATGGAAAGAGTGGGCGATTATGCGGTCAATATTGCTAAAGAGACAATCCGTATAGGCAAAGAGCCATTGGTCTTTCCGACAACAAATTTACAAACAATGTGCAATAAAACTGTAGAAATGCTTGAGAGCATTATTACTGCATTTAAGGACGAAGATACAGTTCGTGCCAAAGAAATTGCTGATCTGGACGATTATGTAGATGATTTATATGGAGCGACCGTTACATTATTGCTTCGTGCTGGTGCAGAAAATCCAGCGCATATTTCGCAAATAACACATTTAACGTTTGTTTGTCGTTATCTTGAACGCTCAGCTGATCATGCAACTAATATTGCTGAACATTTATTTTACTTAATCAAAGGTAAACATTATGAATTGAATAATTAAAAGAGGGCTGCATTGTGAGGCCCTTTTAGACTATAGCTAACTCGAAAAACTTCGAATTGGCTATAGTCTTTTTCATTTTAAAATAGATATTTACGTCTATCTATTACATTTACGTGTGGTGCATTAAATTGTGTGAGTGCCTGACACTTTATAAAATATTCGGTTACTCATGAAGCTAACAAGCGAAATGTAACATCTTCAATTTTTACAGTTCCCCCCATGAATCAAAGTTGGCCAGTCATCAAAATTGTATGAGTGCCTGGCACTTTGGGCTGCTTTCTGCATTAAATAACTACATAAACAAAATTGCAGCAACATTGCACTCTGCCTGTGCGTCAAATACTGTAGGGTGTTATTGTATTGTCAAAAAAAAAATTTGGTTATACTATAGACATTATCCCGAAAAAATAGGTGCTTAGGAGGTGCTGCTGCATGAAAGACAGTGTAGAATCACTTATGAAGAAATTTGGTCTAGAAATTTCAATAGAACAACGCAAATACTTAGGTTTTCTATATGAAAATTTACATCTAGAAGAGTTAAGTGATAAGGAACAACATTTTTTTATTGACTATTTTTACAAGAGTGAGACACTACGAAATATGGCAGCATTTGCACTTGAGCTAGCGGATGTCATGCATGAGATTCGTGAAAACGTTCCAACTATTGAACAGGCAGAGCAGTTAGCGAATGGGAAAGAGCAGCGCTTGTATTATGAGCAAAAGTGGCAAGAAGCTAGACGCCAAAAACTAAAGCAACAAACGACAAAAAGTGGTAATATTCTATATGTTCCATTTGTTGACTACAAGGAAGAGCAAGGCCCAATGGTTATATGTCTTGAACAAACATCTGGAATGGCCAAATATTCAGAGCTGTGTAAAAGCATGATTTTGTCTTTATTTATGGATGCGCATCAGGAGCAAAGAGATTTATATATCGTGCCATATGATTGTCAAATTCATGTCCATTATCGCTTTGAAAATGGACATTTAAATCTATCTGATTTTAAAGATTTTATTGAATATAAGGCAAAAGGGGAAGCGGCAATTTTACCTGTTCTACAGTTTGTAAAAGGATTGCTACAGGAAAATCAGCAATGTGCAGAAACAGATGTTATTATTTTTACTGAAGGTAATCCTGTTGATGGGCAATATTTATTAGGGAAGCGTGCAAAGACAATGATAGAGGAAATGAAGCAGCGTTATCATGCCGAATTTTCAGTAATTGCGATGAATGAACAACGTTTTAATGAGCATCATTTTTGGTTTGCAAATAAGGCTATTTTTGCAGACGATGCGATTCAATAAAATGTACAGCTGACCAGAGAGCTTTTGGTCGGCTTATTTTTACTGATCGGTCATACCGTTTTTGACAGTATTAAAACATTTACAAAAATGTACATAGGTAAGTAAAAGGAGAATTACATGGATTCAATGAAATGGTTATTACCGAACTTGACTGCGCCAACATGGATGGACATTACAGTTGCAGTCGCGTTTTGTGTATTTGGTTGGCTATTCCAGCATTTTGTGCTGAAGAAAATAATTACGAGCAGTGTAACGTTTTTAAAAAAGAGACAACGTAATTTTCAAGCGACTGTGCTTGCACAATTTAATAACGCAATCCGTTATGCGTTTATGTCTGCAGTAGTTGTACTTAGTTTATCGAATTTACTTAAAATATTTTTATTTACACATTTTGCAACGAAAAATTTCGTATTATCTATCATGGTGTTTTTTGCATTTAAAGGTATATATGATGTTCTTCATTATTATACAAAGCAGCCATTACAGTTAAATAACGATGAAGAGCGAAATGTTCTTCTCCCGTTCTTCCTTCGTATCGGTAAAGTGCTTGTGATGATATTAGCCATGTTTACAATAGCTTCATTTTGGGACTTTAATATAAATGGCTTTTTAACAGGGATTGGTCTAACAGGAGTAGCGATTGCCTTTGGTATACGTGATACGTTGGCGCATGTTTTTGGTGGAATGTCGGTTGCACTTGACAATCCTTTTCAAATTGGCGACTGGATTGCAACAGAGGATCAAAAAATAGAAGGCACAATTGAAGATATCAACCTTCGTAGTACGCTCATTCAAACAGGCGACAAAGGGCTTGTATATGTGCCAAACTCTTATTTAGTTAATCGTCCGATATATAATTTATCAAAACGAGAAAAACGAAAATGTGAACTGTTTTTATATGTAGCCGCAGAAAACGAAGAGGAACAATTGCGCAGTGCTTTAAGTACGATTCATCAGCAAATTTATTTACATGCTAATACTGAAAAAGAAATGATTCATGTTTATATTGATGAGTTTCACCAAACATCATATCGTGTTCTTGTTCGCTTCTTTGTTGCAACAAATGATACGGCAGTAATGCTAAGTGTCCGACAGGATGTTTTATTTGCTATCCGTCAGGTAGTAAGTGAGTATGACATTGTCCTTGCCGAGGAAACGGACGACGATTGTTGAGAATATGGTAAAATATAATTTGAATTGTTTGATACTTTACATTACAATGTAAACTAGTAATCAGCTTAGATGAAGAGTAGTAACTATTATGATTTGTTCTAGAGAGCTAGCGGTTGGTGGAAGCTAGTACAAATAAATAGTGAATGGACTTCGGAGCTCTAATTCAGAAAAGAGTAGTATGGATTAGCGTTTGCCTACGTTACAAGGCATTGAGAGGGTCTTTATAATTAGACCAATGAAGGTGGCACCACGGCTTTTCCGTCCTTTTGTGATGGAAAGGCCTTTTTATATGGATTTTTGGTGTAGCAGAGCAGAGTAGAGCATAGCGAAGGAGAGATTAAGTATGACAGTTGAGCTTAGCAGATTTGCCATGAAGGTATTACAAGGGGACATGATGACGCCCATTTCGGTGTATCAATCCCTTGCAGGAAAGCATAAGATGCTATTTGAATCTTCAGCAAAGCATGAGGAAAGTGGTCGTTATTCCTTTATCGCCGTTAACCCAATAGCTGAACTTATCGGGGATAAAAATGGGTATCAATTTACAAAGGGTGACGAGATTGACAAGTCTAGCGATAATGTGTTGAAAAAATTAAAAGAAGTCATGCCATTCCATGAAGCGGCCTATCCATTTGCCTTTTTCGGGGGCGCGATTGGCTATTTTGGTTATGAAACGGCCTTTTATGCAGAAAAAATTGGTGAGTATTTACATGATAATTTAAATATGCCAGATGTCCATGTTTTTTTCTATGATACATTTATCGTATTCGATCATTTAAAACAAGAGGTTACATTAGCGGCAATTGATTTATTTAATGAAGGACGCACACTTGATACGATGGAAGCCGAACTCGCTGAAATGGAGAATCAGCTATACGCTGGTACTACGTTTGGTTTGATGGATTTAGGTACAGTAGATTTCCAGCCGATGATACCGAAGGAAGAGTTTATTACTATTGTTGAGCGCGCAAAACAACATATTGTAAAGGGAGATATTTTCCAAATTGTATTATCCCAACGTTTTTCTTCCCCATTTGCGGGCAATCCATTTGCCTTGTATCGTCAGTTAAGAACATCCAATCCATCACCATATATGTTTTATATGGATTTTGAGGCTTACACTATTTTAGGAACTTCTCCTGAGAGTCTTGTAAAGGTCAAAAATCGGAAAGTCACGACAAATCCAATTGCTGGAACAAAGCCCCGTGGTACAACGCAACAGCAGGATGAGGCTATTGCAGAAAGTTTATTATTGGATGAGAAAGAAATCGCTGAACACCGAATGTTAGTTGATTTAGGGCGTAATGATATTGGCCGAATTTCCAAGGTTGGCACAGTAAAGGTTACTAAATATATGAACATTGAACGCTATAAGCATGTCATGCATATCGTATCAGAGGTAGTAGGTGAGCTTCGAGATGAAGTGCACGTATTAGACGTCCTTAGTGCATGTTTGCCAGCTGGGACAGTGTCAGGAGCACCAAAAATTAGAGCGATGCAGCTAATTAATGAGATGGAACCAGTTAAGCGCGGTGTTTATGCAGGTGCAGTAGGCTATATTTCGGCTACAGGAGATATGGACTTAGCGCTAGCGATTCGTACAATGGTTATTAAAGATGGGCATGCACATGTGCAGGCAGGTGCCGGAGTCGTTTATGATTCAATCCCTTTATCAGAATATGAAGAGACACTTAATAAAGCTCGTGCGCTACTGGAGGTAAAAAAATGATTTTACTAATCGATAATTATGATTCATTCACATATAATTTATTTCAGCAAGTTAGTATGCTTGGTAAGGAAGTAAGAGTAGTACGCAATGATGAAATAACAATTGAAGAAATAAAAGATATGGATCCAGAAGCGATTATTTTATCCCCAGGTCCAGGGACGCCAAATGAGGCTGGAATTACAGTGCAAGTCGTACAGGAGTTATATAAAAAATACCCGATTTTAGGAATTTGCTTAGGGCATCAGTCGATAGGGCAGGCATTCGGGGGCTCGATTGAACAAGCAAACAACATTATGCACGGCAAGTTATCAGCATTAAGCTACAAACAAACAGGGGTTTTCGCACAATTAGATGGTGAAGTTGAAGTGATGCGCTATCATTCATTAATAATAGAGCCAACTACATTACATGAGGATTTTATTGTTACTGCAACATCTAAAGATGACGGGGAAATTATGGCTATTCAGCATAAACACCATCCACTAGTCGGATTACAATTTCATCCAGAGTCAATAGGCACTGAAGCAGGTAACAATATCGTGCAAGCCTTTCTAAACTCAATATAGTGCCAGTCACTAAAACAATTCTGATAATTTAACAACTAAGAAAAAATCCACTAAGGCTCCTGCGGCTTACAAGTTCCCGCAGAAAGCGAAGTGGATTTTTTTAATTTACGCGTGCCAGTCACTCAAACAATTCTGAATTTTACTAGTGTATTTTATTGTTTTTTACCTGTAATTAACTTAGCGATTTCCTCTAATGTCATAGAAGAATTGACCTCATAGGAGCCAATTTGTAAGCTTCGAGCATATTTTGCATTAGCAAGGAGTAGTTCCATTTCGACACTATTTGTAATAATGCCACCATCCTCTAGCTTTTGTGCCACAATATAAGGCGTTATTCCGCTATATATTTGAAGCGTCATCGTTACTTCATCGTCGGAATCAGGTGTACTGCTCTCAGCATGCTCACTCTCAGCGGTAGCGTCAGTTGCATTTTCTTCCTTCGTATTTTCTGTAACAGTTTCTTTAGTAGTTTGTGCTTTTAATGAAGCAATTTCTTTCGTTGCCTGTTCAAGCTGTTTTTGTAGCTCCTCCACATCCTTATCATTTGTAGAGGCAACTGTTGGTAGGCCAATATTGAGATCAAAGCGGTCAGCTACGGATAGTAACGCGCCGACTAGAAAAAGGGCGACCCCAAATGCACGGATAGAGGATTTGTTCATAATCACCGACCTCCGTTTGCAATCACTTGTTGTACTTGCTCTTCTGTTAAATTGGAGCGAATACTAATATCAGCAATAGAAAGACCTTGTTTGTTTAATTCAAGCACTTGACTAATAATAATATCGTGAATTGGTTTAAGATTGTTAGGCACCGGCTCTGACCTTTTTGCTTGTGTTGCTTGTTGAACGGCCTGCATAACCTGTTGAACCTTTGGATTGTGTAGCGTTGGATTTTTAGTCACTGGTGATTTAACTTGGAATTCTGGTTCTAGTAATAGCTCCTCTTCAACAATTTTTAGCCGACGCTTTAAATTATTAGTTTCTTGGAAAATAGAGATAGATAATTCTTCGACATCTTGTTCGACTTTTTTCGCGCTATTTTTGAAAAAGAACGATAAAACGATAAGAACGATACCGACAATCATAAGTATGATGGATAAATCCAATAGTTTCACCCCGTTAAATTATGTAATTATAAGGTATTTTACCACATGCAAACTTAATATGAAATGAAGGTAGATTTTTTTTCAGTTTATGTTATAATAGGTTAGTCGTATAAATCATGCTCAAATTTAAAATTTAATTCTTGATATAGAGTGGGAGGGTTAATGATGCGCGTAAACATTACTTTAGCTTGCACAGATTGCGGCGAACGTAACTACATTTCTAAAAAGAACAAGCGTAACAATCCAGAGCGTCTTGAACTTAAAAAATATTGCTCTCGCGAGAAGAAATACACTCTTCACCGTGAAACGAAGTAATCGCTCATTAAGCCAAAACCACATGTGGTTTTGGCTTTCTACATTTTAATAGGAGGTAACCTATCTTGGATAAAACAACATTACGCAACGAAGTACGTGAAGCACTTGCAAATATGAGTGCAATAACGTATCGTGATCAATCATTTGCTGTAGCAAAAAAAGTGCTACAGGAACCATATATAATAGAAGCAAATACGATTGGCATCACAATTTCCAATATGCCGGAAGTTGACACTATTCATTTAATAGAAGCACTTTGGCAACTAGGTAAAAAAGTGGCTGTTCCTAAATGTAACGCAAAAACGAGAGAAATGTCATTTTATGCCATAGAGTCATTTGCACAGTTAGAAACTGTTTATATGCATTTGCGTGAACCAATTCCTGCAGAATGTGAGTTCGTTGACGCAAATGAAATGGATATCATACTTGTTCCGGGTGTTGTTTTTGATACAAATGGTTACCGAATTGGCTACGGTGGTGGTTATTACGATCGCTATGTATTACACTATAAAAAAGGTAAACTGATGTCTCTACTTTTTGATGTGCAACTTTATGAACAAGTGCCTATTGAGACGCATGATTGCCCAGTGGATCTTATTATAACACCGACAAAACGTATTGATTGTGTAGCGCAACGAGGAGCGAAATAAAATGGATAAAATGTTAGATATTTATGAATTGTTAAAAACATATGGCACTTACATTTATACTCGGGATCCAATTGGTGATTTGATGTTAATGGAGGATGAAATTCGTGAGTTGTATAAGGCGAATGTCCTGGACATTAAAGATTACCAAATGGCTTTGTTATTAATTCGACAAGAAGCTACAAGACTTCGGGTTGAACAAAATAAGCAATAATGTTTTAAGTGCGAATAATTTGGGTATCGTAAAAATATTGTAATACGTATGTAAAATTATCAAAAACAGTGGTTTTCCACTGTTTTTATGATTTTACGAAACTTTTTACAATCAAGAACGTATATATTAATGTTAAGTGTATAATTGGGTAGTCGTGAGGGCTTCCAAAAAAATATATCTGTTGATTATCTGTAAAAAAAGGATTAAGATATATTTTGTTTCAGTAACAATTTGTAACAGTTTGATTAATTTTATTATTTTTTTGTAAGGAATAGGGAGGATGTTAGGAATGAAATTAACAAAGTGGCCTAAACATTCATTTATGATACTAGCAATTGTAGCAACTTGGATAAAAACGGTCATTGTTTACCACACAAGCTTTGAGTTGAAGTTAGAAAATGCGATGCAACAATTCATATTGTTTATCAATCCATTAAGTTTTGTGCTGTTTATTTATGGATTATCGTTATTCTTTAAAACACCAAAAATACGAAATCGTTATATAATTACTATTAGTGTATTATTATCTATTGTTTTATATGGAAATGTTGCGTTCTATCGATTCTACAATGACTTTATTACATTACCGGTATTATTCCAAACAAGTAACTTCAGTGATTTAGGAACATCAGCTGCAGCTATTATCAACCCTTGGGATCTTTTATATTTTGCAGATGTATTTATATTAATTATTGCAAATAAATATTTACCAAGAATGAAAGAAGCGGTAAAAGTAAACGTTGAATTCCGTCGAGCATTTTTCGTTTTAGCGATTGCAATGACTTTCTTAAACTTAGGATTAGCTGAAACTGAGCGTCCACAATTGTTAACACGAAGCTTTGACCGTGAACTTCTTGTAAAAAACATCGGTACGTACAACTATCATTTATATGATATTTATATTCAGTCTAAATCTTCTGCACAACGCGCATTAGCGGATGGCAGTGAATTAGTAGAAGTGAACAACTACATTCGCTCTAACCAAGCAGCTATCGACGAAAAAATGTTTGGTAAATACAAAGATCGTAACTTAATTGTTGTTTCACTTGAATCGTTACAAAACTTTGTAATTAATAATGATATGGATGGTCACGAAATTACGCCGTTCTTAAATTCTTTAACAAAAGATTCAGATACGTATTATTTCAGTAATTTCTATCACCAAACAGGTTTAGGAAAAACATCTGACTCAGAGTTTATTTTAGAAAACTCTATGTTCGGGCTTGGTCGTGGTGCAGTTTTCTTCACACATGGCGGTAATACGTATAACTCAATGGCAGAGCGTCTTGGGGAAAATGGTTACTTTACAAATGTTATGCATCCGAACAACAAATCGTTTTGGAATCGTGACATGATGTATCAATCTTTAAAAATCAATAAATTCTATGATGTAGATTCATATACTGTAGAAGAAGGGCAAGCTGTCAACTGGGGAATGAAAGACATTCCATTTATGGAGCAATCAGCTGCATTGATGAAAGACATGCCACAGCCATTCTACTCTCGTTTAATTACGTTAACGAACCACTATCCATTCACTTTGGATCCAGAAGATGTAATGATTCCTGAATATACGTCAAACTCAGGAACATTAAATCGTTACTTCCAAACAGTTCGTTACATGGATGAAGCTTTAAAAGACTTCTTCCAAGATTTAAAAGATCAAGGTGTTTACGATAATTCAATTATCGTTATGTATGGTGACCATTACGGTATTTCTGAAAATCATAATAAAGCAATGGCACAATATTTAGGTAAAGATGGCATAACACCATATGATAATGCATTGTTACAAGAAGTACCTTTATTCATTCACATCCCTGGTGATGGGGACGGGAAAGAAATGGAAGAGGTTTCTGGCCAAATAGACTTACGTCCAACAATTTTACATTTACTAGGTGTTGAAACGTCAAAAGATATGCAGCTTGGTGCAGATTTATTCTCACCTGAGCACGAGGATTTCGTTATTTTCCGTGACGGACGATTCATTACAGATAAATATGTTTATGCAGGTGAAGCATGCTATGACAAAGCAACAGGTGAACAAATTGATGTTGAGCCTTGCCAACCTTATGCAGATCGAGCAACAACCGAATTGGAAAACTCGGATGCTATCATCAATGGCGACTTGCTCCGATTCTATGATGAAAAAACAGGCAATTTAAAACAAAATGCTGTAAAGTAAAATGATAAATGGTGTACTAGTAATATTTCTAGTACACCATTTTTTTTAATTATGATGTGCCAGTCACTCAAACAATTCTGACAATTTATAAATCTAATAGCACTACTAGTGAATTGTTTCTGTATTTCCACCTAAAAAATCCACGAAGACTCCAGCGGGAACATACAAAATGTAAGACGCAACAGTCCGCGCGAAAGCGAGGGTTGCGGTTGACATTTGTACCCGCGGAAAGCGAAGTGGATTTTTACGCTATAGAAAGATGACACTATAGAAGGAGCGACCGAATGAGATAGCAAATCTCTGAAATTCCTTATGAAACTGCATGTAGGTATATTTTATATCGAAGTAAAAATCCACGAAGACTCCAGCGGGAACATACAAAATGTAAGACGCAACAGTCCGCGCGAAAGCGAGGGTTGCGGCTGACATTTGTACCCGCGGAAAGCGAAGTGGATTTTTACGCTATAGAAAGATAACACTAAGGAAGATGCGACCGAATGAGATAGCAAATCTCTGAAATTCCTTATGACACTGCATGTAGGTATATTTTATATCGAAGTAAAAATCCACGAAGACTCCAGCGGGAACATACAAAATGTAAGACGCAACAGTCCGCGCGAAAGCGAGGGTTGCGGCTGACATTTGTACCCGCGGAAAGCGAAGTGGATTTTTACGCTATAGAAAGATGACACTATAGAAGAAGCGACCGAATGAGATAGCAAATCTTTAAAATGCTTATGACACTGTTTGAGAGGTATTTACAATATGTAATGGCAGGCGTATTATTTAGTTATTTAAAGATTCGCTATTAATTGCTGTAATTGTTGTTGTGTTAATTGCCCTTCGATTGTATGCTTTAACACGCCTTCAGTATCAATAATAAAGGTTGTAGGGTAGGCCATAACTTCAAATGACTTAACAAGCGATCTATCATTATCTAAAAAAATAGGGAACTTCAAATCGTATAATTGCTGGAACTTGATAGCATTTTCACGACTGTCATTAGAAGTTGCATTAATCGCAAGTAGCTCAACATTCGAGGGCTTTTGCTCAAAAAAAGTATTTAAATCTGGCGCTTCCGCCTGACAAGGACCACACCAAGATGCCCAAAAATTAATAACAAGAATTTTACCTTTATAATTTTTGAACGTCGTCGTTGATTCATCTAAACGAGTTAATGACGTGTCGAAGTTAACCGACTTTGAACCACTTTGTTTATCTACAATCAATTTTGGTGCTTCCTCTTTGAATATTTCGTTCTTCACAGTAATACCAATTAGTGATAAGACTACTAATAATGAAATGACGATAAAAATATTTTTCCTTTTCATGACAATCTCCTTTATGTATATGTTAGAGGATTATAAAAATAGCGTTAATTCCATTTTTTCAAAATCCTTACTTATATCATAGCGTAATTTTTAAAAAGATACCTCCTAATTTTAAACATTATAACGTATGCAGTTAACGCTTAACGCCATAAAAAAAGAGCAGTCTCACATAGAGACTGCTCTTTTTCTGTCTAAATTTTAGTGTAACGTTGGTGGATATCCGCTATGAATGATTGTCATAATGACGAACCAGCCGAATACTCCAGCACTCGCTAAGTTGAAAACAATACTTAGTAAGTTCTTTTCTTTAATTGCTTGGAATGTACCAACGACAGCAAAAATCGCTACTAGACCAAAAATAACCATTAATAAGTTCATTAAAAAAGACACTCCTTTCGACATCAGAAAATGAATGTCGTAAACAATATTCCTCCTTAATTGTAAACGTTCTACCTGTTTTTGTCGAGGACTATTATAGAGCAAAGTATGAACTTTTATCGTCAAATTGTGGCAAAGAATGTATAATATGAAGTTGAGGTGATAAGTATGATGAACGTACGAAGCTATTCCCTTGGACCAGTCCAAACGAATTGTTATATCGTATCGAATAAAGAGAAAGAATGTTTAATTTTTGATCCAGGAGAAGAAGCTGCAAAAATTATGAAAGCTATTCGCAGTAATGGACTGAAGCCAATAGGCATTTTTTTAACACATGCCCATTTTGATCATATCGGTGCAGTGGATGAAGTAAGGGAGACTTTTAATATTCCGTTATGGATTCACGAAAAAGAGGTGAGCTGGCTAAGTGATCCAGCGAAAAATGGCTCTAGTAAATATGCGGCGCTACCAGATTATACAGTTGCAGCTCCTATGGAAGAACATATTATTAAACAAGAACAACTTTTTGAAATAAGTAATTTCGTTTTTAAGGCAGTATTTACACCTGGACATTCACCTGGGAGTATTTCTTATATTTTTGAACAAGATGGATTTGCTATTGTTGGAGATACACTATTTGAGCAAGGTGTAGGGCGTACGGATTTGCTTGGAGGTTCGACAAAACTATTACTTACATCCATTCATGATAAATTATTATCATTACCTGAAGATACTATTGTTTACCCAGGCCATGGTAATTACACTACAATTGGTGCAGAAATGGAAACAAACCCATTTTTAAATGGATTTTAATTGTTATCGACATGAGATGATGAGTGTTTTACAATAGTGTTAAAGTGACAGAAGTATGTTTACGAATTAAAAAAAGCGTGTCTCAAAATTGTTTTGAGACACGCGATTTTTTGTATTAATGACCGCCGCCAGGTACGTGTATGAATGTTGTATAGTACGTGAAGCCAGCGAAGAATACAGTTAAATATGCTCCGAAAATGTACATGTACATACGCTCTGAAAGGTTTAAGAAGCCTAATAATAAGAATAAACCTGTATTACCTAAGAATAATAGCGATACCTCGTTCATACCACCAAGGTAGAACATAACTGCAAAAATACCTGTCCAGAATGCCATAACTTTATACATATTATCCATGAAGATTTCCCCTCCTTTTGCCCACGACACAATAATCTCTTACTCATTATAAATGATATGAAAGGTGTCTGTAAACTGGAACTTCTGCTTCTTTGTGACAAACAAATGGATTTTTGATTTAGCTATCGATTTCTGTCACGTTAATTTCATATTTGCATAAATCGCAGTTATGTACCATACTTTCGATTTGAACAAATTCATTATTGGAGAATAATGCGTTTAATTGCCCTTTTAAATAAGATTCATGTAATGTACAAACAATATCAGAGTGGGTATTAAGCTGCTCTTGGAACGGGCAATTAAAAATGGAGAAGATTACTTTTTTACCTTTTTCCGACTGCTGTATTTGTGGAATATAGCCAATTAATGCGGCATTATCAGTTAATAACTGAAGCTTTTGTTCAAAGGATAGCATATTATTTAGTTTTAATTCTGCGTTAACATAATTTTTCATTTGCTGATAACCATCTTGATAACTAATTTCCTGACATTTTGTTAGCGCGGATGGCCCTAATTCTTCTACTAGCTGAATTGTCCATTTTAATAAGCGCTCTTCGTCACGTCTTGGGAAGGTTAGTGAAACTCCTTTTTCAGAAGCCTTATAAACACGACCAGGTCTTCCGCCTTTACCAGTTTTTGCGAAATCTGCCGAGATAATATTAATTTCAGAGAGCTTTGTTAAGTGAAGGCGCGCAACGTTAGGATGAATGCTAAATTTATCAGCAATATTTTGAACCGTTACTGTTTTTTTCTCTTTTAAAATATACTCATAAATGGAGTATCTTGTTTCATCGGCTAATGTACTAGTAATTTTTAATGGATGGATCATTTACATCACCTCAATTTAATTTTTTGGAAAATTGTAGTTGGTCAAAAGCTAGGAAAAAAATCATGTTGATTCTATTATATTGTATTATTGGAAAAGTTACAGTTTCTTTAGGCATAATTATTATCTTTTTCATGTTTTTTGTTCATATTTTGTGAAAAAATGTATGTTATCCACAAGTTTTTTTGAAAAATCTAGATTTCATAGTGAAATGGCAATTAAGATTTTATTTTAGAAAAAGGGCTTTTCTCGTAACGCAGACATCCTTATACTAGGAAATAACGAATAGAGCGGTCATATTCGAATGAACTAGAAAGAAGGTGTTATTATGCAAACTTTTGAATCTGTTGTAGAACAAAAAAGTGAGCATCTTTTAGTAAAGGCCTATCATTTTGGTGCTTCCGATTTATTACTTATACCGGAAGAACATCGATATATCATCTATTTTCGTAAATATGATAAGTTGCTTCAGGCAGGGGAACTCCCCAACGAGCTTGCTGAGCGAATCGTGTCATATTATAAATATTTAGCAGCATTAGATATTAGTGAGCGTCGTAAACCTCAAAGTGGCTCATTTCAAAAAATAGTCGAGCAAAACCATTTTGCTTTTCGAGTTTCTACACTTCCTTCGGCTTATTTAAAAGAAAGCCTCATTATTCGGCTTCTACTTCAAAACCACGCATTTCCACTTACTTCTTTAAGTTATTCCGAATGTGCAGCACATAAGTTAACAAAGCTTGTTGAAAATCAACAAGGAATTTTATTATTTTGCGGTGCAACGGGTTCTGGTAAAACTACATCTCTGTACTCTTTAATTCACCATTGTACTACTGTTCTTCATCGCCATGTGATTTCATTAGAAGATCCAGTGGAGAATAATCAGGTCAATCTTTTACAAATACAAGTAAATGAACGAGCAGGTATTACCTATGCCACAGGCTTAAAAGCGATTTTACGACATTCGCCAGATGTTATTATGATCGGTGAAATTCGCGATCAAGAAACGGCTAAAATTGCAATTCAAGCGGCATTAACCGGTCATTTAGTACTTTCTACTATTCATGCTAAAGATTCTGTAAGCTGTCTCTATCGCCTCATTGATTTAGGTATTTCTGAAGAAGAGCTACGTCAAACAGTAATCGGTATTGTGGCTCAAGTTCTTATTCAAATACCACAACAGCAGGAGGAGCGGCGAGCATTGTTTGAAATATTAAGTGAGGACCATCTTGATATGGCTATAGGTGCGCTAAAGCAAAATGCTGACTATGAATTGCCTTATGATCTAACGCTTGCTGGACAAAAAGAAGAAATTGAGAGGCAATACTATGCCAAAAATCAGCGCGTCTATTAATAGGCTTATACTGGATTACAAAAGAGCTACAATATGGCGACTAAAGGAACAAGCTCAGTTTATCAGTCGCTTAAGTGTATTAATACAGGAAGGCTATTTGTTTTCACAAGCAGTTTCAATGCTATTGCCGCATCATGTAGCCAAGCATGAGGAGGTACAACAGTTTGTAGATGAAGCACTTAGGCAAGGTAAAGGAGTTATAGGTGTATTTGAAACATTACAACTAGCAAAGCATTATTTAATAGCCATTTCTATTGCTGAAAATAATGGACATATGATTGAAGCATTAAAAGCTGTTGCAAAGCAAATGACTATGAGCCAAGAGACAAAGAGAAAATTTATTAAGCTACTTTTGTATCCAGTAGTACTCATTGTGTTTTTGCTTCTACTGTTTTTAGTATTTCGTACAGTTTTCTTTCCTAACATAGAAACAATGGTTAAAAGCCGTACCATTGGAACAGAGGAAGAGGTAAGTATTGCACTATCAAAACTTTTATTACATGTGCCCGACGCTTTTGTGATAATCGTTATTGTCATGACATGTAATAGTATTGTTTTTCAGCGGTTGCTATTAAGGCAATCGATTGCCCGTAGGCTCTACGTCATATTGAGAATACCTTTTGTTAATCGTTATTTTCGGTTAACGATAACAAGGCAATTTGCTGCATATTTGGGTAGCTTGCTTCAAAGTGGCTTTTCTCTACAAGCTAGCCTGCAAATTTTAGAAGAGCAACGATTTCAACCATATGTTCAATATTTGGCAAGTCGTATAAAGGAAAGAGTTACATATGGTGATACGTTAACACAGGCTGTCATTTTTATAACAGCGTGGCAAAACGATTTTTCAACTTTCGTAGAACATGGTGAGCAAAGCGGTTATTTAGGGAAAGAATTAACACTATATAGTGAACTATTGTTAGAAAAGCAGGAATTCCTGTTACAGAGAATGCTTGCTTTTGTACAACCTTCTTTTTTTGTTTTTATTGCGTTATGTATAGTTGCTGCCTATGTAAGTTTATTATTGCCGATATATCACATGATAGAACTAGTATAGGAGGAGGACCTTCAATGAAGCTTTTTAAACAAGAAGCTGGCTTTACACTAATTGAAATGTTAATCGTTTTGTTGATTATTTCAATCCTTATACTAATAACAATTCCAAATGTAACAAAACATTTTGCAACAATTGATGAAAAGGGCTGCGCTGCCTATATAGCTATGGTGCAAGGACAAGTAGAGGCATACCGAGTAGATTTTATGGCGTATCCTACTTTAGAAGATTTAGTTTCGAAAGGTTATTTAAAAGAGCAGGGAAAGACTTGTCCAAATAAAGAAGAAATTATCATTACGGATAAAGGAGAGGTTTTGTTAGCCAAACAGTCTCCCATATCAGAGGCTGATAGCCAATGAATTGTCAAAAAAATGAGCGAGGCTATACATTAATTGAAATAGTAATTGTGTTGTTTGTTGTGATGACGTTAATAGCTATTGTGACACAATTTTCGTTAAAAGTAGCAGAAGCAAAAGAAATCGAACGCTTTTTTAGCCAAATTCAATTAGATCTCCACTATTTGCAAACGTATAGCATGCAGCATAAAGATTATATATTTATGAAATTTGAAAGTTCATCACAACGTTATAGTATAAAAAAGGATTTTTATACGAATATTTATATTCGCCCTTTTCCGAAGGGGGTTGAATTATTGTCTGATCGGAGTACCGTCCAAACGATACGATTTAATTTTAAAGGGAATGTCATGACCCCAGGAACAGTTTATTTTAAAACACCCCAGGGGACTAAAAAGGTTGTCATTACTCTAGGGCGAGGGAGAGCACGAGTTGAATGAATGAAACAGGCTACTCATTTGTCGAAACAATCGTATCGGTTTTCATTATCATGATACTCTGTTCAACTTTAATTCCTATTAGTTACACAATGAAAACAAATTTATACAATAAAAGGCTAGAGGTTGCTGCAGCTGAAACAGCCTATGAAGGATTGAAGCAATATTTGTTTTTACAGCAAGTCCAAGGGATAAGGACAGTTGATGAGGTAAACTATCACTGGCTGTTTGATGGACAGGGGATATGTGTAACGTTTCAAAACACAAAAGAACAACGACAAAAGTGTATCCAACAAACAGGTGAAATTCGATGAATGAAAAAGGCTATACATTACTGGAAGCATTGTTTCAATTAATCGTATTTGTGCTAGTTTGTCATGTATTAATATTGATTATCCTTTGGGCTGCTAATATGAAAGCAACTATGATGACGGATGAACAAACAAAATGGGAGTTATTTGTTTTCGAAATGAATACGTATTTAACAAATGCTACAACGCCAATAACGATCAGAAGAGATCAAAAAAGACTTACGCTGAAAACATTAAATACACTTCATCATTTTGATTGCTATCGTAATATGATTCGAGATCAAGTTAATGGTGGCCATGTCCCAATGCTCATCGGGATTAATAAATGTCAGTTCCAATTTAACAATAATGAGCTCACAATAGCTGTCGAATTTCCAAGCGGTTTAAAAAAGGAGCGGACCTATTATGTACCAATTTTTGAAAAATGATAGAGGGACTGTATTTTTAATCGCAATTGCATTATTATTTTTTGTAACTACTTTTGTTCTTGCGTATTGCATGTCTTATGAGATTCAGTTTCGAACATATGATGGGTTGGAAAAAATGAATGTTCGAGCTACGATAAATTTATTAGGACAAATTTTGTCAGACAGTGTAGAATCGTAGTAAGAAGGTGATTCGAATGCGAAAAATATATTTAGTTGGCTTTATGGGCTGCGGGAAAAGTGCGTTAGGAAGAAGGTTAAGCTATTTATTAAAGTTACCGTACTATGATATGGATCATGAAATTGTCAGACAGCAGGGGATGACGATTCCACAGATTTTTGAGAAATATGGAGAGGCTCGTTTCCGAGAAATAGAAACGGAATTTTTGAAAAATTTCCGCGACGAGGCATGTATTATCTCTACAGGTGGCGGTGCAGCTGTAAATGGGGAAAACCGGAAAATTATGAGACGCAGTGGACTTGTATTCTTTTTAGATGCGACATTCGAAGATATTTATAAAAGAATACAGCATGATCCAAATAGACCAATTGTACAAAGATCAACAAAGGAAGAGTTAGAGGAGCTGTATCATTACAGAAGAAAATTCTATCGTGAAGCAGGACATATTCAAGTGCTTACAGAAGGTAGAACAATTCGACATATTCTCGAGTATTTAGTATTTCAAGTAAAAAGATTGAAAAACGAACGATAGTTATATTAAATGAACTTAATATTCGTCTTTTAAGTTAATTTAAAAAATGTTTGCCTTTTCAATACAATCAATGTTAGGATATAGACTAATAAGGTAACTTTTTGTACATTGAATACTAAATAGAACCAAGAGTATTCTTGGGCGGATGATTGTACGGGGAGAGCGCGTGTAGACGCCACCGAAGGAGCAAGTAGCAAAGGGCTATGAATCTCTCAGGTAAAAGGACTCGTACAAGACGCAACTCTGGAGAGTGCTGTAATACAACAGCCACCAAAGGGGAAAGCCTACTAACTGGCATTTTCGTAATGCGAGTTAGTTTGGTGTAACTTTCAGGTGCAAGGACAGAGAATCCCGAAAAGGGGTTCGTCTGTCTTTTTTTATGTCTAGACATTTGTCAAAAGTACAATCGGGCAGTATTAATGCTTGCTACGTACATAGACTTATGCGCTTTACGATGTGGAAAAAAGCAGGCGAACTACTACCAGTAAAAATGATACTAACAATAAGGAGGCAATAGTAATGACGAATGAATTAAAACGTACACCTCTATTTGACGAATATGCAAAGTATGGTGGTAAAACAATTGACTTCGGTGGATGGGAATTACCAGTACAATTCACTTCTATTAAAGAAGAACATGATGCAGTGCGTAATCGTGCAGGCTTATTTGATGTGTCACATATGGGTGAAATTTTAGTAACTGGTCCTGAGGCTTTAGATTTTTTACAAAATCTGTTGTCGAATGACATTTCGAAAATTGCTACAGGTCAAGCGCAATACAATGCGATGTGCTATGAAGATGGTGGCGTTGTCGATGATTTATTAACTTATAAACTAGCAGACAATCATTATTTACTATGTGTCAATGCGGCAAATATTGAAAAAGATTATGACTGGATGATGGAAAATCAACATCAATATGATGTGACAATTGACAATCAATCTGATTCATATGCGCAGATCGCTCTACAAGGACCATTAGCTGAAGAACTTCTTCAATCATTAACAGCAACGGATTTAACTGCAATCAAATATTTCCGCTTCCAAGATGATGTTGAAATTGCAGGGCATAAAGCATTAGTTTCTCGCAGTGGTTATACGGGTGAAGATGGTTTTGAATTATATGGGGCTCCAGCGGACATTAAAGCATTATGGGATATCATCCTAGAAGCTGGAAAAGACAAAGGCGTTGTGCCAGCTGGCTTGGGTTGCCGTGATACACTACGCTTTGAAGCAGGACTTCCTCTTTATGGGCAAGAACTTTCAGCAACAATTTCACCACTTGAAGCGGGCATTGGCTTTGCTGTGAAATTAAATAAAGAAGACTTCATTGGTCATGGCGTGTTAGCAGAGCAAAAAGAAAATGGATTAGCGCGTAAAATCGTAGGTATTGAAATGATCGATAAAGGGATTCCACGACATGGCTACAAAGTGTTCAAAGATGGTAAAGAAATTGGTGAAGTGACAACAGGTACACAGCTTCCTTCTTCAAAACGTAATGTTGGTAACGCATTAATTGACAGCCAATTCGCAACAATCGGAACTGAATTGGAAATTGAAATTCGTGGTAAGCAATTAAAAGTAGTGACAGTTGAAACACCGTTTTACAAGCGTTCAAAATAAAATTTGAAAAGAGGGACCTACATTTATGAAACATCGTTATTTACCAATGACGGAGCAAGATAAAAAAGAAATGTTAGACGTAGTTGGTGTGTCATCAGTCGATGAGCTATTCGAGGATATTCCAGAAAAAGTACGTTTCAAAGGCCTTTATGATATTAAAGCAGCGAAATCAGAATCAGCACTTTTAAAAGAGTTATCTGCACTTGCTGCAAAAAACAATGATACGAATGCGAACGTATCCTTCTTAGGCGCAGGTGTCTATAATCACTATAAACCAATTATCGTAGACCATGTCATTTCTCGTTCAGAGTTTTACACTGCCTATACACCGTACCAACCTGAAATCTCACAAGGGGAATTACAAGCAATTTTTGAATTCCAAACGATGATTGCTGAGCTTACAGGAATGGATCTTGCGAACTCGTCTATGTATGATGGTGGAACGGCACTTGCTGAAGCAGGTATGTTAGCTGCAGGACATACACGTCGTAAGAAAATTTTAGTATCTGAAACGGTTCACCCTGAATATCGTGATGTCGTTGCTACATATGCATACGGTCAATCAATTGACATCGTAACAATCCCTCATAAAGATGGTGTGACAGATGTAGAAGCTTTAAACGAGCTGATTGATGAAAATACAGCGGCTGTTATTGCACAATATCCAAACTTCTTTGGTCAAGTAGAGGATTTACAAGTAATCGGTGATATTGCACATGATGCAAAAAGTTTATTTGTTGTATCATCTAACCCACTAGCGCTTGGTATTTTAACACCTCCAGGTAAGCTTGGTGCTGATATTTGTGTTGGTGATGCACAAGTATTTGGTATTGCTGAAAGCTTCGGTGGTCCACACTGTGGTTTCTTCGCGGTAACAACAAAATTAATGCGTAAAGTTCCTGGCCGTCTTGTTGGTGAAACGGTAGATGGTGAAGGTCGCCGTGGTTATGTATTAACGCTACAAGCACGTGAGCAGCATATCCGTCGTGATAAAGCTACATCTAACATTTGTTCAAACCAAGCACTTTTAGCACTTGCAGCTTCTGTTGCAATGACAGCTTTAGGGAAGCAAGGCGTTCGAGAAATGGCTACGCAAAATATTGCGAAGACACGCTATGCAAAAAATGCCTTTGAAGCGGCAGGATTTACTGTTGCATTCCAAGGTGCGCACTTTAACGAAATCGTTGTGAAAACAAATAAATGCGTGAAAGAAATCAATAAAGGTTTACTTGCAAAAGGCATTATCGGTGGTTATCCATTAGGTCAAACTTACGATTCACTTAAGCAACACGTACTAATCGCTGTAACAGAATTACGCACGAAGGAAGAAATTGATGCACTTGTTGCAGAAATGGGGGCTCTCAATGCATAACGAAAATCAATCACTCATTTTTGAAATTACAAAAGAAGGTCGCGTAGGGTATAGCTTAGAAGCTTTAGATGTACCAGAAGTTGATCTTGCAGATTTACTTCCTGCAAACTGTATTCGTGAAGAAGCAGCTGAGTTACCAGAAGTTTCGGAACTTGATATTATGCGTCATTATACAGCGCTATCTCGTCGTAACCACGGTGTAGACTCTGGATTCTACCCACTTGGCTCATGTACGATGAAGTACAACCCGAAAATTAATGAGTCAGTTGCACGTTTTTCTGGTTTTGCTAATGTTCATCCATTACAAGATGAATCAACTGTACAAGGTGCAATGGAGCTTCTTTATGAACTACAAACATCATTAGTAGAAATTACAGGTATGGATGAAGTGACATTACAACCAGCTGCAGGTGCCCATGGTGAATGGACAGCATTAATGATGATTCGAGCTTTCCATGAAGCAAATGGAGAAGGACATCGTAATAAAGTGATCGTTCCTGACTCAGCTCATGGTACAAATCCAGCATCAGCAACAGTTGCAGGCTTTGAAACTATTACAGTAAAATCTGATGAAAATGGCTTAGTAGACATCGAAGATTTACGTAAAGTAGTAGGTTCAGATACAGCGGCATTAATGCTAACAAACCCAAATACGCTTGGTCTATTTGAAGAAAATATTATCGAAATGGCAGAGCTTATCCATGAAGTTGGCGGTAAAGTATACTATGACGGCGCTAACTTAAATGCGGTTATGAGTAAAGCACGTCCTGGCGATATGGGCTTTGACTGTGTACACTTAAACTTACACAAAACGTTTACAGGTCCACACGGTGGCGGTGGTCCAGGTTCCGGTCCAGTAGGCGTAAAAGCTGATTTAATTCCGTTCCTACCAAAACCAGTACTTGTAAGAACAGAAGATGGTTCATACCACTTTGATTACGAGCGTCCACAATCAATCGGTCGTGTTAAACCTTACTATGGCAACTTTGGTATTAACGTACGTGCATATACGTACATTCGTACAATGGGCCCAGATGGCTTAAAAGCTGTAACAGAATATGCAGTACTAAACGCAAACTATATGATGCGTCGTCTAGAGCCATTCTATGATTTACCATATAACCGTCATTGTAAGCATGAATTTGTTCTATCTGGTCGTCGTCAGAAGAAACTTGGCGTTCGTACACTCGATATTGCAAAACGTCTGTTAGACTTTGGCTACCATCCACCAACAACGTACTTCCCGCTAAACGTGGAAGAGGCGTTAATGATTGAGCCTACAGAAACAGAATCAAAAGAAACATTAGATGCATTCTGCGATATTATGATTCAAATTGCGAAAGAAGCAGAAGAAAATCCATCTATCGTACAAGAAGCACCACATACAACAGTCGTAACTCGTCTTGACGAAACACGCGCTGCACGTACACCAGTGCTTCGCTATCAAAAAGCATAATAATACACAATGCCCGACCAGTATTTTACTATACTGATCGGGCATTTTTTTGTGTTTGAGGAAAATTGAAGTTACTAGAAAAAGAGAAAAATATTATTTCTATGAAACTTATTCTAGTAGAATATTTTGATAAAAATATCTCGGATGTAGTGAAATTTCGAAAAAAATTTATTATTTTATAGAAAAAACCACCATTGTATAATATACGTAAAATTTAATACTTTCATTGGGAGGTCTATATGTCAATTAATACTAACTTTAATCAGCAACATTCTACTCATGTATCTGTGAAAAGATTTAGTAGCACTAATCCATTAATTGCTACATCAAACCAAAACAATGATAAAAGCATTAAAAATTTTGCCATGCCACAGCGTGACACCGTTGCTATTTCCAGTGAAGCAAGAAATATGCTCCTGGTAGCTCGTGCTTCTGCAAAACCTACCTCATGGGTGGATACAGCTTTGAACTGGGCAAAATCTACTGTTAGATGGCTTAAAAGAGCTGGTCAATTTGCAGTAGATGCAGCTAAAGAAGGTATAGACTTTTTAGTACTGGATGATGTAAGAACGATTTTTAACCCGAATGCTGGTATTACAGAAAAAGGGATAGCTTTAGTTTCTCTCTTTCCAGCGGGGAAAGTGGTTAAATCAGGAAAATTATTCGCACTATTGAAGAAATCAGGGAAATCCGCTGAAATTGATGCCTTTGCAGGTCTAGGTAAAATTCAAAAGTTTAATGCCAAAGGGATTTTATTAGATGGAAATAGCGGTACAGGTTGGGAGCACATTTACAAAAGACATGTTGCGGGCACTACTGCAAATAGAGGTACAACATTATTTCCTAGAGCACTCGGAGATGCACAGATAAAAAATTTAATCATGGAATCATTAGAAAAAGGAACTTTAAAAAGCACTCGTAATGATGGTACTAAAGTTTACACGTATCATCCGAAAAAGTATGGCATTTCTGAGATGACAACAATTGTTACAAAGGATAATATTATTAAAACATCTTATCCAAGAAGTGGGACATCAGTAATAAGAAAATCAACTAAAGGAGACTTAAAATGAAAATAAGATTCGATATCGAAAATGATGTATCTGTGCTTAAAAATAAAAATGTTCATGCTGATTTTTACCTTGATAGCTATTTGGAAGTATTTGTTATCGAAAAAAATAAGGAAGTATTACTTTTCTTTACAACAATGCACAGTACTATTGTTATTGATTTCAATCAACTATTAATAGAGTTGCATCAAACTGGCAAGGAGCAAACTCTTGAGACTTTTGGTAATGCCAATATCTATACATTTAAAAAAGAAGGAGGTAATATTCTGATTACAAACTTTGATGAATTCTCTAATACAGAAGAATGGCTATATTCATTTGATTTTATGGAATTTACGAAGGCTTATACAAAAGAGCTGCGACGATATTTGCATGCGATGGTAATGGAAGAAGCTAACATTATGAAACGTCCAAACTTTATTTTACTTAGACAAGGATTAAATGATTTAGAAAAAATTGTAAAAGAGAAATAATTTTGGAGAGATACTATTAAAATGAAAATAAGATTTGATCTAGAAGAAGATGATGTATCGGTTCTTCAAAATAAAACCGTCCATGCAGATTATTATCTCGACAGCTATTTAGAAGTATTTGTACTTGAAAATAATAAAGAAATTTTACTCTTCTCCACAACAATACACAGTACAATTATTATTACATTCAGTCAACAATTATTAGAGTTATATCAAACAGGTAAGAAACTCATTCTTGATACTTTTGGAAATGCGAACGTCTATACCTTTAAAAAAGCTGGAAATAATGTCTTTATTACAAATTTTAGTGTATTCTCTAATTCAGAAGAATGGCAATATACATTTGAGTTTAAAGCATTTTTGAAGGCTTATACGAAAGGGTTACGTCAACATTTACAAAATTTAATAGGAAAAGATGCGAATATTGTAAAACGTCCAGACTTTATCTTATTGAGGGAAAAATTAATGAACTTAGAAGAGGTTGTCCACAGGAAATAATATAGAGAGAATAATGAAAATTAGATATAAGAGAAATAATTTGGAGAGGTACTATAAACATGAAAATTAGATTTGATCTAGAAGAAGATGATGTATCGGTTCTTCAAAATAAAACCGTCCATGCAGATTATTATCTCGACAGCTATTTAGAAGTATTTGTACTTGAAAATAATAAAGAAATTTTACTCTTCTCCACAACGTTGCACAGTACAATAGTGATTGAATTTAATCACCTATTACTTGATTTATATCAAACGGGTGAGGAGCGAGTTCTTGATACTTTTGGTAATGCGAATGTCTATACTTATAAAAAAGAGGGGAAAAATATAGTCATTACAAATTTTGATAAGTTTTCGGATGCACAAGAATGGCAATATATATTTGATTTTATGGAATTTACGAAGGCTTATACAAAAGAGCTGAAACGATATTTACAGGCGATGGTAGCACAAGAGCCAAACAATATGAAACGTCCAAACTTTAAGTTATTGAGCCAAGGATTAGCCGCATTAGAAGCTATAGTTGGGGCAAAATAATTTGGATAGATAAGCAAACAATGAAAATTAGATTCGATTGCAAAAATAATGAACTGAACTAAAAGCGTCCGATCGTTACTTATCGGACGTTTTTTATTTTGATGGATAGAAAAGGCATGTTATGGAGTTGGAAGTTTCATATCCAATAATTTTTTTATTAAAAGGTGTATTTTTATATAATTGCTTTAATTTGTATTTTAGTTAAAATAATTACATATTGAGATAGCGTTCTACTTTATGATTATTATTTTAAGAGCAACAAAATTTGATGAAAGGGAGGAAAAATGAGAATGTCTGTGGCTCAATGTGAAGTAAGCTTACCTGTACATAGTATTCTTCATGATACATATAAAACAAAAGAAGTAATTGCTACTAGTAAATTATCTATTGTTTATTTGGCGGAAACACTCAATGAAGGCAGGCAGGTAACGATTAAAGAGTTTTTCCCACAGGAACTTGCGTTACGGGATTTAGATAATAGAGCAGTGATAAATCGTTTGCCATCTACAAAAATAAAATTTGAGGATTTAAAAGCAACTTTTCTAAACGAAGCCATCATCATGAAGCAAATAAGTCATCAAAATATTGTCAATTTTATAGACTTTTTTGAGGAGAATGGAACGCTATATATCATAATGGATTATTATGAAGGCAAATTATTAGATCATTATTTAAAAGATATTTCACTTAATAATAGGGAGCAATTATACACTAGTATTTTTCTGCCGTTAATTGATGCTTTAAGTTATCTACATAAACACGGTATTCTACATCGAGACATTAAACCGAGTAATATTATGATCGATTTAGAGGGTAATCCATTTTTACTAGACTTTGGATCTGCGATTTTTTATAAAAATGCCAAAGAATATCAAATTTTTATAAGCCCTGGGTACACTCCTCTTGAGCAATATTCAAATGTCTCTGTACAAGGGGTCTATACAGATATGTATAGTTTAGCCGCAACTTTTTATTATTTATTAACAAATATGGTTCCACCTGATATTTCACAGAGGCTAATTGAGGATAATATTGATCATATAAGAAAATATAATAAAAGGGTAACTATGCTTTTAGCCCATACAATCATGTGGGGAATGGCTTTACAGGCAAAAAAAAGATGCCCTTCTTTAAAAGTTATGAAATGCATTATTCTATTTGAAGATTTTGTCAATAGAATAAGGAACTATTTTAAGGTAAATAATACAAAATAACCAATAAATTAGGTTGTGTAATCCGATACTATCATTTTACAATGTAACTAAGAGCGAACCAAACAGCTAAAGGCGTATTTAAAATACACCTTAGGCTGTTTTTTTTGATAAAAAAAAGTGAATATCTACACTTTTTTTAGAGAAATATCATAAAAATTATAATGTCGCATTTTTATCGGAAATCCATTAGTGTCCTATAATTTACAAAATATTCTATTGTAAATATTGACAATATAATTAGATATTGTATAGTTACTTTGTGATACATAATGTCATTTGTGATGTAGATAAAAGGGTTATGAAATTACAACTTCAGTTTTAGCTAAACTGTATTTTATTTTATTTTATTTTAGTTGGAATTTTATTACTTAAAAGTAAATTTAAAGTTTGCATTCACTAATGATTATGCTTACTCGAAATTTACTATAAAAAGGAGGGATGGCTGTAGGTTTTACAGCCGAATAAATGGAGATTATTAATCAAACAAACAGAACAATGCTCTTTGAGGAAATCAATCCAGAAAAGCTGGATTTGATTACACTAGTGGGGGATGTAAAAGGAATTGACAGTTTAAGTGATGAGAAAGTGAAAGAAATAAATCAATACCTTCTTGTAAAAAGCTTTGACGAATTTTTAGATAAGTTCTCTCCAACGGTCTATTCGTTCTACAATGCTGCGAATCAGAAAGTAATGTATACGCTTAAAAAACCTGAAGGCATTCAAGAAGATTGTATTTCCGAAATAGCAATCGATCAAAATAATGATTTTTTAAAGATGCTATTTACCCTCATTGATACAAAACGAAGCCAAGGAATTACGAATGTAGACTTTAAATTTGAAAATTTACTAGATATGATTTCTCCGAAAAAGGTGATGGATGATATTCGCCAAGTAAGAAAAGAGATTCATTACTTGTATGGTGAATATGACAAGCTAGATGAAGGGGATCCGAAAAAGCTAGACACAGGGGATAAGTTAAATCTTATGTTCGAAGTAGCTAGCCGAAATTATAACAATGTTATGGCTATGTTGCCGTTAGCAATCGAAGATATTAAAACGAGACTGCTACTAGGGGCTAATCAAGAGGAAAACGAATCCGAAAAACTGCAAATCGGGACACTTACAATTGGTGATACGGGTGAATTAAAAATTATCGAGGCACCTCAAACGAATACTTCTGAGTTGATGGTTATTGAGGAGAATAGTAACTATGGTTTAAGTACTGTTTTTGAGGAAGACTATGAGGCGATTACAGAATCACCATCTTCCTATGTAAAGGATTTAGTAGTAAGAACATTCTCGCCATTACCATCTATAAAAGCAGATTTTGACTTGGAAACAGAGGTTCAAAATTACAATACATACCTAGAATTCTATAAGGATGCAAAGGATGAATTTGTAAAGACAGTGAAGCCATTAGTAGAAAAGCTACTAGGTGTCAAAATGTATTTTGATCAATATGCGACAAAAAATAAAGGTATGCAACCTTCATTATTAGTGACAAATGCAAAATTGGATATGCTCGTTAAGAGTAATAATTTACCAAGGTTGCGGACGTATTTAAATACAGTCAATTCAAAAAATGATTTCACAGATACTGTATGGTATGGCATCGTTCCAGCCATTGAATTAGAAGCATCTGGAAAAATGAAAGTTAGTAGATCTCGATTTAAAGGAAATGAAAAGGTTGCAAAGCAAGAAGGTAACACGATGGAATCCTTATCTAGTCTTCTAGATACAGTAAAAGATTATAAAGTCCAAATATTCTTTAACTTTATGACGGAAGAAGAAACTACTTTCAACGGCATTGCAACAGCAGGCATTGACCGTCTCATCGATAAATGTTCGGTTCTCCTTCGAAAAGATTACAGTGAATTTGCGATTCCTTGCTTACCAAATTTTACAATTATTCCAAAAGACAAGTCAGGCGTAGTCATTGATACAAGGATGCAATCAACTGAAAATGGTGCGCGCCTATCGAAAGAAAAAGAAGATATTCTCAAGCTTTGGATAGAAGGCGTATATGTAGGAGCGAGCTATGTAGCAGCAGGTATTGTGTCTGCTTATCAATGTCCTGAGTACTTAAAGGAATCATTCCGCAATGTAAAGAGAAGTTATCCAGGCGTACGCTTTGACATAGAAGCAGGCGATAACTCATTAAGAGCTGTGACAACAATGGCTAAAGAAATTTCTGGGTTCACGAACAATATTAAAGATGCGATTAATAGCAGAAGCTTTGGTTTTGTATTCTCATCAGAAAATGCACAGCTACAGGATAAAGATATTAAACGTATTACAGTGTACAAAGCAAGAAGTTTAGCGATGGAAGAGGATGGATTTGATTCAATCTACAAAACACAAGTGAGTACGTATATTGAAAGAATTTTAAGATTCCAATCAGGGGACTTCAAGCACGAAAATATTGTTCGATTCTTTAGTAATAATCCAAGTAGTCAAAAAAGTAAGTGGCTTAATGATAAAGGCTATGTAAACTCCGTTATCCATGATGGTGATGACATTGGCTACATTATTGATGAAAAAACAAGCTTATGCCAAATCGATCTCGTATTTAACGGCAATGTGAAGAATCTTGAAGTAATGATTACTAAAGGAACAAGTGCTGTAAAAGCTTAAAAAGTACCAATAATAGACTGCATACAACGATTTTTAAATTGTATGTTTAAGATTTATTTTTTAATAAATCTTTTAACATAAATATGAATGACCTCAACATACTGACTTGATGAAATAAATACATATTTCTCGTTGAAATTCTTTTAAAATTTACACGAGAAATGAAGTCAGCTAGAAACATGGTCATTTTTATCAAGTTTAGTATGACGAGTGCGTTCACAAAATATTAGGAGGTAATAAGAATGGGTTTTTTATTAAAAGTAGAAGGATCAGAAGCAATTGAATTAGGATTAGAGAGCATTATGACAGTTGAGTATGAAACAGATACACCAAATGATTCGAACGCTCGCTCAACAGATGTAGGAGCAACTTTAAAAGTAAAAGGAAAAATCCTTACTGCTACAGATGGCGACAATTCGGATGATACGATGAAATTAGGTTTATGGTCACTAGTACCTGCTGAAAAGGCAGACTGTTACCGTAAAGTAACACTAGAAGTTATTTCAGCTGATCAAGTAGTAAGAAAAATCCATTTCCCAAATGCCTTCGTTGTTGACTATTCAGAAAGATATGGCGACACAGAAGGTATCGGAGAATTCTACTTATTCATTAAGCAGAAGAAAGACAAGACAGATTTAGCGAAGATCGAAGGCGGCTATGCTGTTTAAGTAGAAGTTTGATAGGTCACACCACATTATCTAAGGGACTATATAGTTCCTTAGATAATTTTGAATAATCCTAATACAGGGGATGAAATTAGTGAAAAATCATTATGAAATTTTAGGTGTCAGCAGACAAGCAACGCAAGACCAAATTAAGCTCGCGTACAGAAAATTATCTAAAAAGCATCATCCTGACGTAAGTGGAGGCAATAAACAGTCAGAGCAAATTTTTTTAGAAGTGCAAGAGGCCTATAAAGTATTAAAGGACACGTCTTCTAGAGAAGCATACGATGCACGTCTTGATAGTGCAGCACAAAGCGGTGGGCAATCATTTGAACAGGCAACCAATACGAAAGATCGAACAACTACCTATAAGCAAGAGTTTAATATGAACGATATCGAAAAAAACTTTGAGCACTTTTTTGGTTTTAATCCAAAAACAAAGGAAACGTCGTCAACCCTTCATAAAACGGCAAAGAAAAACCCAATAGATACGACTGATTTATTCGAACGATTTTTTAACAAGTAAAGCAAGTTAGCGAGGAGGAGAATGCTTTCGTGAATGACATAAAAAATGCAATGGAAGTAAACACGCACAATGAAAAAAACCAAATGATGATAAAAATTATCGATATCATCATTGTGATAATCGCCTTCTTTTTTATTTTATATGTGTTTGTTATGAATCAGAATTTTCTTTTGAAAACGATTATTGGGACGATGATAGTCATCTTTGCCCTTGTTTATGGATTAATAAAATACGAAGCAAAAGAGACAATCTATGAATTTACAGATACAAACATTCGGAAAATTGTATTACTCAATGAACGTGGCGCAGAAATAGAAGAATGGCTGCTAGAAGGGAAAACTTCATTGCTCATTGGGAAAAGCTCAACTGAACAAGAGGTAGATATAAATTTAAATGGCACTGAATACGAATCGCTCATTAATTATGAGCATGCTGTTTTAAATTGTGTATCCGGTATGTGGTACATAGAGGACATTGACTCTGTTAATGGGGTAGGCGTTAAAAAAGCGCATAAGCGTGTGAAAAGTAGTTTAAAACAGGAAAGCCCTTATCGTTTAAATAGTGGAGATATTATATACATAGCAAATACTAGAATTTTAGCAAAATAAAGAGAAGCTAGATTCGTAACGAAGACGGAGGATAACAATATGAGTTTGATTAGATGTACGAATGGTCACATGTTTAGTTCGAGAAGACATAGAAATGTTTGTCCCTATTGTAATGTCATGGTAGAGCAAGAAACAAGAATAACGAGTACGGCTACGGCTGTTGCAGAAGTAGACGATAAAACGATGCCCTATCTTGGGGAAATGGATGGGATTGATCCTGTAACAGGATGGTTAGTTTGCATTGAAGGTCCTCCAATGGGACGAGATTATCGAATTTTATCTGAAAAGAACTTTATCGGACGAGCAGAAGATATGCATATCCGCATCATTGGCGATAATAGCATTTCAAAACGCAATCATGCAGTCATTGTATATGATCCTAAAAAAAGAAACTTTTATTTGTTACCAGGAGATGCATCAGGTTTAGCTTATCTAAATAATGAAGCGGTTTATACACCAACAGAATTAGCAGCATACGATGTTATCCAACTAGGTACAAGTATGTTTTTATTTATTCCTTTATGTGGTGTTCATTTTGAATGGGAAAACAACCAAAGCGGGGAATGATAAAAAATGGATCAGACACTACTATCATACATGATTGTACTTGCTTTCATCATTGTTATCATCGCTTTGCTCGTATTGCGCAAAATACTGATGCAAAAAAAAGAAACGAGCAAGATTGCAATAGGAAATGGGCAAACGATTGGCAGACGAGACGAACAGGATGATTATTTTTCGACTGTGGAAACAACGGTTGGCACGATGGCCGTTCTTGCTGATGGCATCAGTGGATTAGCAAATGGCAGAATGGCCAGTACGGTTGCGGTTACGACATTTATTCATAAATTTATGAAGCTTACTAGTATAGCGAATATCCAGTCCTATTTTAAGGAAACCGCTTTAACAAGCAATGGAATGATCCTAGAAAATTTAAATGGTTCTAATGGCGGAACTACATTAGTAGCAGCCGTTATTGATGAGCATGGTTACTTACATTGGGGAGCTGTTGGAGATAGCATTATTTCGATATTTCGAAATGGCGAATTCATCGCAATCAATCAAAAGCATATTTTTGAATCGGTATTAAAGGAACGCTATATTTCAGGAGAAATTTCTCAGCTAGAGGTGCAAGAAAACCCACTGAAAAAGAGACTGATTAACTATTTAGGATATGAAGGGTTCAAAAATCTAGATACTGGGGAGAAACCTATCCAGCTAAGAAATGGTGACAAGGTCTGTCTATTTAGTGATGGTGTCTACGATACTTTAACAGAAGTAGAAATGGAAAAAATGCTCTCTCAGCATGCCCCTCCCTATGATATAGCTCAAAATATTATTAAAGCTGTTGAACAAAAGCGTTTAAAAAATCAAGACAATGCAACAATCGTGATTTTAGAAAAAATATGGTAATCCGTTCATGTTAAGGAGGTGGAATAATGCGAAAGGAAAACAGCGACTTTAAAACAAGCTTTCTCTCGGAAGCAGGCTCATTTATGCAAAATAAAGATTACTTTGCCTATGCTGAGCTGGATGATGTTGCTTGTTGGGTTGCAGTAAAAGGGTTGGATTCAGATCAAGAGATCAATAGTGCAGAACTAGCGGTCAAAAGTATTCTCGAAAAATTTATGGAAAAGCCGTCAATGTCCAGAAGAGCTATTAATAAGTATTTGAAAAATGCTCAAGCTATCCTTCAAGCTCAAAGCTTAAGGGTAAGATTGAAGGCTAGTATCGTAATGGTTGTATCAGATTATTCAAAAATGATCGTTGCAGTTGCAGGAAATTCTCGTCTTTATCATTTTCGTAATGGCACCTTATCGTATAAAAGCACTGATCAAAGTTTAGCACAGGAAATCGTCAATAGTAGGGATCGTTCGCTCGATATAAGCCAGCATGAGGAAAGAAGCAACTTACTCAATTATCTTGGTAAGCCGAATGATTTTACGCCATTTGTCTCTAAGAAAATGAAGTTAATTGATGGCGATGTATTAGTACTTAGTACAGCAGGCTTTTGGGAAGATGTCAGTGAGGTTGAAATGGCAGATGCGCTAGAGGAGACGAAAGATCCTGAGCAATACACTGATTTATTAGAAGAGGTGCTTTTAAGTAGGCAAAGGAAAGTAGTAAATAATTACACAATCGCTGCGATATTTGTGAACAAGGTTTATCAGGAAACAAATAAGAAAAAAATGAAATACATTAAAACGATTGCTGCTGCATTAGTCGTCGCTTTAGTCATTGGTGGCGGTACTATTTTTTATCAGGCAAAGCAAGTGAAAAAAATGGCGGAATTAACCGTTGAGATGAAGGATCATGAAAAGAGTGGAAACCTTTATTTTCAAGACGCTAATTATGAAAAGGCGCTTTTAGAATACAGTGAAGGTAGAAATGCGGCCAAAAAATTGAAGGATACAATACATAGAAATTTACTCGCTAAAAAATTAAGAATTACGGACTTAATCATCAATGGAGATAAATCAGCCGAAGCGGGGAAATTTACTGAAGCCCTTGAGCAATACGAAAAGGCTAAAAAAGAAGGCAAGCTCATTAAAAACTTTGGAAAAGAAGTAACTGAACAACGAATAGCCAATATGGATACCATTGTACAAATTGCTGAAACAGTGAAGGATGGAGATTTTCAATTTGATGCAGAAGATTACAATGGAGCCCTTGCAAACTATCAAAAAGCAAGGAAAAAAGCTCTTACAATCGCCTTTACTGGCGAGCCTCAAATAAAGTCAAAAATTGAAGAAACAGAAGCTAAAATTGCCGAATTGAAAAAAGCACAGAAAGAATTACAGGCTGAAGGCTTAGAAAAGAATGGCGATCAAAGCTATGCGCGTCTAGATTACGAGAAAGCAATTGAATCCTACACCTTGGCTCAGGAAATTTATCAGGAAACAGAACTAATCGCAAAGGTTTTAGGACTTGAGCGAAAAATTATGAATGCCAATGATAAATTAAATCCTACTCCTCAAACTGCTGATATCGATCCGTCATTTGAAGCGGCACTTCCTATGGAGGGAGGGGCAGCAAGCGGTGAGCCATCTGATGCTGAAGTGATGAAAGAGGGAAAATAAATTGATAAAAGAGCTCATGATTGAACGGTTACGCAAAATTGAGGATTTGGAGCAACGTCAACTACTAAAAGACATTGTAAGTGGCGTTTTTGTAAATTTAATCGACTATCAAGAGGAAATGAATAAAAGGCTTGAAGAGCGTGTTTTTAATGAAATTGAAGATGTGGAGAATCGGTTTGATATATACGTAACGCTAAGTTCTAAGGAAGATATTGATCCGATTCATCAATATTTATTTCCGATGCGACCAGTGGATTTAGAAAGTAAAACGATCCAAATAAATAAATTGCTTCAATCGCTAGAACGCAATGAACAAGCCGTACTGTATACATTATTTCTCGCGTGTGATTCGGTACAAATTCAGCAGTTACTAACTGAGGAACGGCTGTTTAATGGAACCCTTGTTACGACAGAAGGACCAATAGAGATTCAGGTTAGTCTTACAAGAAATATGGACTACTTGCAAGAAATCAACAAGCTATATCCGATCTTTCAAGTAAATGGATTGCCATGGAAAACTATTAATCATCCATTCGCCTATAAGTTTTTTAATGTGAATTTAGAGAAATGTCCACCTCTAAACGAGGAAGCTGAAATCACTGATATTATTGTTGATTTACAAGAATATGAGCCAAAAAAACGACTGAATATGGTGCCACTATGGAATATCGAACGTCATGAGGTCAAAAATATTGGATTTCCTGTTCCTGCTATCGATAAGGTCAATTATGAGCATGTCCTTTCCATTCGGAAAATGGGAAGTGAACATGGCTATCTTGTAGAAGCTGATGAGGAGAATGTTCGCTATATCAAACGGACAGACAATGAATTAACAGTTGTTTCGCCACAAGATAAGTCAGGGGTTTGGAAGCTATTAAAAATTGTAAATATGGAAGAAGAGAAGATTGGCAAGCTACATTATGAGCTTGTATCCAATCGACGAATAGAGCACTTTATGTCCAAATTCGCTCGGAAGCATTCTGCAAATGTCAAAACAAAGGGTGAAATTATTAGGATGGTTAACACCTTCGAGGCGGCAAATAGATTTGAGCTTGTTGATGTTGAAATAGTAGATTCATTTTTAGAAGCAAGCTTTACTTACTGTGCGAATCCTTTCATAACAGAAATGTTAGGCGAGAATAGCTACAAAAAAATAATGCTTTTAAAGTTTAAGGCCAAGGTGGAAAAGGACTTCATAGCAAATGATATTTTGAGCTTCTTAGTATCAGAAGTACAACGACATTTCTTCGAATTTAAATGTGTAGGTGTTTGGCAATGAATTATATTTGGGATTTGCTTATAAAAGCAGAGGATGAAGGGCTTTCAAAAAAGGATATCTATTTTTACCTTGCTGAAACGTATTCGCCCTATATGGAGCTTAGTCTTCCATTATTAAATGCTCAGTTTGTTGAACAGCACGTTGATGTGAATCCGTATTACCGCTATTTTGGCATTTTTAACAACCTTTTTCACCCAGATAATCGTAAAGACATAGCGTTTAGAGAATACTTTTTAGACATCGTCTTGCATTTTTTAGCTGAAATTGATCGGATGCAAGGGATGAACACAAAAGAATTTTACATTCGATTTATATTAAGAGATATCGAAGCCAATGTATTTGGCAATGAGGTGCGCCATAATATTCATGCCTTTTCAAAAAAAGAGAAAGAAATAGTTGTACTAAACATGCTAAAGCTGTACCAAACAGGTGAAGAAATTTACTTATTAAAGGACACGTTTAAAAGGCTATTTAAAGGTTGCTTGATCTATATAAAATCGGAGGAACAGGATGAGCTCCTTATTTATATAAGTCAAAAGAAGTCACAACAAAATGAGCAGAAAGTGCAGCTTATACAAGAAATCTTTTTACCGATTGGTTTTCAATTAGAGGTTTTTTGGCAATATCACTTCGGCATTATTGATGCTGAGCAAACGATGCAGCTAGATCGAATAGCTCTTTACTAAACAGAGCAAAAGGAGGGCTTCGAAATGACGACTAAATATTCATATAAGCTGAATGTCAATAATCGCTTCGCAGAAAAGAAGTATATGACATTTACACGTGTAGAGCTAATGGAAATGACCACATTCCAGCTGCGAAATATTTGTTATAAGGAAAAACTCGTGACAGGGCTTATTAATACACTAACGAGAGATGAGTTAATCGACAAGATTATAAGATATCGTGGGGCTGAAGAAAACCTTCTTATTAAAGAAAGCAAAGATGGGGGCTTTGAAAGAGTCGAAGCGGCTATGCAAAACTATTTGAAAACACCGATGTCTGACAATGGTGAAATAAAAATCCCTGCGAAAATGAGCTTATACAGCGGTATGAAAATGGATAAGCCAGATCAGTATTATGTTGAAACAGGTGGTTTTCTTGTTGAATCAAATGTACTGCTCGTAAATGATCAAATGGATCTTTGCGCCATCCTGAATGTCATTAAAGATGACCAGCGCCCTAACAAATATTACTTTGTTGCAGATGAAGCATTAGGGATTCAGAAGACAAAAAATAAAAACTACAGCTTTATTTTTTTAAGAAAGCAAGATTCAGAATATATCTATAAAACTTACTACCAGGAGACCCCACTTCCGCCCATTAACCTTCACTACTATAAAGTACCAATACAAGATTTAGAGATTAAACAGCTAGAAACAACCAATGCTATTCTTGCTATTGACTTTGGCACGACGAATACAACTGCTGGTGTCTATTTAGAAAGTGATTATGTCTCCTCACCTTGTAGCCATGATTTATTAAATAACAGAATTCAGCTAAACAGCATCAATTTTGTGCAATTTCCAGACCCGCTACACCAAAATGAATGGATTGAAGTTGTTCCGACAGTTATGACAGTGGCAGATTGTTCAAATCAAGACCAAGTGAGCTACTACTACGGCTATGAAGCATTAAAAATGATGAAAAAAAATAGCTATACGTCATTAGCAACGAAATTCCAAGGCATTAAACGGTGGGTGAGTAACTATACAAAATCAGAAGAGATAATGGATGCAAACGGCAATACAGCACTTGTGCCACGAAGCCAAATTTTAAGGGAATTTATGCTTTATATTATTCGAATGGCAGAGCATCAATTTAAATGTCGCTTTGAGCATTTGCATATTTCCAGTCCTGTAAAGCTGAAAACACAATTTTTAGATATGTTCCAGGCGATTTTACCTGAATACACTATCGAAACAGAGCATGCACTCGATGAAGGGATGGCAGTTCTCTATAATACAATCGCCAATCAAATAGAGAATAATAGCTTTTTGGATGAAAAGGAATATAAGGCACTCGTCATTGATTGTGGTGGTGGAACAACAGATCTTTCCTCCTGTAAGTTCCGAATAGAGGACGGGCATATTTCATACAAAATCGATATTCATACAACCTATGAAAATGGTGATACCAATTTTGGTGGCAACAATATTACATATCGTATTTTCCAATTTATGAAGATTGTTTTTGCAAACTATTATAGCCGAGGGAAAAATGCTTATGACATTGATGCATTAATTGATATTCCAGGCAAGGATATTTATCGATATGTAGACGATCACGGTGTGGAAGCCGTTTACGAGCAATTTGAAAAAGCTTTTTCAGATGCCGAGTATATTATTCCGACGCGCTTTAAGGAATATGAAAATCGCACACGTGATGAATATCTACGTGTCCGCAATAATTATTATTTCTTATGGGAAATGGCTGAAGAAATGAAGAAAGAGTTTTTCCGTAAAACAGGCATTTTACGGAGCCGTTTTTATTCAGAAAACGATCTGCAACAGGACAGTGACTTGAATGTAACGGCAGTTGATCGCTGGTGCCTATCATTAGTAGAAAACAATCAATTTAAAGATGTTTATGATTATCCGAACGTCTTTTTTAATATTAAAGAAATTAACCATCTAATCAAAGCGGATATTTATGATATTGTACGAGAGTTTTTGGAAGAGTTTTATGAGAACGGACTACTCAGTGAATATTCAATTATTAAGCTCACAGGCCAATCGTGTAAAATTGATGCTTTTCGCGAGGCTTTAAAGGAGTTTGTACCAGGACGAAGCATTGAATTTAGACAGAAGGCTGAAAATATTGGGAAAGTGCCAGAGTTAAAGCTAGCCTGCCTAAGAGGGGCACTTCGCTATTTAAATGCCAAGAAGATAGGCATGATTGAAACAACCGTGACGAATCATGCACCTGTTGTACCTTATGCGGTAAGTGCCTTTACACATAATCGTCAGGAAAAATTACTTATTAGTAGCTTAGAAAGACTCAATCAAATTCACGGTACGATTTCCCGTCCATGGGGTGTAACGGAAGTTGAATTTTTCCTAACTGGCACCGACAATCAAACATCCTATAAATACACGTATGTTAATCGCCATGAAGGGTATGAGCCTGTTTTTTATGACAATATAGCAGCTAATTATCAACATAAAATTCCACAGGATGAGACAGATTCCATTATGAATGGAGAAGTAAAATTTTTCGTCTTCGCAGGAGAAGATCACTGGGGTTTCCATGTCGTCCCTGTAGCTAGAACGGAAGAACAACTATTAATTGGCAAAAAGGAATTCTTTGCCTTTGAAACCGATTTATCAGAGTTGGATTTCTTTGACGGCTTAAAGTAAAGAAAGTGCTCAAAAGTGAAAAACAAGAATAGAGGTGGATGACAGCTTGTTTGCCAATCAATATCCACATTTTCAAAAAGGTCGCATTTTAAAGCGAGAAATGCTGGAAAATTTACGAGATTACCCAAGAGAGTTTTTAGATATTTATTTCCAAGATTATTCAAATGGCATTATTGCTGGAGTCAATATCATTGTAGCGGATACACTGCTAATCATTTCAAACGGCATTATGAAGCATAATGGCAGACTTTATATGCTAACGAATAGCTTTGAGCTTCCTTATGAAGCAACAGGAAATGAGACGATCTTAAAAGTACGATTTGCTGAAGAAGTGAATGACTTAGATTTTAGAAAACACAAATCACAGATTGTCTTAGACGATTCGCTTGAGCTTGCACATAATGAGCTAGAATTAGCACGCTTTAAATTAAAGTTAGGTGCTAAACTGCGCTCACAGCATACCGATTTTTTCGACTTTGCCACTGAATTCAACACAGTGAATTATCTTCACTGCCAGTATGCAGGCTTACAAAAAAGCACATACCACCCACTTATTTTGCAATATTTTGCACGCGAGCTGTTAAAAAATCGACCATCCAATCCATATGATATCGCCTTTGCCATGGAGTGCCTAAATCAGGATCGGGTGCAACGGGATGTGATTAATTTCTATATTTGCAATCGGCTAGAGCTAGACGATCAATCACTAACGAATAGTCAAATTCATAAATACTTGAACCGTATTTTAATGGAAGCGAAAGGTGGTGGTCGTATGAAAGGACTCAGTCAAGGGCGACCGAAGCGTGTGATTGTTGACTAGCTAGTAGTCTGCAAGCATTTTTACAGCATTAAATCAGAAGGTTTTTGTCACAACAAAACAACAAAGCATACTCACAATACTTTAAAAACAAAGGGGGCGAACAAAATGAATTTCATGGATGAAGAAATTATTGAAATGACGAAACACGCAAGGCAAAAGAAACGAACGGAGAACATTGAAAACCAATTATTGCAAACGGACGTTGTGAAAGGAATTAAAGCGGGTCAGCTAACGATTGACGATGAAATAATTGAATTTGCAGAGCTTCGTTTTTACGACAATCAAATACGGATGTCTATTCCTACAGCCTTTGAAGAGATGGAAACGGATTTAAAAGATATTAAATATCCTTCAAGCCGTAGACCTGATTACATCTATACAAGTGTAAGTACGTCCATTAACGTCACGATGAAAATAATGGAGCAACAGCTACAAGAAGAGGAATTAGAGGATTTTACAGAAACGATGATGACTATCCTGCAAAAATTACAGCCAGATGCAGAAATGTTGGATATCGGCATGAAGGAAGTGAATGGACTACAAATTGGCTATTTTGATTTTATTTCGAAGGCACTCGATAACAAGATTTATAATTTAATGTTTTTGTTTATAGCAGGCGACAATGTGGCAACAGGTTCAGTTAATTGCTTGAAAAAAGAAATGAATATTTGGCAACCGATTGCTTATGGCATGTTAGAAACAATCGCAATCGAAAGTAAATCATTAAATGGAGAAGGTGTTGTGTGATGGCAAAGGAAACAGCTTTGACGTATAAAGATATGATTGTGATGCCTTACAATATCCGCGTGAGTGAAATCGAAATGACACAACAAATGAATGAGCATGCAACATTGCGTTTAACAGGCGTCATTCCAGATGAAATGGAAGATTCTTACGTTTATATGACTGACGCAGAAACGGCCATTGAAGTACTGCAAATGGATAGTACGGGACAATCGACGCCAATTTTTAATGGACTAGCATTGGATGTACAAGTGAAATCGGTAATGGAGACGTATTATTTGGAGGTAAAGGCGGTTTCGCATACGTATGTGTTAGATGTGAAGAAGAAAAACCAAACGTACCAAAATGCCAAAATGCCCTATACCGAGTTAATAAAGGAATGTATTGCCGATCAACCAGGCGCCGATTTTATGGATCATGTCACAAAAGGCGCTAGTATTGGTAACTTTACGATGCAATATTTAGAGACGGACTGGGAGTTTCTAAAACGCATGGCATCGCGATTTCATACAGGCTTAGTGCCAGACGCAGTTCATGGCGCCGCAAAATTTTACTTTGGCGTACCGTTCCAAGCAGGTGCGGTGCAAAAAATGGATGCAATAAATTACCGAGTTAAAAAAGCAATCGGCAATTTCCTTATCTCAAGTAAAAATCATCTCGATAGTATTACCGCTAGTGACTACATGTACTATGAAGTAGAATCGCCGCAACTCTTCAAAATCGGCAATGAAATTACGTTTCAATCGAAAAAACTATATGTTTTCAAAATTGCCTCCAAGCTTAAAAATGGCTTATTAAAACATATTTATACGCTTACACCTCAGAACGGCTTCAGTGTTCATACGACTTATAATCAAGCGATTATTGGCGCATCTATTCAAGGAAAAGTCATTGATGTGGCAGGGGACAAAATTCGTATACATGTTGATTTCGATGAGGGGCAAGAAAAAAATAAGGCTTATTGGTTTCCATACTCAACGATCTATGCATCAGAGGATAACACAGGTTGGTATTTTATGCCGGAGTTATCTGACAATGTTAGAATCTACTTCCCAAGCAATCGTGAGGATGAAGGAATTGCCATTAGCTCAGTGTCCAAAGCACCACCACAATCTGGGGCAATGTTATCAGCAAGCAATCCTTCTAGTCAGGGGGGAGGAGGCGGTGCTTCACCACCAGAAGATAGCCGCCAAGATCCGGGGCGCATGGCTGATCCCGATGTAAAAACCCTTAGAACAAAGCATGGTAAACAAATTCTACTCGCACCTGATCGCATTGTCATTTCTGGTGGTGGATTAATGATTACACTGATGGATGATAATGGTATTTCAATTATTAGTGATAAAAATATTAACTTAAAAGCAACAGATAAAGTCGTTATAAATGCCAAGCAAATTATGATAAATGCTAATGAGAAAATTGAGATGACATGTAAAGACAATTCAATCAAGATGGAAGACAAAATGGAGATTAAAGGAACTGAAGTACGTGCAAATTAGTGAGGATGTAGATACATGAAACGAGAAGAAGCATTACAGCATTTTATGGATGAATGCGTGTCAGTTCATGTTCACCGTTTGCAGGAGAAAGTGGATCGACAGTTTCGCAACGATAAGGAAGTTTTACTTCAACCAATCATTCATGCACTTGAACAGCTATTTGCGAATATTCATGAACAGCAAGAACAAGGAAAGTTAGCGCCAGTTGCTTTTATTCATCTATCATTGCTTCGAACATCATTACTAGAAAACAAGTTTACGTATGTACTAGAAGCATATGGAGAAACATGGTATTGCAATTGGACACAATGCACAGCACAGTATGAAGCGGATTGGCTTTGTGAGGCGATGTTCGAATTACAAAAAACGCTTGAGAAAGAAAGAAAACCCTATATTAGCATTCAAGCAGCGGACGTCCGCGTTATTATGCAGCAGACAGTCTTACTGTTTCATCAATATATTATCCAATTACTACGTTATCTTTTTCGTTATCAACAACAACGCGTCCCTAAACTCCATTTTCAACAAGCGGCGTGCTTACGATTTCGAGTCGGTGAATATAAAGGGTTTAGTGAAGATGTCGCGATTATGGACGAACGACAACGAGTAGAAAAAGATGTCTTGTTAACGTTAGAGACAAAAGAGACGGATCAATCGTATACGTTTGGAAACTATTCAAATCTACCTTTACAGCACAAAGATTTCAATCAGTTGGACTTTTCCTATGCGAATTTCCAAGACAGTGATTTAGCAGGAGCTACAATGCAACGAAGTGTTTGCATCGGTACGAATTTTGTAAATGGTCAATTAGCGAATGTGGATTTTTCCTATGCAATGATTCAAGATGCTGATTTTCGAAATGCCAATTTAGCAGGTGCTAATTTTACGCATGCGCAAGGAAAAACCTTGAAGTTCTCTCAAAATGAAGTTCCATGTTATCTTGGCACTGATTTCAGTTATGCAAATTTAGAACAGGCAAAATTTGAATTTGCTCAAATTGCTGGTGCCAATTTTACAGGTGCTAATTTAAAAGGAGCAACATTCTTTCAACGCGATCAAGGAAAGTATCAATTCAGCCAAGCCCAAATACAAGATATTCATTGGATTCAGTAATGTCGTCCGTACGGGAAGATAGGTATGAAGTTCACAGGAGGTCAAGATGGAATACTTTATTGTTCGGCAAGATCCCACTATTACAAATCCGATTCTTCCTTTGAAGACAGACCTTAAAGATGATTTTGTTTGTTCGTCGGTATTTGCAGAAGTAGTGGAAAAAGAGCATGCAGTATATTTGGATTATTTAGAAAAGCCTCGGACAATTGTGTCGGATCAATTAAAAAAGTTATTCGTAAAATTTGAGGATCACTTAGCATTTACAGCCATCGTATTTACAGATGTGAAAAAAGGGACACAGCGCTTATATTGGCTGATGGACATGGTGGAGAAAAACTGTATTTCCCAGGAAACGACTTATTATCCAGACGGACGTATAAATGAGCTCGTAATAAACCCTAAAAAGGTTGAATTGGACTGTATTTTTCAAGTAGATAGTCAAACGGAGCCTTTTACAATCATTAATTTAGATGTTGCAGAAAGTATATTAAGACGACCATTTCTTGGACTTCAATTGCAGCGCGTCAAACTAGAACGATATTAAAAAGCGTTCAAATGGAAATCAAATCAAAAGTGCAATTTGAAACATATACGAAGGGAAGGGTACCGAATGGCTCAAGTTGTAGAAAATTTGGAGACAGAAGGTTCGGAACAAGAGCAATTTAGTTACGTGGTCCATGGAGCGATTATTTCCTGTGAGCATGGAAGCCACCTAAATTATTTAAATTTACCACAGGATCATGGTGTTTATATTAAAGATAAAGCTGTATTGAATGTAGGCGATCGAAACCCCGATAACATCCCCACCTTTGGCGTCTGCTTGAAGTTACAAAAACCGTGTACGCCCACATGTTCCATCGACTGGATGGAAGGGATGGAAAATGTCAATATCGAGGGCAAGCAAGCACTATTATCCCGTTGTCATACGCAATGCTCAGCAGGTGGAGGCAAAATTGATATTGTGCATGATGGGCAAGAGGAATTAGAAATACCGAAACAAGGCTTTTAAAAAGAAAGGATGGAGTGAAAGGAGGTAAGTAATGAAAACGCTAGGAGAAAAGGAAGTCAGCATGATAACGACGTATGAGGATCTTGTGCTCGAATGGCCTTATCCTCTTATTCATATAGATAAACTCACGATAAAACATCAAGGCAATGACCATGCGAGATTGTCCTTTACAGGAATGATTGCGGAAGAGCAAGCGCAAAAATATATTCAACGTGTCAGTCATTCAGATGAAGTCGTTGTAAAATTTGGCCGACAACAAGACATCTTGTTCTCAGGTAGAATTGAAAATGCAGAGTTGCAGGCTGCCCAAGGGGTGCATTATGTCTCAGTTGAGGCAGTATCGTTTACAGCCAATATGGACGTTGCAAAACGCTCACGTTCTTTTCAAGATGCGAATATGACCTATATGGCGTTACTAGATACCATTGTAGGTGCTTATCCTCAAGGGGATTACATCGACCATGTTTCGAACGGTCAGGCCATTGGTCATATCTCAATTCAATACATGGAGACAGATTGGGCATTTATCAAACGAATGGCTTCCAACCTACAGGCGGTCGTTTTTCCTGATTTACAAGGAAAGGGACCACGATTTTGGTTTGGCACACCCGAAAGTAAGAAAAGCATAACAATCGACCATCTACCTTCAGTATTACATATGGATGTAGATACATATCGATTAATTACTGAAAATGATGGTATAGATGTAAGTGAAACCGATTATACATTTTGTGCGTTTGAAAGCACAGAAGCGTACGAGTTGGGTACATCGGTACAATTAAAGGGAAAATCCTATGTTATTACGGTTCGAGAAATTCATCTCGAAGCGGGTGTACTAAAGTTTCAATATACTGCTCAACGAGAAAAAAGTATTCGTCAACGATTAGTACGCAATTTAGATTTGATTGGCGCAGCCTTTACAGGGAAAATCATTGATGTTACGCAAAACACGGTTAAAATTCATTTAGATATCGATAAAAAACAAGAGAAAGAAAAAGCACATTGGTTTGCTTATTCAGCAGATGCAAATGGTGTCATGTATTTAATGCCGCAAAAAGGGGCACGTGCCCAATTGCATTTTCCAAGTGCTGTGGAACAAGATGCCATTGTCATTAGCTCGGTACGTGTTTCTCCTGCTACACCAGAAGGCGGACAAAAACAAACGAAAAAAATGGCAGACACGACCGTGAAATCATTGGCGACCAATGCGGGCAAAGATATGACACTAGGGGTTGGAGATATTACCTTTAGTGCAGTAGATGGTGTATTGGACCTTAAGATGGATGATGGAGAAGGTGTAACATTTCAAAGTAACAGTACCATCATGCTAGCGGCAGATGAAACACTAGAAATAAGTGGGATGAACGAGCTATCCGTAGAAGCCGAGGAATGGATTGCCATTTCAGCGAAGGAGCAGAGTCATATTATCCTTGCTGGTGACACACAGTTAATTAGTACGCTAATTGAACAAGAGGGAATAGAGAAAAAAAGTCAACCACCGAAGTTAAATGAAGAAGCAATTGAAGCTACATCAAAAGTGGATGTGATCTTCCCGCAAAAAGCAGAGCAGAAAAAGGAGAAAAAAAGCTTCTTTAGTAAGTTGCTTGATAATGTTAGTTTAGCGTTAGATGTTGCTGGATTTATTCCCGGTATCGGGACCATCGCGGATATTGCCAACGCAGGTATTAGCTTAGTAAGAGGAGACTTTATGGGCGCAGCGATGAACATAGTCGGTGCAGTGCCAATCGTTGGGGATGCTGCAAAAACAGCCTACAAGGTCAATAAAGCGGCAAAAGTAGCAGAGGCAGCAAGTAAAACCGCCAAGGCTGCGGATAAGGCAGTGGATGCTTCAAAAGCAGTAAAAGGGATGAAAGCCGCTTACTCCAAAGTGTCGCAAACACTCGATACGGTTTCGGCAGTAGCGAACAAAGGCACAAAAAGTATGAAAACAGCAGCCGATAAAGTGATCGCCTCGATGGATGAAGTGCTAGCTGTGTCAAAAGCTGTCGACGGTATGAAGGCGATGGCCAAAACAGAGCTGACTAAATTCAATCATCAAGTACTAAAGAAATTTAACTGTACAAAAGGTTTAAGTGATAAATTCTGTAAAAAAGGCTTTGAACCAGTTGATTTAATTACAGGGCGCATGATCTATGAAGGTGTTGACTTTGAACTACCTGGCCCTATCCCCCTTGCATGGGAACGTGCATGGTACAGTGATAGTAGTCGAGTTGGATTAACGGGACATGGTATGCACTTTACATACGATCTAGCCTTAGAAATATTTGAAGAAGAAGAGCTAATCGGCATTGTGGTGACGGATGGTCGCGCAATAGGGTTTCCAATTTTACCAATTAATTTACCATATTTTAATAAAAAAGATAGAATGACCCTGAAAAATACAGGTGTGGAATACCATTTGTTTGAGCATGATACACGCTTGCTTTATGTATTTGAACAAACAACCGAGACGACATACCGATTAAAAGAAGTAAGAAATGAGCAAGATCACCATATTCAATTTACGTATAACCTGAAAGGCTTCTTATCACAAGTAACAGATAGCGTAGGGCGCGTACTAGATGTTACGACAAATGAAGCGGGCAGAATGATAGAAGTCGCTTTACGTAACCAAACGAGTCGTGAAGTGTTAGTGCGCTATGTTTACAATGATGTTCAAGATTTAATCGAAATCCAAGATGTATTAGGGCAAAGTACACATATCCAATATGTCAATCATTTAATGATGCAAAAAATAGACCGTAATAAAAATAGTTTCTACTGGCGCTATGATGGGCCAACAACTGGTGCACGCGTTATTAAAACATGGGGAGATGGCAATGTTCTAGCGGGTGAGCTTGCCTATTACGATGGCTATAACGAAATTACCAATAGCTTAGGGCATACAAGTACTTACTATTTTAATGAAGATAACCTATGTACAAAAATTATGTATCCAGATGGTAGTGAGGTCAGCTATGACTATAATGAGGACTTTGAATTACTGCAAGAAGTAGATGAAGATGGTCGTGTAACAACTTTCAGCTATGATGAATGGGCAAACCCAGTCACGATGACGCTGGCAGATGGCAGTACGTTATCCTCTCAGCATGATGACAAAGATCGGTTGATTCAGGCAATTAATCCAGAGGGCGGTAGTCGCCAGTGGATTTATAATGAAGACGGGACATTACAGGCATCGGTTTTAGAAGATGGTACAAAGACTGAATTTTCCTATAATGAACATCGTTTAATTGACACAGTGACAAATGCGCAAGGCCATATGGTAACCTTAACGTATGACGCTGACCTAAATTTAAGCCGAGTAACATTACCAGATGGGACAAGTTCAACATGGACATACGACCGTCGTGGAAACTGCACAAGCACAACTAATCCACTCGGTGCCACAGAAAAGTTCCGTTATGACCAATTAAATCGCCTAGTACGCGCAAATCTATCCGATGGTAACGACGTTCAACTAAAGTACAATGCTTATGATGATATTATTTTTGCAAAGGATAACCATACACAAGTCGCCTTTGATTACACGATTCTAGGCAGCTTAATATCCCGCAAACAAGGTGGCAAGCAAGTACAATTCACCTACGATACAGAGGAGCAATTAACCGCTGTTATTAATGAAAAAGGCGAAGCGTACAAATTTGAACGCGATACAAAAGGCAATATCTTTAAGGAAATCGGCTTTGATGACATGGCAAAAACGTATGAGCGAAGTCTAGCAGGATTAGTGCAGCGGATTCAACGCCCAGGGAATCGTTGGACAGCCTATCAGCACGATTCGCTAGGAAATGTCATCCGCTCTGACTACTATGACGGCACGTGGGAAACATTTAGCTATGACAAAAACGGCGCATTACAAGAGACAGAAAATGAGCATGTAACCGTCAAGCTAGAACGAGATTCATCTGGGCAAGTGATCAAGGAATGGCAAAATGACCAGTGGATTGCGAGTAGCTATGATGAGCTAGGCAATCGCTCCCAAATAACAAGTCGCCTCGGTGCCAAAATCGATGTCACACGTAATGAGCTGGGCAATGTCTTGCAAATGACCGCAACTCGCTCCGAGCAAGCCCAGTGGACAGCCTTGATGCAATACAATGAACTCGGTCAAGAGATTGAGCGAATCCTACCAGGGGATGTTATTAGTAAATGGCAATATGATATCACAGGTAGACCAACACACCATCGCGTAAGTAGTCAAAGCAGAGATACCCGAAGACGTGCCTACAATTGGGGCGTCAATCATCAATTACGTAGTATGGCCAACGAGCTAACGGGTGTAAAAGTGACTTATGGTTACGACGAATTTAGTAACCTCGTGTGGGCCAATCAAGACAGTCGTCAATTTGATTTCTTATATCGCAGTGTCGATGATGTCGGCAATCTATATGAAACAAAAGACAAAAAAGACCGTGTCTATGGCGCAGGCAGTAGATTATTAGAAACAAAAGACGCCAAATTCTCCTATGACGAAGAAGGAAATCTCGTAGAGAAAGTCGAAAATAATGGAGATACATGGAAGTACGAGTACTATGGCAATGGTATGATGGCGAAGGTCATGAAGCCAGATATGACAGAAGTTACGTTCAAGTATGATTCGTTAGACAGGCGGATAGAGAAGAGTTCGGAAGGTAGAGCTACTCATTTTGTGTGGGATGGCAATACGATTCTGCACGAGTATTTCTCGCAGGATAATTCAGTGGAGAATGCCTTACAGACAGTTGACTTAGACAGTCTCGTTACATGGGTATTCAATGATGGCTTTGTTCCTTCTGCAAAAATCACGAATAAAGGCAGCTACAGCATTATTAGTGATTATCTCGGAACGCCTGTTGAAGCCTATGATGAACAAGGTCAAAAGGTTTGGTCGGCTGAGCTTGATGTGTATGGACGAGTGAACGAGTTTACGGGTGAGAAAGATTTTATTCCGTTTAGGTATCAAGGGCAGTATGAAGATTTAGAGATTGGATTGTATTATAACCGATTCCGATACTATGACCCAGAGCAAGGGAATTATACGCAAGTTGACCCGATTGGGCTAGCGGGTGGGAATCCTACGCTTTATGGGTATGTTCATGATCCTAACAGAGAAATTGACTTGTTTGGTTTATCGAGAGCACCTAGTCAAATTCTAGCTGGTAACTTAAAGAAAGGCGGTAGTAAGACAACTGGATACCAGGCTCATCATGTGATTCCAACCAATGTTTGGAAACGATATAAAACGTTTTTTGACGATATAGGGATAGGGGGATTAAGAGATGAGGCTTTTAACGGTATTATGATTCCAAGTAACCCTAATACCCTTCAAAAAAGTTCCTTTAACTTTATTCATAATACACATCATTCTCTATATAACAGTCATGTAGTAAATGAGATAAAATTCATTTCGGAAGATTTTGATAATGGGATCATAGACGAAAAGACGGCAAGAGGAAAAGTTAGAAAATTACAAATGAATCTAAAGAATCAACTTTCAATGGGGCACTCTGATACAGCACAGTCCAAAAAATATCCAAATTGCAAGAGATTGGGGTAATTAATTTGAAAAAATATATGATAATAAACGACAAACTCACGACACCTATTTTCTTAGATGGAGTAATACATGAACATTTTGATGAAACAATGTATCACGAAGGAATGGGGTATAGTTGGAATCGTCATTTTTTTAACAAAGATGATTTTCCTAAAGAGTTGTGGTTGATTACAACAAGCAAAATTGAATTTGACTATTATGAAAGTTTTTTAGGTCATATAGTTGAAGAACAGCTATTAAATCTAATATTAGATTCAAAGTCATTAAATGAATATGTGATAGCGAAACTTAATATAGTTAATACAAAGGGCAAGTCAAAGGTAAAGAAAAATAAAAACTATTATTTTATTAAATATTTTGATGGTATTTCTTTAGTGGATTATGAAAATTCAGAATTTACGTCTAGAGAAGTACCTAAAAATAAGATTTTTAAAACCGAAGGGGCATTTGTTGAAAAATATAAAAAAATTGTTTTTAAAAATACTGATTTTGATGTATATCGGTTAAAGGATTTAAGGTTAAGTTCATTCTTATTTTGTTCAGATAAATTTATGCAAAGATGTATACAACTAAAATTAATAGGTTTAAAATTTGTAGAATTAAATGAAGTAGTAGCACATATTAACTCTCGCTAGATAAAATTTGGAGGGTTAATTACTAGAATTAAAAGCTATATAAGGTTTGGACTAGAAATCAATAATTGATAAATAATTTGTCGGTCCCTATTTACAATAATTACTTAAAAATAGCGTATAAATCCATTAAATGTGGATTTATATGCTTATTCTTTTTAATTTACTTATATCAAATGCTCAAAAACAAAAAGGCGAACTAGATGCAACTGTTGATGTATTGAAAAATACATACGGTGAAATAAAAGAATTAGTGACCAACCCAGTAGGTGTTTTCAATAATCTAGTGGCCGCAGTTTCACATCCAATTGAAACGACAAAGTCTCTAGCAAATTCGGTAAAAAACTCCTACGAAAAAGATGTGCTCAATGGAAATGCGTATTCAAAATCTAAGTGGATGACGAATGCAAAGCTAACCACTGCCACAGCTATTGTTGGAACAAAAGGTGCTGGCTCCGTAACGAAAATCGGGAAACTGCCTGATGATTTACCTCCTCCAAAGCCTACTAAAAATCCTAGTAAGCCTGAAGGGACTAAGGGTACGGGTAAAGTTCAAACTGGTGGTAGAGAACTTTCAGTAGATGAATATTTAAAACGACTTGATGAAGCGGATGATATGTACGAATCCTTTAGAAAATCCAAAACGGATGTAAATTCTATTGCTAAAAATACAGGAATGACTGAACAAAGGGTACAAAGAATCAAAGATCATTTATTGTTCAAAGAGCACATTAAAGAACATGGAGTTGGACGTTTTGATTCAGATTATGAAATTGCACAAGCATGGGATAGGCTCCAAAAAGGGACCCACAAAAAGAATGATATTGATTTATTAAATCATGAACTTTTTGAGTCGAGATTTGAAGGAATATTTAAAACGGACTATAGGACGTCCCATGATAAAACAGTAGAGTCTGGGCGTCCATAGCATCCACCAGAGGAGGAATAAAGTTGGCTTCATACGTTTTATTACTAAAAGAATATGAAGATAATGAAACTGTAGTTTACAGATTCGGACCTAATGAAAATATTATGGGAAAAATTGAGTTAAATAAATTTACTAGAAAATTTTCAGAGTTAGAAGTTATCCCAGATAACAATTTTCCAACTAAGTTTTATTATGATAGAGCTGCTCAAAGATTGGCAGTTTGCCTAGTAAAAGAAGGTGGTGTATTTCCTGATAGAACAGCTTTCGAATCATAGTAACTTAAAATTACCTTGATTGGCTAAAAGCCTTTCAAGGTTTTTTACTTTAATTATATTAAATCAGCTGATATTTGAGTGAGACAACAAGAAAAAATGATTTGTTTGAGAATCGCGAGCTCATGAAGGAAGTACCATTATGGAGTTCGATTTTACAAGTAGGATAGAGTGACAAGTACGATAATTAAGCGAGATGACATTGTACAGGAACTACATTGAATGGCTAACAAACTAACGAGAATGACAAAGCTCGTGGCGATAAATAAGGATATAAATAGTTTTTTAATTGTGTACAGTTAAAGATATCTTTGAATTTGAATTAATAACTCATGAAGGCTAGACCATCAAGGAGTACTATTTTAACAATTAAGCAATAAGAGCGAGAATAGGCGAGATGACAATTTATTTACAAGGACCACTTATGGGTGGCAAAAGCAACAAACTCCCGAGATTAAACAAGCTAAAGGGTTTAAACGTTACACTTGCCATGTGGTAAAAAAGATGTCATACTGTCAATACTAAACTAACTTATAAAACTTGCAAATATTAATAAACTTAAAGCACTTGATTGTCTATAACAGGCGAAAAGTGCTTTTTTTGCATGTTTAAATACGGATTACGATTATTTAATTAGTGTACTAAGTATTAAATTTTATACAAGGGGAAGAAAATGCGATGGAAATAGAGGTTTCAATAGATAAATTTGTTATAGATAATAAGGATGTTCCACATTCAGCATTTTTACGTGTTTACATGTTGAGGGTGAAGAAATATAAAGTGAAAATGAATATTTATAGTGGATAACTTTAATGTGGCGAATATGGTTTAATTCCTTTCTATATAACACATCACTACGCTGCACTGCTTATTATAGTGCTAAACTATTTACAAAAATTGTACCGAGGATTGTAGTAATTTTAATTTGTGTATCATACTTAAAAAGAGTAGCATCAAACTTTCATAATCAAAATCAAAGGAGGAACCATTGTGAAAAAACTTGATTCTGAATTCAAATATTTATCGGACATGTACGAAGATTCTTATTATCCATCGTTTTTAGTGGATAAAATTAAATCAAACATTATTAAAGTAGTTCATTTTATGGAAGAAGGCAATCATTCAGTTGAGGAGGTTCAGGAAAAGTTAGATGAAATGACTGTAGCAATCAATGAACTACAGGATGAGTTTTATCAAAATGATAGTGAAATTGAAACTGTTGCACGAGATTCTATCGCAATAACCGTAGAAGAAATTTTACAATATTTTGAGGTTGATATAGATATTGAAGAAGCTTTAAGAGAAAGAGATTGGTGAAATATAAAAAATGTGAAATCACTCTTTTTCTTTTTTTATGTTTTTGACCTTTTCAAAAGGCGAGTGATATACCACTCGGACGATTAAACCAATTTCACTTATAAAAAAATCCAAATAATGCACTTGATTGCCTAATACGCAACAAGTGCTTTTTTATGTTTGCACGACTATACTCATATTTTTAAATTACATAATACTCTTCAATTATAGAGGTATTTAGAAATAGTTGAACTATTGAACTTTACATAAAATCAAAAAAATACTATTTTATAGAAAAAACCAATATTGTATAATGAACGTAAATTTTAATATATTCATTGGGAGGTCAATATGTCAATTAATACTAACTTTAATCAGCAACATTCTACTTATGTATCTGTGAAAAGATTTAGTAGCGCTAATCCATTACTTGCTACATCAAACCAAAACAATGACAAAAGCATTAAAAAATTTGCACTTCAACAGCATGACACCTTTTCTATTTCCAGTGAAGCAAGAAATATGCTACTGGCAGCAAGTGGAGCCTAAAAATGAAAATTAGATTTGATCTTGAAGATAATGATGTAGAGGTTCTTCCAAATAAAAACGTGCATGCAGATTTTTATCTCGACAGCTATTTAGAAGTAATTGTACTTGAAAATAATAAAGAAACTTTACTCTTCTCCACAACGATACACAGTACAATTATTATTACATTCAGTCGACAATTATTAGAGTTATATCAAACAGGTAAGAAACTCATTCTTGATACTTTTGGTAATGCGAACGTCTATACCTTTAAAAAAGCTGGAAATAATGTAATTATTACAAATTTTAGTGTGTTTTCTAATTCAGAAGAATGGCAATATACATTTGAGTTTAATGCATTTATGAAGGCTTATACGAAAGGGTTACGACAACATTTACAAAATTTAATAGGAAAAGATGCGAATATTGTAAAACGTCCAGACTTTATCCTATTGAAGGAAAGATTAAAGGGTTTAGAAGAGGTTCTCTACCGGAAATAATTCTAGAAAAAAGAAAAAATGAAAATTAGATTTGTTCTTGAAGTTCTTGAAGATGGTATTTTGTGTCTTGAAAATAAACATGTGCATTCGGACTTTTATCTTATTAGTGGCTACACTTAAAAAATTATGCCAGTTCAAAATTAGTGTGGCAATTTAAAAGAAGACGTGAACAAATTATTGTATATAGGTATTAAGAAAACAAGCAAGAGGAAATAAATCTTTTGCTTGTTTTTAATGTTTATTTCTAGCAGTGAAAAAGTAAAGCAAAAGATAGCGTCACTGAAATTAATTTAATGTGTCACTTGATAAATAATCGTATTAGCATGAATCTAGTTTATCTCTGTTTCTCTTCAAAAGTAAAATCTTTTCTTATTCATCGGAAACACAAAGGAATACCTTCTATAAAAATAATAAAAAAGTGATTGACAAAACCTCGTAGGATAACTAGACTAACTTTAGTGATAATGATTATCATTATCGTGTAGTTGTTATTTTAGATGATGCTTAGAAAGTGAGGTTGCATTTTATATACAACTGAATCGATTGGTAGTGGCTGATAGAAAGATCCCCACAATCGTTTTCATATTGAACAAGCTATTGGTAATATTTCGCGTACAAATAAGCCAATATGCTAGAAATTATATTTATATTACAAAATGTTTAAAAGTTTAAAAGGGGATTAAGTAATGAAAAAATTGTTATTACCAATGTTTATGATGGTTGTATTAGTACTTGCGGCGTGCGGCAATAAGGAAGAACATTCGAAGAAAGATGAGGAAGCAGTTAAAGAGGCATCTTCGTCGGAAACAATTACCTATCAATCTGAAACAGGTCCAATTGAAGTACCAGCTAATCCAAAGCGTGTGGTAGTGTTATCATCATATACTGGGGATTTACTACAACTTGGTGTGAATATTGTAGGTGTGGATGCTTGGGAAGCGAATAATCCAAACTTCCAAGATGACATTAAAAATGCAGTGGTAGTTGAAAATACGGATATTGAAAAAATTATTGAGCTGGAACCGGATTTAATTATTGGGTTAAATAATATTGAAAATGCTGAGAAGATATCAGAAATCGCTCCAACCGTATTATTTACTTATGGCAAAGCAGATTATTTACAACAATTTATCGAAATCGGTAAAGTGGTTAATAAAGAAAAAGAAGCAGAAAAATGGGTAGAAGATTTTAAAGCACGTGCTGCAGAAGTAGGTAAGAAAATTAAAGAAAAAATCGGTGAAGATGCCACAGTTACGGTTGCAGAAAGCTTTGATAAACAGTTGTATTTGTTTGGTGATAACTGGGCTCGTGGAACTGAAATTTTGTATCAAGAAATGGGCTTAAAAATGCCTGTAAAAGTGAAAGAGGTTGCCTTAGAGCCAGGATATTTCGCAATTTCACAAGAAGTATTAGGAGAATACGCTGGTGACTATATTATTTTAAGTGTACCAGATGACCAAGATTCTTCATTTATGAATACTTCATGGTTTAAAGATATAGATGCTGTGAAAAATGGACATTTATATAAAGCGAATGCAAGCGCATTTTACTTTAATGATGCAAAAACATTAGATTATCAATTAAATTTCTTTGAAGAGAAATTTTTACAATGACCAATAGGAAAAGAGCAAGCACACTTACTTGCTCTTTTTCATATGTAATGAACCGACTATTATGCAAAGCTCTACTTTTAATGATAATGATGGCTCCTACTGTACGAAATGAAGGTTCGTATAGTAGGAGCTTTTGTAATATTATTTACATTCTTCTTTTCAAATCAATGATTTTTAGATAACGCAACAATTGAAAGAGAAAAGCGAGCACATTTTTAAACTACTGAATAGGTGAGAAATTTGCATCATGCCAATCTTATATACTTAAGTATTATTGCAAAAAGTAATGTAATATCAATATATTACTATTTTGTATTTTACAATAAGGAGGATTTACACCTTTTTGAAATATTCTATAAAACGAAAGAAATTATAGAAATATGACCGATATAAACAATAGATGTATGAAGGAGGTATAAAATTGAATAAAAAATTATTTATCACAGTAGCAGCTATTCCTGCGGTTCTTATTGTCCCAACAGTTGCGGGAGCGGCGGAGTCAGAAGTGACAGTGACAGGTGAAAATATGGTGAATGGAGTTTTAAAAGCTTCTATAGAAAATTTACCAGCCAATACAATTGTTAAAGGTTATCAATGGTATTATGTTGAAAATGCTACGGGCGAAAATGGAACGAATAACGTTACGAATAAACCGATTTCTGGTGCAACTACTTCATCCTTTACCGTTCCAGTAGATGCTGCGGGGAAAACAATTTTTGTAGAAGCTATTACAACGACAGATAATCGATATAAGAGTGCAACACGAACAATTAATACATTACAACTTGCGATTACAAAACCAGAATTTTTAATTGCTTCAAAGTATATTGTTCCTGGGGAAGAAGTAAAAGTTACAGTCGATGTTACTGATAGTGCAGGAGCAAAATTACAAAGTAGTCAAATTACATATAGCTACCAATGGTTTTATAAAGTTGGTGATTCTTTCACAATTATTGATGGAGCAACTAGTGGTACATATACAGTCCCAAAAAATGCTTTAGAAGAAAATATAAAAGATATTATGGTTAGGGTCAAAGCAAAAGTTGGTACAGCTATTGTAGAATCAGATTTTTCTGATGAAATTACAGTATCAAATGAACCAACAAACACAATGATTAATGAAATTAAAACAGTGCTTAAAAATGACCATCAATATAATATCTCAAGTCTAGCTTCATTTAAAGCTGATGTTACAGCGTTAGAGGCTAAGTATCAGGCATTAACAGCACCTGCAAAGGCTAATGTGACAAATTATGATGTTTTGAAGCGAGCACTTGCTGATATAGATCTATTGAGCAAGTTAAATGAGAAAGTAGATAAGGTGAATGAGGTTGATGAAAAGAACCTAACACAATATTTAAAAGAAATTGAAGAGACTTATGATAAGTTGGACTTATTACAACGCAGTTTAGATATCAATGATGCTTTATATAATAGTATTAAAAACATATTGAAAAATCCAACTGATATCGATGAATTTAAGGAAGTTAGAAGATTAAATCAAGAAATCGTAGCGTTATTAGCATATGAAAATTCTCTTGTTAAGTATGTACCAACGAACATAAAATCGTTACAAACGGCAGTTGAAACAATAGAAAAGGATATAGCAAAATTATCTCAAAATTATCGTTCAGCTGTTCAAAATCAAACAATATTAAGTGATGCAAAGCAGGATATAAAAAAGGTTGAGCAATTTATTAAACTTTTCGATAAGTTGTCACCAAATAATACACCTAGCAAGCAAGTGACGACAGCGAAGTCGATACGTACGGCTTATGAAAAGCTAACATATAAACAATTACAATTAGTACCAGCCAATTATGTCACTACATTACTTGAAGCAGAAAACGCAGAAGACAGTCAAATTGATAGATTAAATGCAGAAATCGACAGCTACGTTGGTGATGCAGAAGACATGTACCCAATAGATCCGTCCGTACATTCTTGGCAAAGTCATGTTACGAATGTAAACCGAATCATTAATGAATATAAAGGGCTAACGAAAACTTCGGCTGCTAAAATTATCGGATATGATCGCATTGTAACGTTGCAAAAGGATTTAAAAACAGCAGAAAAAGTAATAAAAGAAATGGACGCATATAAAAAGCTATCCGAGGTTTCTGGTGTGGCTGAAAACAAGCTTAATTCAAGCTATACTAGTACGTTAAAAGCTTATAATAAGTTAACTAGCTTGCAACAATCACTCGTTTATAGTGCAGATGATTTTTTATTAAATCCACCAAATGTTACGGTTGATGGAAACGGTAAGGTACCTGCTGATAAGGGTGCCGCAGAAGCTTTGAAAGCAAACGTTGCAAAGCTTGCTGACGTTACAAACTTTACATTTGCCCAATATGAATCGGCTGTTAATGCAGCGACCGTGACATATAAAAGCCTATCTTCTCCAGCACGAAAGTATGTAACAAACTATTATTTATTAACAGCTGCTAGCAAAGATCTTTCTGGAGTAAAGTCATTCCATAAAAAAGTTCAAACTGCACGAGAAGAAACAGATGTTACAAAACAAGCTAAAAAAATTCAAACCGTACAAACTGCTTATGCTAAACTACCTGCCAATCAGCAGCATTTAGCGAAACAGCAATACGAAGATTTACTCAACAATCGTTTAGTGGATGGCAATGCACCAGACATAGTGGATTTGAATAAGGCAATTGCTAATATCATCTCTAACGATATATATACAGTTTCAAAAGAAAAAATAATGGAGCTTTCCTCACAATATAATAAGTTAAGCGCTAATGATAAAAAACGTATTACGAATGCTTCGATTTTAACTGCGGCAGTTTCAGATGTAAAAAAAGTAGAGACATTCATAAAGCAGTATGAAAAATCATTTATTAGTAATCCAACAACAGTGATTAAGGCTTTTGCCAAGCTATCTTCAAAACAAATGAGTTTAGTTAGTTCAGAAATCCGACAAGCTATTATTGATAAAGAACAAGGACAACAACAATCGAATGAAATTGCTTTGAAATTAATTGAATCCATTAATTCACTGCTTATTAATGGCGAATATATTGATGATTTAGAAACGAATGTAAAAGAAATTCGTACAACATATGATGCCCTTGGTACTTCTGAAAAAAATATTGTAAAAAATTATTCGAAGTTAACACAGGCAGAGAGTGACTTGAAAAAAGTTGCAGATGTTCATGCGCTCTATGTACCTGCTACTGAAGGCAATGAAGCGGCTCGTAAAGCATGGCAAAATGCATATGCTAAGCTTTCCAAGAAATTAGAAATCCTTTATAATAAAATGTATACAACTGATAAATAATAAACAATGCCCCGGATAATTTTCTATTATTCGGGGTTTTCGTATAGTAGAAAATCTGCGTTTTACAATGAAAATATTGCTATCATTTGTCCAAACAATCTAATTTTCGCTATACTATTTACAGTTAAATGGTTTAAGCAGCGAGAATTCCTTAAGAAAAAGTGCAGTTTGTTAATAGAAAGTAGGAAGTTATGATGTATAAAATAGGTGTTGTTGGACCAATTAAATCTGTTGAAAAAATCATCGAAATGGCACAAGAAATAGAACAGGATATGGAGTTTATTCCATATATTTATGGCGTTGCTACTGAAACAAAACACATTGTAGAGACTCATAATCAAGATGTTGATTTTTGGCTATTTTCAGGATACATACCTTATACAATTGCGAATCAGACAAGCATTTCAAAGGATAAGCTTGCGCATATTATCTTTTCTGAGGCGGCCATCTATAAAGGCTTTTTAGAGCAAACTTATAAAATGAAGAAATTTATTGAGCATGTAAGTGTTGATATTATCCCTTCGCCTGCACAAATGGCATCAGAAGGATTAGCTGAAATTGAAAAAAGCGTGAAAAAAATGTATTTAAAAGAATTTGATGTCGCTATTGATCCAAAGGAATTATTTAATTTCCATTATGAGCTATGGCAAGATGGAAAAATTGATTTTGCGATTACATGTTATCCATCGGTGGATGAACAATTGCAAAAAATGGGCGTTCCTTCACATTGGGTTTCACCAACAAAGACTGAAATTTATCATACAGTACAGTTGTTTACTGAAAAAATCAAAACGTCCTATTATAAAGAAACACAAATTGGTGCTGTGATGCTCGAAATAAAAGATTTCGATTCATTGAAGGAACGAATGAAGCAAGGCTATCGTATACAGTATCTAGAATTACGCATGAAGGAAAACTTTCTGCAATTATGTGAACAGATTGACGGCTCTCTAATTGAGGAAGGGAATGGAAGGTATACAATCTTTAGTACAAGGGGAGCAATTGAAGGGCACATACAATTTATTACAGAAAAAATGTATCAATTGTCTATTGAATTGGATGCCAAGGTTACAGCGGGGATTGGTTTTGCACAGACTGTCTTTAATGCGGAATTAAATGCGCATCGAGCTGTACGACAAACGAAAGAAAATGATTCCATCGATATTGTGATGATTCAAGAAGATGGAACTATTATTGAATCCGTTGGGAATACCGAAGAGCTCTCCTATTCCTATCGAGCAGATGATCCTGAAATACTTGAAAAATTAAAAAGGGGTGGTGTCGGCATTAAAACCTATACAAAAATACTGGCACTCGTCCAAAAAATGCGATGGAAGCATTTTACGACAAAGGATTTAGCTACACAGCTTCAAATGAGTGAGCGAAATGCGCAGCGTATCGTTGCTGATTTGTGTAATGTCGGTTTAGCAAAAATGTGCGGTGAGGAATTACAGCATACACGTGGCCGACCAATTAAAATCTATCAGCTTGTCATGCAACAGTCTGCTTATTAAATTTATATTTATTAATGTCCCAAACCAATTAATGGTTTTTGGGACATTTTTTGTTTTATAGATAGATACTACAAGTAAATCACAATAAAAAATTTTTTGTGATTTTTATTTACTATGAGCATGCTAGAAATGTAGATAAAACAACGGTTTTTTTGTTACGACTATTGCATCTTGTACCCATTTATCCCTCGACTATCTATTAAAAATTTTCAAAAAAATATTGTCAGATCTTAATAATTTGATTATTATACGAATATATAACGAAAATGTCGCTATATAAAGGGGATATATATTTTAATAGATAGGGAGAGGTGGAAAAGTAGTAATGGTTTGCAAAAAAATCGTGGTATGGGAAATATAAAAAATTACACACCTTTTGCCTATACTATCGATTACAGCATAACTGGTATTTGTTTCGTGAAACATGGGAGGGATATGGATGACAACAAATGAAATGACAAAAAAATCTAGAAATATTATACTGGCGCTATTATTTTTAGGATGGTCGTTGGGGAATTTAGATCGTTACATTATGAACTACGCAGTTGTAGCAATTACAGGGGATTTAAGCTTAGATGCGTCTTCTACAGGAATTATTTTAAGCGCTTTCTTTTTAGGCTATGCGATTATGCAAATTCCTGGTGGTTGGTTAGCAGATAAATTTGGTGCGAAACGAATTTTATTAATAGCTGTCATTATGTGGTCCATCTTTACGGGCTTAACTGCTATAGCATGGTCTTTAGCAGCAATGATTGTTATTCGATTTTTATTCGGAATTGGTGAAGGTGGATTCCAGCCAGCTAGCTCTAAAATCATTGCAACTGTTTTCCCTAAAGAAGAAAGAGGGAGAGCAATGTCGATTATGCTTACCTCTGGAGGCATTGTATCGTTAATCGTTCCACTTCTTTCTGCTTATTTATTAGGAACAATTGGCTGGCGTATGATGTTCATTATTATCGGCTTAATAGGGGCATTTATCGCCTTTCTGTACTGGAAATACATTAAACTTCCACAAGAGCAAACTGTATCAACAGGTAGTGTTGAAGATGGGAAAGTTACTACTAAAGTTAGCTTTAAGGAGCTATTTAAAACGCCACTTATGTGGAATTTAATTATTGCTTATTTTTGTATTTACGCAGTGAACTGGGGATTAGTATCATGGATTCCAACTTATCTTCAAAAAAATCGTGGACTTGATTTGATGTCGATTGGTTGGGCACAAACAATTCCAGCGATTACAACAATTATTGGTGTTTATGGTAGTGGTTTTATTATTGATAAGCTACCACGTGGAATGGACAAAATTTTAGGTTCCATTTCTTGTGCAGTTATTGGAATTTTATTGTATTTAATGTTTACAGCAGAATCTGTGACATTATTTATTGGCTATCAAACTGTTGTGTCGATATTTATTGCATTTGTTATTACATTACTACCTGCCATTGTCTTAAAAAAATTACCATCATCTATTACAGGTTCGGCAATGGGGGTTGCCAATACTGGCGGTCAATTAGCCGGATTTGTAACACCAATGGCTATCGGCTTTATGGTTGATGCGTTTGACGGTTCTTTTGACGCAGCCTTTTGGATGCTAATAGGATTTGCAGGCATTTGTATTATTTCACTACTAACGTTAAATGATCAAAAAGGAAAACTATTGAATTTATAAACGTCATTGGAGGAGAAAATATGAGTATTCATGAAAAAATATCTTCGTTAATTGAAGCAAAAAGTGAAGCTAGTGTAGCATTGAGCAATGCGATTTGGGCGGTGCCTGAACTGCATTTTCAAGAGAAAAAATCTGTTCAGTATATGAAAGCGGCATTAGAAAAAGAGGGCTTTGCGACAGAAGTTGGCGTTGCTGGGCTTGAAACGGCACTCGTAGCAACATTCGGTTCTGGAAAGCCTGTTATTGCATTTCTAGGTGAATATGATGCACTCCCAGGCTTGAGTCAAAAGGGTGGGGCTACACATTATGAGCCACTAGAAAATGGTGGAAGTGGTCATGGTTGTGGACATAACTTATTAGGAACAGGTGCATTTGCTGCTGCTGTTGCGGTGAAGGATTACTTAGAGCAAAATAATCAATCAGCGACGATTCGATTTTATGGTTGTCCAGCAGAGGAAAATGGTTCAGGTAAAGCTTATATGGCGAAGGCTGGTATTTTCGATGATGTCGATATTGCGATATCTTGGCACCCTGGTACTTTTTCATCGGTTATGACTTGTAGCTCTCTAGCAAACTATGCAGTAACTTTTAAGTTTACGGGGAAAAGTGCACATGCTGCCGCTGCACCCCATCTTGGCAGAAGTGCGTTAGACGCAGTTGAGCTAATGAATGTTGGGGTAAACTATTTACGTGAGCATATTATTCCAGAGGCGCGCTTGCACTATGCGGTTACAGATTCAGGCGGCACGTCTCCGAATGTTGTCCAACCATATGCGGAAGTAACTTATTTAGTAAGAGCACCTAAAAAACAACAAGTACAAGAGATTTATCAACGTGTTGAAAATATTGCGAAAGGCGCAACGTTGATGACAGGAACTTCGGTGGAGATTGCCTTTGAGGGAGCTGCATCCAATCTTATTTCAAACAAAACGCTGTATGACGCAATGCAAAAACAAATACTTGAAATTGGTATGCCAACTTATACAATAGAAGATGAGCAGCATGCGCAAGCTATTTTTAATACGTTTAGCCCTGAAATTCAAGCATCATCATTAGTTGGTCTAAAAAAAGAAGATGCGATGCAGTTAAAAGATAAAGTCATTGCTGATCACATCCCTAGTGTCCTACCAGAATTTATCATGGGCGGATCAACAGATGTAGGAGATGTTAGCTGGATTGTTCCTACTGTTCAATGTACAACTGTCTGTATGGCACTAGGTACACCGCTTCATACTTGGCAGGTTGTATCACAGGGCGTCATGCCGATTGCTCATAAAGGAATGCTACAGGCTGCCAACATTATGGCTTGCACAGCAGTTGAATTAATAAATAATCCTGTGCTTATTGCAGAAGCTAAAAAAGAATGGAAGGAACGCCTAGATGGGGAAATGTATGTTTCATTAATCCCAGAAGGAACAAATCCTCCAAAGCGTTAAATAGAAAATAGAGTCTTCGTAGATTTACTATGAAGGCTCTGTTTTTCCCTAGTTAGGGAAAAGATGATAGCCTTCATCTAAGAGAGGAGAATAGCAAAATGCTTACAAATCATACAAACAACAAATATGATAATCCGCATCAACTTCTTGTAGCTGAGTGGGTGAAGGAGTTTCGACCATTTGCACAAGAAGGTAAATGTGCAAGCTATATTCCAGCATTAGCTCAAAAAGATCCTCATCATTTGGCCATTTCGATTATTGGACCAAATAATGACGAAATTAATGGAGGGGATACAACTGAACTTTTTACGCTTCAAAGTGTATCGAAAGTTGTAACGTTTATTTTAGCGTGTATGGACCGAGGATTATCTTATGTTTTAGAGCGAGTAGATGTTGAGCCTACTGGTGATACCTTCAATTCAATTATTCGCCTTGAAAGTCATCAGCCTGGAAAACCGTTTAATCCGATGATTAATGCAGGAGCCATTACAGTTTCCTCGATGCTTGCTGGTAATTCCCCACAAGAGAAAGTTTCAAAAATCCTCTATTTTTTAGAGAAAATTGTTGGGAAGAAATTAAAGGTGAATGAAGAGGTTTTTCAATCTGAATGGCACACCGCCAATCGCAATCGGTCATTAGCGTATTATTTAATGGATTCAGGCTTTTTAGATTGCCCTGTAGAAGAGGCATTGGAAGTGTACTTGAAGCAATGTGCAATTGAAGTAAATGTTTCAGATTTAGCGATGATCGGTCTAGTTATCGCCAATGATGGCTATCATCCGCTATTACAAACACAGCTGTTTCCAAAGCAAGTGGCAAAACTAGCAAAGGCATTGATGGTGACGTGTGGTATGTATAATGCCTCAGGTAAATTCGCTGCATTTATTGGTTTACCCGCTAAAAGTGGTGTATCAGGCGCCATTGTTGCGGCAGTTCCAAGTCACGCAAGTTTAGGTTCACCTTTCCCTGCTGGTTGTGGTATTGGCATATATGGACCTGCTATTGACGAAATCGGAAATAGTGTCGCAGGAGTAAAATTACTAAAGCATGTTGCGACAGAGTGGAACATGAATATTTTTTAATGATAAAAGACTGTAGATTAGCATGAAGCTTTATCTACAGTCTTTTTTTATAAAATTTAAAAGTAAAGAACTACTGCCATTGATTTCCGTTTCGTGCGTGCGCTTTCTGTGGGCACACAAATATGAAACTTTATAAACACCCTTTAATATTTACTGTATTTTTTTCTTTTCAGACAATAAAGACATACATAGATTGATAATAAAACCGATGATCATTAATACTTGTAGTAATGGCCATGTAATTCTTGCTTGGACTAAGCTTATTATGAAAAATACAATGACAACACTAACTAATGTAATCAATAGATTTTTCATTTTCATTGTCTTTACCCCTTTGTATTAATAGTGGATGTTTGAATATCAAATTCGCATAATTTTGCACCACACCTACATAAATCAACTATTCAAACATGTGCTACCAATTTCTTAGTGACATTATAAAAAAATAACTAAAAATTTTCAATATAAAAATAAATGAAATTACACTGTTTTTTCTTCCTATTAATCAGTCTAAAAAGGAAGTTACTTTTTTAATTAATAATATGTTTACATTGGAAACATTAGGTATGCGAGAGGGGGGCCTGTTGTTGAAAAGATTTCGACTGTCATCTAGAACGCATAACGCTAGTTTAGCATTAAAAAGGAGATACAAAGTTAAATGTACAGTCAATAAGAGAATGGGGTACGGCTGAGATAGCAATATCAGTTGTACAGCTAAACATTGTAATGTTGGATAATTGGAGAAAGGTAGGCAGTCAGTGTAATCAACTATATAATGAAAAACAAGACGCAATGCTTAATGATTGCGTCTTTGCTGTGGATTTGTCACAAATGATGATAGAAACAGTGTAGTTTATTGTTGACGATTTTTGCGTTTGTATAGAAGGAAAAGTCCGATAAACCAGATAGGTGTTAGTAAAAGAGCCGTTCTTGTTTCTTCGGAAATCAACATAACAACTAATAAAAACGCGAAGAATGCAAGTATTAAATAGTTCACAAACGGTGTTAATGGAGCTTTGAAAATCGATGCTTCATGTAAGGCACGATTTTTACGTTTATAAATGATATGAGAGATTAAAATAATACTCCATACCCAAATGAAACAGATTGCACTAATAGTTGTCACGACGCTAAAGGCGTTTTCAGGCATTAGCTTACTAAGTAAGGCCCCCACTGATACAACGATTGCAGAGATGATAAGTGCATTACTTGGTACACTATTTTTGTTTAGCTTTGCAAATGAAGCGGATGCTTGTTTATTGCGACCAAGATTATACAACATGCGACTTGTCGAAAATAAACCACTATTGCCTGCTGATGCGGCAGATGTCAGTACTACAAAATTAATAATACCAGCTGCAATAGGTATGCCAGCTAATGTAAATACTTGTACGAAGGGACTGCTTGTTCCAGACATTTCATACCAAGGGTTGATGCATAAAATGATTACTAATGCCCCAACATAAAATAATAAAATTCGTAGTGGAATTTTGTTAATCGCAGAGGGGATATTTTTTTTTGGATCTGCGGTTTCTGCAGCAGAAACACCGACTAATTCAACCCCAACAAAAGCGAAGACAACCATTTGGAATGCCATCAGGAAACCGTATATGCCATTGGGGAAGAGCCCACCATGTGCCCAAAGGTTTTCCACTGATACTGTTCCAGAGCTTGTTTGGAATCCAGTGAATAGCATGAATAATCCGATAATTATAAGTGCAACGATTGTTACAACTTTAATGAGAGCAAACCAAAATTCGAGTTCCCCAAATAGTTTTACAGTCAATAAGTTTAAAAATAATAAAAGTACTAGGCAGCCAATTGCAGGTACCCATTGCGGGATATTAAACCAATATTGTGTGTAGACACCGACGGCAATAATATCAGCCATTGCGGTCATAACCCAGCAAAACCAATAGGTCCAGCCAGTGACGTAACCTGCCCAAGAGCCAATGTACTCTGTAGCGAAATCTGTGAATGAAGTATAGCCAGCGTTCGATAATAATAGTTCCCCGAGCGCCCGCATAACGAAAAATAAGGCGGTTCCGACAATAAGATAAGCCAATATAATAGAAGGTCCTGCTAAAGCAATTGCTTTACCTGCTCCTAAAAATAAACCGGTACCAATAGTTCCACCAATCGCAATAAGTTGCACATGGCGATTTTTTAAATCACGTTTTAATTGTTGCTGTTCCACGTTCATTCCCCCATAAGATGCGTAGAAGCTGTGACTGGAAAATAAAAAGAGACTAGTAGCGACACTAGTCTCGTAAACGTCAGAATAACAATTACCATGTTCGAAAGTTTGGTTAGTTAAAAATAAATTTAACATTCGTATGGTATAGCTTTCGTGATGAAAGTTTATATTACTCCTCTGTCCTTTTGCCTGAGATAGTGAACCCTTCGGCGACGCAAATTGCGCTCTCTCCAGAAATGCTCCTGCTATAGTTTGATCCATAGCATTCATAGCTTTAATCTATACATTATTTTAAGATATTATTTATCCTATCAATGCCTAGCAAATAATTCAAGGGTAAATTTCAGTTGTTTACAGCAAAAAAAGAAGAATTCGGTCCATGCTGATATATTTATTACGAAAAATAGTTATTTTAGACATATTGTTTTTCTTGCAATGGGAGATGGCTTACAACAAAGTAGGAGAGTAGAATTAGAACAAGTATGGAGGCTGTGGAAAATTCACTTTTACGACAAAAAGAGTTATTTGATAAACGGCCTCGACAATACTTCGGAGCATTTTGACATTTTACTGTCCACTGTATGAGGAAGAATAAGTTAAATTCAAACGAAATGGTTAGTCGTTAGACAACTACTATTATATAGAAGAAACTCTGAATTTTAGCAAAAAGAATCCATTACCAAAGCAGTTGGAATGGATTCTTTTGCGCGAAAATAAGCATTGGTGTCGATTTTTCGAAATACATGCTTTACTGTGAAAAGTACTATTTGAAATAGTCGCTTTTGCCTTATTAAGTTCGCTTTAATTGTTATTTTTTTGTTTTAATTTTACCAGTCCAATTACGGAATCCGCCATCAAGCTGATAGATTTGATTGTAACCACGTTTTTTTAGGTAAAGAGCAGCACGCGCGCTACGGCCTGTATTTTGACAGTATAAGTATACTGGTAAATCTGGGCGGATTTCTTTATGACGTTGACGTAATGCTGTAGAAGGAACGTTACGAGCTCCAAGAATATGACCTGCATCAAATTCTTTTTGTTCACGCACATCGATTAACTGTGCTTTACGGTAGCCTTCAATAAATTGTTCTTGTGTTAAGTTGGTTACGGCTTTTTTTAGACGCATTGCATTAATACCGATATATGCAATTAGAACTACTAAAATAACGCCAATTGTGATAAGTATATCCAATTTCTTCTTACCCCTTTCTATCTTCTTTATTATTATAAAAGATGCGCTAGCGATAGTCCAATGAGTTTGATAAAATTAACTAGATTATGGCTAGAAATGATCTATAAATGTAGGAGATGACGTAATGACAACTTGGTATTTTCTAAATTCAGGAAAATGTAGTCCTTCTTTTAATATGGCACTAGATGAGGCATTGCTTGATTGGCATAGTGAGGGTTTAATTCCTCCAGTTATTCGATTTTATGAGTGGGAGCCAGCAACTTTGTCGATTGGTTATTTTCAACAAGCGAAAAGAGATATTAATTTAGAAGCATTACGTGAACAAGGAATAGGTTTTGTTCGTCGACCAACAGGCGGTCGAGCAGTATTACATGAACATGAATTGACATATAGCGTGATTGTTACTGAAAGCTATCCAAATATGCCTGAATCAGTGACTGAAGCGTATCGCGTATTAAGTGAAGGTATATTACAAGGCTTTCATAATTTAGGGATGGATGCTTATTTTAGCGTACCTGACACGGAAGAAAAAAAGGCAGATTTGAAACAGCCAAAAAGTGCCGTATGCTTTGATGCACCAAGTTGGTATGAGCTTGTTGTAGAAGGCAAAAAAATAGCAGGTAGTGCACAAACACGTCAGAAAGGTGTTATTTTACAGCATGGTGCGATTTTACTTGATCTAGATGAAGAGAAATTATTATCTGTATTTAATTTTTCTAGTGATGAGGCAAAAGAGCGTATGCGCAAAAAACTACCAGAGAAGGCAGTTGCTATTAATAGCCTTGTTAATAATCCTGTTTCTATCGAACAATGTGTAACTGCATTTCGAGATGGCTTTGCAAAATCGTTGCAAATTGAATTAAAACCATTTACACTTTCTGAGGAGCAATTAAAATATGTGCGCGATTTAGAAGAAAAAAAATACGCACATGATGATTGGAACTTTAAAAAGTAAAATATGGTATAAGAAAAATATTTTTTCATCGTTTAAACCTTGTAATGGCAAGCAGTAACCAATCTACTTGAAATTGCAAGAGTTGAATTAAAAATCTATATATAGTATCTTTTTAAAAGAAACATACACAATATGTAGTGTTTACCGACACATGATATTGTGTATTTATTATTGTAAGGCTTAAAATAAGGGAGGCAAAACGATGGTACTCACAAATCATCAACCCGATGTAAACAAACAAATTGAACAGTTAAACAAAGATATTGAGCAATTCCCACAGGTTCACCCTGTTACGCCCGATATGCACATAACGCATAAAGGTGTATCAAGACTTGTGATGATCGATCGCTACTCGTTTAAGGATACGGAAAAGAAAACGCTAAAAGCTGGTGATTTCGTCGTATTAACAGTTAAGGCAGATCCAAAATTCCCTGCACGTGGTTTAGGAACAATACAACATATCGATATGTCTACAAAAACAGCCGACATTTTGATTGAGGAAGACTACCGTAGCGCATTAGATGATCCTAAAGAGCAAGAAACAGGTGTGATTACACGTTCAATTGACGTGCTAGAAAAGCCTCTTGAAATATTTTATGAACAAATCGCAAAACGAAATGCAACAGGGCTTGCTTTAGTTGAAAAAACAGCTGAAAAACGCCAAGAGTGGTTTGAGAAATTTTATAAACAGCTTGTATCATTGAAATTTGTACCAGCTGGCCGTGTCATTTATGGAGCAGGTTCTGAAACAGATGTAACCTTCTTTAACTGCTATGTAATGCCGTTTGTTGCGGATTCACGTGAAGGTATTAGTGATCACCGTAAGCAAGTAATGGAAATTATGAGCCGTGGTGGTGGTGTAGGAACGAATGGTTCAACACTTCGTCCACGCAATACGTTAGCACGTGGTGTTAATGGTAAATCTTCAGGTTCGGTTTCATGGCTAGATGACATTGCAAAACTGACTCACCTTGTCGAGCAAGGTGGATCCCGTTAACCAAAACGGCGGGATTAAAATCTCGTGAATTGCTGGAACACCCTTAGAGCTTTTCTTGCTACAACGTAAACTGTGAAGTTAAACGTGAATGCTTGAAAAAAGAAAAGATTGGGCAATCAGCAGCGAAGCATCTGTGGAAATGCAGATGAACGTTCAACGACTATTGAACCTTCCTAAACTTTTAAGCCACTTAGGAGGTGGAAGCATGGAAGAAGTAAATCGTAATGTACGGAGACGTCCTTACGAGGCGCGAGACAAAGAACGATTGATTAAAGAGATTATTGAGTTACATGAGCATGGAATGAGCCAAGTAGATATTGCGAAAACACTTCGTATAGGTAGAGGAACAATTCTTAGATGGAATAAAGAATTAGAACTTTTTAAACCAAGAACGCCTGGTGAAGCTGGTAAGCTGAAAAATAAGAAATATCGTTATAATGAAAACTACTTTAAACAAGTTGATACAGCGAATAAGGCTTATTTAGTAGGTTATATTACAGGTGATGGAACGATTTTTGACCGCAGAAAATCAAAACGCCTTGTGTTATCACTCGCAGAGCAAGATCGACAACTACTTGAAGATATCGCTAAAGAATTATGTATGTTGGACGCAATTAAATTCCGACCACGCACAGCGCCAAATGAACAAAATAAATACGCTTTACCAATCAATTCAACAGAAATGTGTAATGATTTAATTAAATTAGGAATTACACCACGAAAAACAGGTTTTGAACGTTGGATTAATTTTGGAAGAGAAGATTTACAGTGGGCGTATTTAAGAGGTTTTTTTGATGCAGATGGTCATATATCAAGTCGTGGAAGACTCGGGTTTACAGGAAATAGTCATATGCTCCTGTCATTGCTACAATTTCTTCATAATAATCAACTGGCTTTATCTGTCCACAAACTTTATCCGAAACAAGGTTGCGTAGACTTATACATTACTCGAAAAGATGATGTGAAAAAGATTGCTCAACAGTTATATAAGTATGGCTCCATTCAACTCAATCGCAAATATGAAAAAATCAAATCCTTCTTTGATGATATAGTCTGATCTTATGTGAAAGCATAAGAATGTGGCAGAAATGACCGCATCGCAAAAGTATTTTAAAATACTTTTATGTAACAAAAAGCGTGGGGCACAAATGATTATGCTGGCAGATTGGCATCCTGATATCGTAGAATTTATTATTTCAAAAATGCAAAATCCGCGTATTCTACGATACCTAATGGAAAATACAGCAGATGAGACGATAATTCGTCTAGCAAAAGAAAAATTAAACTTTAAGCCACTTTCAATGCAAGAAGAAGCAATGTATCAAGGCATTGTTAATTATAAAGGTATCGAGGGATTAGGCGGATTCGACAATGGGATTATCCGTGAAGCAGAAAATAAATTACGTGACGGTGGTACGTACACAGTTCATAACTCTGAGTTTTTAACAGGTGCTAATATCTCTGTAACGTTAACAAAAGAATTTATGGAAGCTGTTGAAGCAGATGCTGACTTTGAGCTTCGTTTCCCAGCAGTTGAAGAATATTCAAAAGAAGAAATGGCTATATACAATAGTGAATGGCATAAAGTTGGAGACGTACGTGAATGGGAGAAGATGGGCTACAAAGTTCGAACATATCGTACGATTAAAGCAAAAGAGCTTTGGAATCTAATCAACGTATGTGCAACATACTCTGCAGAGCCAGGTATTTTCTTTATCGACAATGCCAACGATATGACAAACGCTAAAGCTTATGGTCAAAGCGTTGTTGCGACAAACCCATGTGGGGAACAACCACTTGCACCATATTCAGTTTGTAACTTAGCAGCTGTCAACTTAGCACAGTTTGCAAATAAAGAAAACCAAACAGTTGATTATGAAGCATTACGTGAAACGGTCCGTGTTGGTGTTCGTATGCAGGATAATGTAATCGATGCAACACCTTACTTCCTAGAAGAAAACCGTGTACAAGCTCTTGGTGAGCGCCGTGTTGGTTTAGGGGTAATGGGCTTAGCGGATTTACTTATTTATTGTGAAAAAGAATATGGCTCAGAAGCGGGCAATGAACTTGTAGATGAAATCTTTAAAACAATTGCAGAAACAGCCTATGAGGCTTCTACAGAGCTAGCAAAAGAACGTGGCAGCTTCCCGTTCTTAGTAGGAGCGACAGAGGAAGAAACAGCACGTTTACGCAAAGCATTTACGGAAACAGGCTTCATGCAAAAAATGCCTGCACACATTAAAGAACAAATTTTAGAAACAGGTATCCGTAATTCGCATCTACTAACTGTTGCGCCAACAGGTTCTACAGGAACAATGGTAGGCGTAGCAACGGGTCTAGAACCGTACTTCTCATTTACTTATTACCGTTCTGGCCGTTTAGGTAAATTTATTGAAGTAAAAGCGGAAATCGTTCAGGAATACTTAGACCGTCATCCAGAAGCTACAGAAGATAAACTGCCTGAATGGTTTGTGACTGCAATGGAATTAAAACCAGAAGCGCATGCAGATGTGCAATGTATCATTCAAAAATGGATTGACTCGTCGATCTCGAAAACGGTGAATGCACCAAAAGGCTATACAGTTGAACAAGTAGAAAAAGTATACGAGCGCCTATATAAAGGTGGCGCTAAAGGTGGTACGGTCTATGTTGATGGTAGCCGTGATTCACAAGTTCTTACACTAAAAGCAGAAGAAAATGATATGGATCAGTTATCATTTGAAGAAGAATTAGTAGAAGAGCACACAAAACGTCCAGTCGTATTAGTTGATACGATTCAAGCGCTTGAATCTACAACTGTTATTGGCTCGGATGTAGGGAACACATGCCCAGTATGTCGTAAAGGAACAGTCGAAGAAATGGGTGGCTGTAACACATGTACAAACTGTGGTGCACAATTAAAATGTGGTTTGTAAATTAAATTGATATAAAGTTGATATAAATCATCTCACCTCTAAAGATTATTAGAGGTAAGATGATTTTTTTGTTGGCTATTTATGTTACTATTAATGTTAATATTATGAATAATTTACCTTAAACTAGCAAACTAGGTTTCTTCAAAATAATGGGGGAGAAAGTAATGAAGCGTTCGTCGTGTAATGTAACTAAGGTGGTAGGTATTGTATTAGCTATTTTTTCGATTTTTTATGTTCGAAAGTGTTTGGCTGGGAAAGCTCTCTTTATTTCTAGTGGTATAAAAGTAGATTACCCTTTGATTAATTTGGAAAATAGTGAAGTCATTGCTTATGTTACCTATAAAGGAAAGACATATATGCGTATACAATATAATGTTTTAACCGAAGAAACAAAAGTAAATGGGAGTATCGAAACATTAAAATGAATTCGTTTGTTAAAAAATAAGATTACATTAAATGATGCTGAGTTTATAGAAATGGTTCAAAGTTCAGCACGATTTTTTATTGAAAATGAAATCACTAATCCTGAAGATTATTACGGTCAAAATTAAGGGATTTATTAAACAAACGGGGAGTTTTAGTTCAATATGCGACTATTTTTCACCAATGTCAATCAAAAAACTGCATCCATTTGGATGCAGTTTTATTTTTTTCTGATCAGCGTATCCCCAAGAGGGATTCCTATAACAACAACCAAAACCGTTAGAATTAACAGGCCTCTAAAAATATAATACGCAACTTGGTCGAACATCTTAACTCTCCTCCTTTACTTAATAATTCCTACCTATATTTTTAAATTACCCAATTGTTGAAGAGCCAAACTAATGATAAAGCATAAAATCATCGGTGCTTTATTAGTTTAGTTTACTTCATTACAACATATGTATGCAGTCGTTACTTTTTATTTTATGATCTTCAACAATGGGCAAAGCATCGCGGTTCTTCTTGAACGAACGGGCAGAAAAATGGAAGATAAAATGTTATAGTATCAACTATTAGTATCAGGTGTTAATATTATAATTAGGAATTTAATTATATTGTTATGGGAGGAATAATAATGTTAGATACTCAAAAAATTAAAGAAATAATTAAACATCGGTATCCATTTCTTTTAGTGGATAAGATTTTGGAATTGGAAGAGGGGAAACGTGCAGTTGGTATTAAAAACGTGACTGTAAATGAGGAATATTTTAACGGCCACTTCCCTAATTACCCAGTTATGCCGGGAGTTTTAATTGTAGAGGCATTAGCTCAGGTGAGCGCTGTTGTGATGCTAACGAAAGAAGGAAATCAAGGACGATTAGGGCTATTAGCAGGAATAGATAATTGTCGTTTTAAACGGCAAGTAAAGCCTGGAGACCAACTCCGTCTTGAGGTTGAAATCACTCGATTAAAAGGTCCTATCGGAAAAGGAAAAGGTATCGCTACAGTGGACGGAGAGTTAGCTTGTGAAGTAGAAATACTCTTTGCTTTTGGTGATTGAAAGTAAATAGTAAAATGTCGTTCAGAATCTACGTAAACTTTTACAAAAGAATAATGATAAACATTTAACCTGTATCTATGATTACTTGGTAATCTCAGATATAGGTTTTTTATGTCAGTTATACTTATAGTGATGTTTGCTATGAAGAAGAAAATCCTTGTTAACATAAATATTTTTGGAAATTGAACCTATTTCATTTTGCGAATCGTCTAATAGCAGAATTTGAAGTCGGTTGAAAGGGAGGGTAGAAGATTGGATAGAGAAGAAAAAGATTTCTTATTAGATAAAATAATGATTGACTATGGGAATGAGTTGGTACGATTGGCATTTTCTTATGTGAAAGATTCGGAGACTGCTAAGGATTTGGTACAAAATACGTTTATTAAATGCTATAAAAACCTTGAATTGTTTCGATTTGAAGCACAAATAAAAACATGGCTCTATCGGATAACAATTAACGAATGTAAAGATTATTTAAAAAGTTGGCATTACAAAATGGTGCAAGTAAAAAGTTTAATACATGAAACAGCAAAGTCAATTTACCCATCAACAGAAAAAATAGTTATCGATAAATACAAAAATGAGGAAATAAAAGATACGATTTTTTCTCTTCCGAAAGTGTATCGAGAAGTCGTGTATTTATACTATTATGATTCATTAAAGGCGGATGAAATTGCTGATATTTTAGACATTCCAGTGAATACTGTGAAAACGAGATTAAGAAGAGCAAAACAAAGATTAGAGTTGATTATAAAGGAGGCCGAACTGAATGGAAGATAAACGATTAAGTGAAAAAATTCATAAGTCGTCTGAACAAGAGTTAAGATTTACGCAAGAAGATCGTCATGAAGTATTTGAACAAATTCGTAAATTAGAGAAGAACAATAATAAACAAAAGAATTCTCTTATGTTTTCCTCAAAAAAATTCGTGCCTCTTACAGTTTCTATGTTAGCGGTGTGCTTATGTCTATTTTTGTTTATTCCATTGAATTTTTCTGGAAACGTTAATAAAGAACTGAACAGAAGTGATGCGAGTGGAACAGTTGTTCAGGAAGATGAACTTTTAACTACGCTCATTACTGTGAAAGCGGAAGAAGAGGATAATAGGATACCTTTTAACCTTTTACTTACATATAGTAAAAATAAAAAGATGATGAAAGTTGTATCTATCCCAAGTGAAACTTATGCACCTATAGATAATAGTGATGGAACGACCATGTACGATAAATTGTTATTTGCTTATGCCTTCGGTTCAGGAGGAGCTGAAAATGTAAGGACAGCAGTTTCAAAACTATTTGATTTACCAATTGATTATTATGCCGTTATAGATTTAAAAACCTTTTCCACAATGGTTGATGCTGTGAATGGTATTGATTATGATTTGCAAGAAGATACACAAGTACGAGCTATCACGAGCGTGGGATTTGATTTCAAAAAAGGGACGAATCGTTTAAATGGGGAAGAGGTTGTGGCTTTAATGATGGCTGCTACAGACGGACGAAATTTAAATGAAGAAAACCTATTACACCTCATTCTTGCTGTTATTAATAAAACGGAAAGCAAAATGCCCCAAACACAATTAAAAGAACTTATGTCTCAAATTGAAACCAATCTACCACTCGATCAAATGTTAGAGAATAAAATAGACATGAATTCGATAAAATCGTTATCTTTAAGTGATGGAATTAGAGATGATATGAAAGATGGGAAATACTTCATTATGTTTGAGAAAGATTATTTAAAATCTGTTTCAGAAGAGTTAACTACATTTAATTAATTAAAAATGCCTATCTGGCAAATTAGACGGATAGGTATTTTTTTTATGAACACCGCTTATCCATTAAAAGGGACTACATATCGAAAAGAGAGAGATTAAATTAGTGCATGAAGTAGGGATTTTACGATTTTGCTAGAATCATTAATAGAAAGGGGGAGAGAGTATGTTACGTTTACCAATCATTGTAGCACCAATGTTTTTAGTATCTAATCCAGCCATGGTCATTGAGGCTAGTCGAGCGGGCGCTATTGGCTCGTTTCCATTATTAAATGCAAGACCTGCGACAACGTGTGCCGAGTGGCTTCAAGAGATTAAAGAAGCATTACCAACAGAGCCGTGGGCTGTCAATTTCATTTGTCATCCTGTAGCAAATGCACGTTTTGAGGAAGATTTACAGTTAATTGAGGAATATGAGCCGCCTATCGTTATTACATCACTAGGCAACCCGAAGCGGGTCATCGACATTGTCCATAGCTATGGCGGTAAAGTGTATGCGGATGTAGCAAACGTTAAGCATGCGGAAAAATCAGCCGCAACGGGTGTAGACGGATTGATTCTTGTTTGTGCAGGTGCAGGTGGACATGGTGGCCAACTAAATCCATTTGGCTTTGTATCGGCCGTTAAAAAATTCTTTAATGGAACGATTATTTTATCGGGCTCCCTTTCAAGTGGGGCAGACGTCTTAGCAGCGCAAATTATTGGTGCAGACTATGCCTTATTTAGGGACGCGTTTTATCGCTTGTCATGAAGGAAATGCTCCAGAGGATTATAAAAAGATGGTCATCGACAGTAAAACAGATGATGTTTTATATACAGATGCGTTCAGTGGGGTTCATGTGAATGTGCTAATTCCATCTTTAATAAAAGAAGGTATTGACCCGACGACCTTAAAGCCAAGAGAGGACATTGATTTAACACATCTTGTTAATGTGAAAGCTTGGCGTGATATTTGGTCGGCAGGGCATGGTGTCACAAATATTGAAAAACGCGAGTCGGTCCTTGAAATTATCAAGACATTACATGAGGAATATGAAAGTGCAAAGCAGCAACTGAATGCTGTACAGTCTATATAGGGCAAGTGTATTTTGAAAGAAAGTAAAACGCACAATGTGGTGATTAACCGCATTGTGCGTTTTTAAATTGAATAATTTTTAGTCGTGATTTAATGTAGCAGCAATTTCTGGCTGCTGTTCGACTTGAAGTAACATATTAAATGATGCAATCGCTACTTCTACTTGTTCGTCCAGTGGCTCTCTAGTTGTTAATAATTGTAGCCATAGACCCGGATAGCCTAAGTAGCGTAACAGAGGAATATTACGGCATGCATTTGTTGCCTGTAATACTTCAAATGATACCCCTAGTACAACAGGAATTAATAATATACGGTCTACAATTCGTAACCATAGTGGATCTGTTGGCACGAAGAAATACAAAAACATACCAACGAACACAGTGAATAACATAAAACTACTCCCACATCGATAATGTAAACGCGATTGCGCTTGTACATTTTCTACAGTAATATCCAGACCAGCTTCATAGCAATTGATTACTTTATGCTCGGCACCGTGATATTGGAAAACGCGTTTTATAATCGGTGTTAAAGAAATAAAATATAAATAGGTAAGCAGTAAAAGGAGCTTAATGCCACTTTCAAGAAGGACTTGACCTACTTTACCATCTATCCATCTAGAGAAGAAATCTGCAATAAATACTGGGATTAAGGTAAAGGCGAATTTTCCAAATAAAAAGGAAAGGATTCCGACAACAGCTACTCCTAAAATCATTTGTAGCTTCGAGCCGCCTTCTTCTATATTCTCTGCTTCCTCGCCTGGTGTAACGTCATAACGATCTCCTGAAAATTGCATATGACGTGAACCTAAACCTGCTGATTCAATAAGGGCAATAACGCCACGAACGAATGGTATTTTTTTTAGCTTTTGCAGGATTGGTTTTTGTACCTTTTTAAAATGATAATAATCAATGGAATCATCGTTACGGCGAATGGCAGTAATCGTATGTTCCTTTCCTCCGAACATCACACCTTCTAATTGTGCTTGTCCCCCGTAAACAGGTGAATTGCTCAAGGCTAACACCACTCTCTTTATATATTTCAACTGTACCATTGTACTAAATTTAGCGAAAAACCTCTAGAGGTACGCATAGTAAATTTTCTATATGGTTACACTTATTGTGTAATTTTGTATTTTCAGAAAGATTGATTTGCTATTAAGCAGTGTCGTAAGACTTTGAGCCCTTGTGATAAGGATAATGCTGTAATGCTTGCATGCATAATGGTCAAAATAGGAGGGATAAATATGAAGGTAGGATTAATTACTGCAGTCGTTTATGCGATTGTTTTAGCATTTTGTTTAAAAGGACTTCATTATTTTCATTTAATTTCTTGGAATCCAATTGGCTTTTATAAAAAGTGGGACTTGTTCGAGGATAGTTCCAAACTATTTCATTGGAGTTTTCTAACATTAGCGCTATTTATAGTAGGGTTCTTTTTATTTATGACTTTGCGATATACGCATATTATACCGGCAGTGTTGACTTCTTTTTTAATAGGACTCATTGTAACGATTACATTAGAATGGTTCGTGTTGGATTTACCATTACAATCGACATCATTTAAAAAACTATCAATTCCTTTTATCGTTGTCGTTATTTGCCTACTCCGTTTTTTACTTGAAACAGCTAATTTTCATCAGAAAGAGCATACAGCACAAAAAGGAAATTAGTTGCTGTATGCAATTGGTATGATAAAATAAAAAGCAAGTACATAGAAAGAGGCGAATACTGCGTGAAGTTATTATGTTTGAATGGACCTAACTTAAATCGACTAGGGAAACGGGAGCCCCATATATACGGCCATGAAACACTAGAAGATGTAAAGAATAATGTTCAAAATCTCGCGGCTTCTCTTGGTGCTACAGTCGAGTTTCGTCAATCTAATCATGAGGGTGTCCTTGTTGATTGGGTACACGAAGCAGAAGATGACAAGTATGATGGTATTATCTTTAATCCAGGTGCATATACCCATACAAGCGTAGCATTACATGATGCAATTGCAGGAGTTGCTGTTCCAGTTATTGAAGTACATATTTCCAATATTCACAAACGTGAGGCTTTTCGCCATCATTCCTATCTTGCACCAGCCTGCCTTGGCCAAATTAGTGGTCTTGGTACGAAAGGCTATGAACTAGCACTACGCACTTTTATTGAGAGGGAGAAATAATTATGTTGAAATTACAAAAGCTTCGTAAAACACTTCAAGAACAAAACATCGATGGCATTTTAATTACAAATGGGTACAACCGTCGATATATGACAGGGTTTACTGGTACAGCAGGTGTGGCAATCGTGTCACAAAATGAAGCTGTATTCATTACTGACTTCCGATATACAGAGCAAGCAGCTGCGCAAATTAAAGATTTCCGAATTGTACAGCACGAAGTAACGCTCCTAGAAGAAATTGCGACACAAGTTAAAGCAATGGGTATTAAATCATTGGGATTTGAGAAAGATACTGTAAGCTTTGGCACATATGAGTTATATAAAAGTGTGATTCAAGCTGATTTAGTGCCCGTTTCTGGATTAATTGAAAAAATTCGCTTGATTAAGACTGAACAAGAGATTAATATTATTAAGGTTGCGTGTGAAATAGCTGATCACGCATTTACACATATTTTAGACTTCATCAAGCCAGGTAAAACAGAGCTTGAAGTTTCGAATGAATTAGAGTTTTTCATGCGACAACAAGGAGCAACACAGTCCTCATTTGATACGATTGTAGCATCTGGTCTTCGCTCAGCTCTACCACATGGTGTTGCTACGAATAAAGTTATTGAAAAAGGCGACTTTGTCACACTAGATTTTGGAGCACTATACAATGGCTACATTTCGGATATAACACGAACAGTGGCAGTAGGTGAGCCATCTGAAAAATTAGTAGAAATGTATAATACAGTACTTGCATCACAACTTTTATCGCTTGAAAAAGTTGGTCCTGGTTTAACGGGTATTCAGGCAGATGCAATTGCGCGTGACTATTTAACAGAAAAAGGCTATGGTGAGGCATTTGGGCATTCTTTAGGACATGGTATTGGTCTTGAAGTACATGAAGGCCCTGGCTTATCGAAGCGTTCTGAAACGGTATTAGAACCGGGTATGGCCGTTACGATTGAACCAGGTGTTTATGTGCCAGGAGTCGGTGGTGTTCGTATCGAAGACGATATTTTAATCACTGAGTCAGGTAATGAACTGCTAACACATTCGACTAAAGAACTCATCATCTTATAAACAATGGAGGAACACAAATGATTTCAGTAAACGATTTCCGTACAGGTCTAACAATTATTGTTGATGGCCAATTATATCGCGTGTTAGATTTCCAACACGTTAAACCAGGTAAAGGTGCTGCATTCGTACGTTCTAAATTACGTAACCTACGTAACGGTTCTGTGAATGAAAAAACATTTCGTGCTGGTGAAAAAGTAGAAAAAGCACAAATTGATAATCGTAAAATGCAATATTTATATGCTCAAGGTGATGAGCATGTATTTATGGATTTAGAATCATATGAGCAAACTGAACTAGCTTCAGCAGCTATTGAATATGAATTAAAATTCCTAAAAGAAAACATGGAAGTACACATCCAATCTTACCAAGGCGAAATGCTAGGTGTAGAATTACCAAACACTGTTGAATTAGAAGTAGCAGAAACAGAACCAGGTATTAAAGGTGATACAGCTTCAGGTGGTACAAAACCTGCAACACTTCAAACTGGACTTATTGTTCAAGTTCCATTCTTCGTTAACCAAGGCGATGTGTTAATTATCAACACTTCAGAAGCTTCATACGTATCACGCGCATAAGCAATGACGAAAAGAGGTTGCGACTCTTTGGGAATAGAAAAAATATAGCAGATAGTACTAGTTGATGGTAGCAAAGGCGGTGACTCCTGCGGGAAACAACGCAACGTAAGCGCAACAAACCGCGCAATTGCGAGGCATTCCACTTACGTGTGTGCCCGCAGAAAGCATCCGACTTAGCGGACATCAACGGCATAACAGAAAAAGTGTTAGATTGATTGCAGTCAATCTAACACTTTTTCTCTTTTTTCATACATATATCGCAAAGTACAAAAATATGTTAAAATTTTGCAGGTAGAATGGCGAAATAACGTTTACAATACAAGTAAGAGGTGAATGCAATGTTACAAAAATTAGAGATGCAATATCCAATAATTCAAGCACCTATGGCTGGAGTTACTACACCAAAATTTGTTGCAGCTTGCGCGGAGATAGGTATTCTAGGATCAATTGGAGCGGGTTATTTAGATGGAGAGCAAACTAGAAGCTTTATAAAAGAAGTTAAAAAGCTTACTGACAAACCATTTTCGGTCAATTTATTTGTGCAAGAAGAGCCGCGTATTGATATAGATGTCCTCCAACAAGCGCGGATGGCGTTGCAGCCTTACTATGATGAGTTAGGATTATCGCCTGTACAAAGTGTGACGTCTAATGAAGTGTTTGCAGGGCAATTACAGGCAGTACTGGAAGAACAGGTAGCCGTTTGCTCGTTCACATTTGGCATACCTTCTTCAGAGGTTATTCAACGTTTAAAGGCCAACGATGTTTATGTCATTGGCACAGCTACTACATTAGAAGAAGCTATTCTTATTGAACAATCAGGTATGGATGCAGTCGTATTACAAGGTGGTGAGGCAGGTGGTCATCGAGGATCTTTTATTGAACCACTGCAATTAATTGCTCGAGAAGATTTATTACAGCAAGTAGCGGGTAAAATTTCAATTCCAATCATTGCAGCTGGTGGAATTATTTCAAAAGAGGATGTGGATCGGGCTCTTTCTAGTGGTGCACAGGCGGTACAAATTGGTACAGCTTTGTTAGTAGCAGATGAGTGTGAAATATCACCGCTATACAAAAATGCCATATTACAGTCGAAGGCACAACAGACGACCATTACGTATGCTTTTACTGGCAAAGCGGCTCGTGGATTAGCTAATTACTTTACTGAACATATGAAGGACGCTGTCGTAGCTCCTTATCCATTACAACATTATTTAACGTCTACTATTCGTAAAGAAAGTACATTGCAAGGAAATGCACAATATTTATCGATGTGGATGGGTGAAAATAGTCATCTAGTGCAACCAGGCACAGTAAAAAGCATCATTGAAAAATTAGTATAGGTGCCAGGCACACAAACAATTCTGAATTGTTATGCCACTGTAAGTAGAGCTATCAGAGTAAAAATCCACGAAGACTCCTGTGGGGACAGCACCAGTTGTAAGACGCAACAAACCGCGCGTTAGCGAGGATTGCGGCGTACACTGTGCCCGCGGAAAGCGAAGTGAATTTTTACGTTATAAGAGCCTGATGTTAAATTGGGAATCTTGCTAAGTTTCATATGCAAGGTGCCAGGCACTCAAATAATGCTATATTAACTATTACCAACTTTTGTCGATAAGAAGAGACCTCTATACATATTGTATAGAGGTCTTTTTTATTGGCGAGCATCATATATTGCTGTACACGAGGGGGCGTATGAATGGAATTACAAGACGTATTAAGAGTCGCTGGAGTGGGACTAGTAGTAGCGCTTCTTCATGTTTTTTTTGATCAAACAGGGAAGAAAGAATTTTCATTTTTCTTATTTTTTATTGCCTACCTATATATGACAGCAGAATTACTCCGATTTTTGCGTCTATTTTTCACTGAAATATTAACATTCTTTCAGTGGTTGACCTCATCTGGGTAAGTAAATGGAAATTGTCATTGTTGCTGTTGTCATGCTGCTTTTATTGTTGCTTATAAAAGAAGTCATACAGCCACTCCACGCGCTAATCAGTGTTATGTTCTCGTTTTTGCTGTTCAGTCTTTTGTTTACGACACTCTTGTTGCCATTCGTCAAACAATTACTCGGAATGCTTACATTTTTGCCTTATGCAAAAGCCATTGTAATAAGTGCGAGCCTTTTTTATGTAGGGCAATGGGTGTCATTGTTACTAGTGGAGAATAGCTATAAAGTTCTCGGCAGCATTGTTTTCGATGCTGTGAAAATTGTTATTTTGTTGTATTGGTTTAAAGAATTTTTGGATGTTTTACAGGGGGTGTCAGCTATTTTACAAAGGTTAAATTAAGGGGCGAGGCTTGTGCAGGAGCAACTCATTTCGTTTTTCATCGATCCATTTTTTCTCTTGCTCAAAATGACGCTTATATTGTGTGGCTACGTCATCATTTTTTTGATTGTCAACATGATATTACCAGAATTTGAAAAAGGGACAAGAATACTTTTTTTTCTCATTGTATTAGCAACAATAGGGCCAGTAGTCGTCAATTCATTTCAACTAATTGATGAGATTGCAAAAGGACTTTCACATATATTCACGGCATTTTACCCAATTCTCACTTCTAGTTTTTTGTTATCTAGTAGCATAACAGCCATTGCTTCTTGGCAGCCTTTTTTGCTTTTTTTTGTACAAGTCCTAACGATTATTAGTAGTAAATGGCTTATCCCAGGTGTGCTTTTTGCCATTGTATTCGATGTATGCAGTGTCATTGTCAAAGAAATATCTTTTACGAGAATTGCAGAGTTGATTCGTTTTACCATTATGAGTATTGTTTCAGCGTCCGTCATTTGCTACATTATTTTAATGTCAGCTAGTGGAGTTGCTGCATTTAGTGTTAATAAGGCTGTTGCAGAACCTGTGAAAAAATTAATAGAAGAAAATATTCCAGTAGTCGGTTCCTTTATTGTTGATAGTTTTTCGATGTTTCAGCATATGACACAATTTTCTACTTCGATTAGTAGTATAAGTGCCTTTATCGCGGTTATCACGGTATCGTTTATACCAACTGTCCAGCTAGTAGTTAGTGCGTATTCGTTAAAACTATTAGCAGCTATTTTAGAACCGATTGCTTTTGATGATATTTGTAAATTACTCGATCATGTTAGTAAATCTCTATTCACTTTATGTGCAGTATCATTTCTAATTGCTTTTTCATTTATGTTTTCTTGTTTTTTCCTTATCGTTTTCGTGCAAGTGATGGTTGGGGGGAGATAGATTGATTCTTTTATTGGCGTTGCTCTTTATTTGTCAATTATTCGTATTTCTAACTGATGACCAACAAATAATTTCACTAACAAAACTTGTCATTACGTTAGTATTTTTGCAAATGCTATTAAAGATTCCATTTATCAATTCATAGGAGGAAACAAGCGTACATACACTTGAAAAAGAGAAGATGAAAGGAGGCAATGTAGAAGTGATGTGGAAAAGGTACGAAAAAAAACAACGTCATTTATCGTCTTAATGCTTATTGCTGCCTCCGTAGGAATTTTCATCGTGTTTCCAATGTATCAAACGAATTCAACAAATGAACGAGTAACACCGAATACGAATGAAGAAAAACTTGAGCAAACGCTTAAGGCTATGCAAGGCGTTGGGGAGGTAAAAGTATATTTTTATTACGGAGAGATGACAGATGCGAAGGATGAAAATAAACTATTTAGCCAGTATTTTCGAGGGACTGACGAAAGTACGAAAGATGTAACAGGAATGCTAATTGTTTCAGAAGGTGCATCAGATATTTTTGTCAAAAATGAAATACGTGCTGTCGTCAGTCAAGTGATGCAATTACCTATTCATCGAATTATTATCGTTCCAATGGAAAATAAGGAGGAAAAGTAAATGCGCGTACGTAGAAGAACAGTTTGGTTTATGACATTATTAAGTCTTGTAGCAGTAATTTCAGTTTATTATTTGGTTGATCCTGCAAAACAATTTAATGGCTTAACGATTTTTACAGATGATACATTACAGCAAACAGCAATTACGGGTGTTACAGATCAGGAGGCAACTAATAAAGATGCAACACAAGAAGTATTGTCTCCAAGTCACTTATTTGAGGAAATGCGTATGCAAGTTAGTGATGAAAGAAGTCAATTACGTCAACAACTAACACAAAAAATTGGTTCAGAAGAATATACTGCTGAAGAAAAAAATGAAGCTTATAATGAAATAGACGGTTTGATTAAACAGGAATCAACAGAGGCAATGCTTGAAATGCTCATTAAATCTTTAGGCTATTCCGATGCTTTTGTTAGAGCGGAAGGTGAGAAAGTTTCTGTCACAGTTATGGCAGAAGAGTTATCAAAATCACAAGCAAATGAGATTATTTATTTAGTAAAAACAGAGTGGGAAGGCGCAAATGACGTTCAAGTTAAATTCAGCGCAAACAACTATTAAAAAATTTAAAGAAAAAAAGGAATATTCCGTTTATTAACTTGTAGTTGTTATATATCAGCATAATGAAAAGGCTTTCGTTTAGTAAAAGAAAGCCTTTTATTATGTTTATATTTACTTAATTTTCATTTAAGTGTTTCAAATTGTGTCAAAAAAATATAGAATAGTGATTGTAGTAGATTTTATTTCATAAGGAGAGTTAGAAATGTTCAAAATTCAAGAAATTCGTGAAATTATTAAATTAGTAGATTCTTCTTCAATCGACGAGTTCGTTTATGAAGTAGATGGCGCAAAAGTTAAATTAAAAAAGAATGGTGTTGTTGTTACTGAAACTGTGGCACCTAAAAAAGAAGAAACAGCCCCTGTTGTACAACAATCTGCACCAGCAGCACCTGTAGCAGCTCCAGCCAAAGTTGAAGAAGCACCAGCACCCGCAACACCTGCAAGTAACGACCCATCGTTACATAAAATTGTATCACCAATGGTAGGTACTTTCTATGCAGCTCCAAACCCAGATTCACCGGCATACGTAAAAGTGGGCGACAAAGTAGGCGACGAAACAATCGTTTGTATCGTAGAAGCAATGAAGCTATTCAACGAAATCGAAGCAGAAGTTAAAGGTGAAATCGTTGAAGTACTTGCAAAAGATGGCGATTTAGTAGAATACGGTCAACCATTATTCCTTGTAAAAGCTGAGTAAGGAGTGCTAACCATGAAAAAAGTATTAATCGCAAACCGCGGCGAAATCGCTGTTCGTATTATTCGTGCCTGTAAAGAGTTAGGCATCAAATCAGTTGCCGTATATTCTGAAGCAGACGCAGAAGCATTACATGTGAAGTTAGCAGACGAAGCATATTGTATCGGTCCGAAGCTATCAAAAGATTCTTATTTAAGCTTCCCTGCATTATTAAGCGTAGCAGAAAAAACAGGAGCAGATGGTATCCACCCAGGTTACGGTTTCGTTTCTGAAAATGCTGATTTTGCTGAAGCATGTGAAAATGCGGGCATTAAATTTATTGGTCCTTCATCTGATTCAATTAAAATCATGGGGATTAAAGACGTTGCTCGTACAACAATGGAAGCAGCAGGTGTTCCACTTGTTCCAGGTACTGGTATTGTACCAGATATCGAAACAGGTAAAGAGTGGGCTGCGAAAATCGGTTACCCTGTGATCATTAAAGCAACTGCTGGGGGTGGCGGTAAAGGTATCCGTGTAGCTCGTACAGAAGAAGAGCTTGTAAAAGGGATTGATATTACGCAAAAAGAGGCTGCTGCAGCGTTTGGCAACCCTGGCGTATATTTAGAAAAATTCATCGAATACTTCCGTCACTGTGAAATTCAAGTGTTAGCTGATAGTTTCGGTAATGTCGTACATTTAGGCGAGCGTGACTGTACAGTTCAACGTCGTATGCAGAAGTTAGTAGAGGAAGCTCCATCTCCTGCACTATCATCTGAACGTCGTGCAGAAATGGGTGCAGCAGCGGTGAAAGCAGCAGAAGCATGTAACTATGAAGGTGCTGGTACAATCGAGTTCATCTACGACTATCAAGAGGACAAGTTCTACTTCATGGAAATGAATACTCGTATTCAAGTAGAACACCCAGTAACAGAAATGATTTCTGGTGTCGATCTTGTTCAACAACAATTAAAAATTGCATCTGGTGAGAAACTTCCATTCACACAAGATGACATTAAAATAAATGGTTGGGCAATTGAATGCCGTATTAACGCAGAAAATGCATACAAAAACTTTATGCCATCAGCTGGTACTGTAGACACTTATATTACACCAGGTGGCTATGGTGTACGTATCGATTCTGCTGTTTATGCAGGTTATACAATTCCTCCATACTACGATTCAATGGTTGCAAAACTTATCGTTCATGCAGATACTCGTGAAGAAGCAATTGCAAAAATGAATCGTGCGCTTAGTGAATTTGAAGTTGCTGGTCCTGGTATCAATACAACAATTCCTTTCCACCAAGCATTAATGAACAACGACGTTTTCAAGTCTGCGCAATTCAACACGAAATTCTTGGAAGAAAACGATGTATTAGGAACAAACAAATAATCGTAGCTTGATAAGAGCTATTCTAACTGTTCTTTGAGCGGTGAAGTAAGTGAAATTCACTTACTGATATGTATTTGATTGTAGAATAAAATATAAAACAAAACGGAATATCCTATCTGTTTTACCCTCTAACGAATAATTGTTAGAGGGTTTTTTCGTGGGTAGAAAAGGTAAACGTTCGGGTGTTTTCGATTTAGAGTATCCACCAGCTATCGGGATAATAGCGGAAAAGATGCCGATACGAACAAGCAACGAGTAAACTCGGCCGTCACAAGACTTACTCCGTCTTATTTCATAGTTTGCGACATAGGGTAATGACGTTCCACCCAATGTTTATGGAGAGGGCTCGATTTCACTAGTTATCGGTTCTATTGTAAAGTAATTAGAATTATTGTATTATTATGTAAAATAACTTAGCTTGGATATAGCTGGAAAAAATAAATGGTAGAGTGTCGTTTTCAAGGACCTATATTCTACATCAGTGCTGATGTAAAAAAGAGGGATTTTTAAAAGGGAAGGGATGCAAATGAAAATTAAATTTTTATTTGGTTTGGCTATTATTAATAGAATTATTTAATTTTTAGGGGGATTAGATGGTTTTTTATAATTTTGAAGAATACGATGATCCAATTTTATATGATAAAGAAAATGAACTATATATGCCTGAATTGCCATTCTTGCTAAAATGGGCGTCTAATATGCAAGGTACTATTATTGATTTAGCTTGTGGCACGGGGAGAATGACGATTCCATTAGCGAAAAATGGTTGCAAGCTGATAGGAGTAGACATACATGAAGGTATGCTAAATGAGGCGAGGAAAAAAGCAACTCATCTTGCTTTACCAATCGAATGGGTAAAGCAAGACTGTACGACATTGAATTTACCGGCTAAAAGTAATTTCATCTATTCAGTAGGTAATGCTTTTCAACATTTCCTTACAAATCAATCTCAAGATGATTTACTCGCCTCTGTAAATAAGCATTTAGAAATTGACGGCATATTTATTTTTAGTACGAGGTTCCCAAGTGTTGAGGAGTTGCTTCAACCGAGTACGAAAGAATATTGGAGAACGTATACGGATAGTGATACGCATTATATTGTTGATCTTTATACAATTAGTCATTATGATTCATTAAATCAAATTCAACAGTATACGACGATTAGAAAGTATAAAAATATCGATGGTCAAATTGTAGATGAAAAAAGCACCAAAATTAGTTTAAGATATGTGTTTCCAAAAGAAATGGAGAGAATGTTACTTGGCAATGGATTTGAAATCGCTGCTGTTTATCAGGATTGGAATGAAACGCCGGCAACGAATGATAGTTATGAATTGATATATGTTTGCAAAAAAATAAGCAAATGATAATGCACTCCTCCTTTTAACGTTTCTAGCTTCACTTTGAAAAGAACGATATTAGCAATGGTCTAGTTGTACACAAAAAATGAAAAGCGTCTTTCCTAAGCCAAACCTTCCTTTTTATAGTATAATAAGCGTAACAACAGCATTTGCTTGCGATGCGTAGTGGAAAGGATGATATTGTATGGCAGAGAAAGTAGGACAATCTTTCGTACAACCAACACCTTCTGGTAAAGAAGAGCTTGGGAAAATTGAAGTAGCTGCAGAAGTAATCGAAATTGTAGCTGGAATCGCGGTTAACGAGGTAGAGGGTATCGCAGCAACTCGTGGCAATATTGCAACAGGCGTCGTTGAACGTTTCGGCAAAAAAGTACACAATAAAGGCATTAAATCAGGGGTCACAGAACATGGTGAGATCGCTATTGATGTATTTTGTTCTGTAAAATATGGCTATTCGATTCCGAAAGTGGCAAAAGATGTACAAACGCAAATTCGCCAAGCAATTTTAAATATGACTGCACTTGAAACAGCAGAGGTGAATGTACATATTACAGGTATTCACTTCGAAAAAGAGGAAGTAGTAATTCATTAAGAAAAAAGAGGAGCTGCCAGCTTGGTGAACATTTCACCATAGTGGGCAACTCCTTTTTATGTTGTGTATAACTACGCAAACGGATTATAAAGCGATATCTTTTGGTTTCTTCCAGAAAAATGCGAGGATAACACCGAGAACTAAGACGATTGTAGCGAAATAATATGGATAGTTTAAATCAATGTCGAATAACATGCCGCCAATGATTGGTCCAAAAATATTTCCTAGACTTGTGAACATTGAGTTCATGCCTCCGACAAAGCCTTGCTCATTCCCTGCGATTTTTGATAAATAGGAGGTAACAGCAGGTCGGATTAAATCGAAGCCGACAAAAATAAAGAATGTAACAAATAATATTGCGAAATAATGACTAACCATTGTCATCGCAAAGGTCAGAGCGGCAGAAAGTATGAGTGAGTATCGGATAACGTTGATTTCACCCATTTTCTTAGTAAGCCAATCAAATAATAATAACTGCGCAAGCGCGCCAATAATACCACTTCCGGTAATGATAATGGCAATATCTGACGGTGTAAATGCAAATTTATGATCGACGAATAAACTAAAAAGTGATTCGAATGCTGCGAGACCAAATGAAAGGACAAAAATAAGCACAAATGCAATGAAATACAAAGGGCTAAAAATACGCTTTGCACTGCTTAAAATAGAAGGTGCAGCTTCTGTATCATCCATTGCACGCGTAGGTTCTTTTAATAGTGTAAACGACAATAGTGCGGCTATGAAACCGAGTACACCTGCTGCGTAAAAGGGTACACGTGTGCCGTATTCCGCTAAAAATCCACCGAGACCTGGCCCGATAATAAAGCCAGTACTAATGGCTGCACTCATGTAGCCAAGTGCCTTTGGACGCTGTGCCATTGTTGTAATATCAGCAATAAAAGCAGTTACTGCAGGCATGATAAAAGCAGCACTAACACCACCGAGCATGCGTGATATAAATAAAATTTCAATTGAACGACCCATACCGAATAATAGTTCCGAAAGTCCAAAAATAATTAGACCGATAACAATCATAACTTTTCGACCAACTCGATCGACTAGTCTGCCTGCGATAGGCGATACAATAAGTTGAGTAATGGCAAATGCTGCAACCATATAGCCAACGACAGAGCCTGTTATATTCAGTTCATTCATGATAGTTGGCAATACGGGAATAACCAATCCTATCCCTAAAAAGGCAATGAATAAATTGGATAACAAAATAGTTAAGGTTAAAGCTTGTTTCTTGTTCATTTTTCTCTCCTTCAACAGTTCACGATACATGAGATTGATAATCTACTAGATGATTTCCTTCTAATACAATAAACCCTATAGTAACTATAGGGTCAAAAGATTTGTTTTTATTTTTGTATTTATATTCAATGCGCTATTAGTGTGGAAGTAAAACGAAATAGTTATACCGCGTACATCAATTAAATGCCTGTTAAAAAAGGGGTTTAAGCGCAATTGCTAACTAAAAAACTACTATAAAGCATTTTGTCTAATTTTTAATTCGACAATAAATTTCTTTTCACGCTCAGAAGAGATTGTTGCAGGCATATATAATTCATAAACAGTTGATTCAAATGATGCTTGTTGTGAATCAACATATTTTTTAAGCTTTTCATAAAAAGAGAAATACGTATCAGGGTGATAAATAAAAGCGATACATGCATATTTGCCTTCCTGAACAATCGTTTGCTTTACATTAGAAGAAAGTTTAGAAAAAGTTCGTTCAGTTAATAGTGGTGTAAATATTGCATCATAAATAATATCGTTCACATCTGTGTAATGAGCGAGCGGATAGATACATCCATAACGACTATTTAAAACACTTCCTTCATTTTCTATAATTTTTGTTAATGTTCCATAGTACGTATTGGTGCTAGATGTTGGTGTAAGTTCAGTCGTAGTGACCTGTAAAATTGGCATTTCTTCCTCAAAACGTGTGTATACCTCTCCGAAGATAGGAATTTCAATTTGCTCTTGCATCTGTTTTTTCGTTTTCAGCAGGGTATATTTCACTTCGTTGAGTCGTGAAATTTTTTCTTCTAAACGTTGCTCTTGTTGTTCTAAAAAGGCAAGTAGCTCTTCAGATGTCAGCATAAGTGCCTTTTTAATGTCCTCAAGCGAAGTGCCGATATATTTTAGCGATTTAATTATATCCAAATAAAAAATCTGACTATCTTTATAGTAACGGTAATTGCTAGCGGAATCCGTATAAGCAGGTTTAAACAAATCTATTTGGTCATAGTATCGGAGTGTCTGTACAGAGAGATTTGCTAATTTTGCGACCTCACCAATAGTATAATAATGTTCTTTCATAGTTGGCCTCCACTAGAGAATAATGTTGCATTTGCTTTAGTTTATTGATTTTTGAAGATGACAAAACGTTTTGTTGATCTTTTTGGACCTGTATCAATTACATAATTTTATGTAGGATCTAATAATAAGGAAGTCAATAATTATGATGGATAATGTAGACACAGTTTTAAATATTTTCGGCTGAAAATTAAAATGGTTTAGTCACATGGTATAATGTTTCAAATTTTAAGCAGATTGCTTTCGACATGTAGAAAAAAATTCGGGAAATCTAAGATTGTCTTCGATTTTGGGGAACTTTAAATGGTGTTTTTCCGTATAACTAAATGATAGATTTATCAAAGGAAAAATAAAGGTAGCATTTCTTTTTTAAAATATCAATAAAGTTGAAAGTAAAAATAAGTAGAAAGTTGCTTGAAAAAGGTTTCAGATTATTGAAAACTTGCTTGAATTCGTGTTTCTCGTATGAATTTATGCTATTATAAACCTTAATGCCACTTAAGAAGGAGAGCTTTACATGAAACGACATGAAGCACGTGAAAAAGCGTTGCAAGTTTTGTTTCAGCTAGACAATACTGATCTTACAGTCGAAGAAGCAAAAGAACATATTAAAGGTCAACCAACTAATGCTTTCTACGAAAAGATTGTAAATGGAACAGCTGAACATTTAGAGGAAATTGATGCGGTATTAACGCAGCATCTAGAAAAGTGGTCACTTGCCCGTCTACCAAAAATTGAGAGAACAGTTTTAAGACTAGCTGTATACGAACTATTATACATGCAAGAAACACCAAAAAGAGTAGTACTTAATGAAGCAATCGAGTTATGCAAAACATTTGGAGACGATGGATCGTCGAAATTTGTCAATGGCGTACTTTCTAAATTTACAGAACAATAAAAACGTGTTGAATTGGAAGGAGTAACTAAGGTTTATGTCAAGTGCAATTATTAATGGTAAAGAGATTGGTCAAGAAATTCGAAATTCAGTAGCAGAGCGCGTTGCTCGATTAAAAGAGCAAGGATTAACACCAGGCTTAGCAGTTGTTCTAGTTGGGGACAACCAAGCTTCGGCTACATATGTGAGAAATAAGCAAAAATCTTGTGAAGCAATCGGGATGTTTTCAGAGCTAATTAAGCTACCTGAGGAAACTACACAAGAAGAGCTTTTAGTGCAAATTGAATTATTAAATAATCGTGAAGATATTCATGGGATTTTAGTACAATTACCACTGCCAAAACATATTGATGAGAATATTGTTATAGCTACAATCGCTGTTGAAAAAGACGTTGATGGCTTCTCGCCCGTAAGCGTTGGGAAGATGATGCTTGGCCAGGAAACATTTTTACCATGTACACCGTTTGGCGTGATGAAGCTTCTTGAATATTCAGGGATTGAAATCGCAGGTAAGCATGCAGTAATTGTTGGTAGAAGTCATATTGTTGGCAAACCGATGGGCCAACTATTATTACAAAAAGATGCAACAGTGACATATACACATTCAAAAACACCGGATTTACCTTCATTCACAAAACAGGCGGATATTCTAATTGCAGCGGTTGGTCGTGCTAATTTTATTACAAAAGAGCATGTCAAAGAAGGGGCTGTTGTTATTGATGTCGGTATTAACCGTGATGAAAACAACAAACTTTGCGGAGATGTAAACTTTACAGAGGTTGACGGTATTGCATCTCATATTACACCAGTTCCAGGCGGTGTAGGACCGATGACAATCACAATGTTACTCTTCAACACAGTGCAAGCGGCAGAAATAAAACTTGCAAATAAAATGAAGTAATAAATTGAATAGAATCTTTCGTTTGCTTAGAGAGCCATCTCAGTACTTTTGAGGTGGCTCTCTTTTTGCAAAGTACATAGCTGGCTAGTTTTCAATAAGAGAAATTTTTGATAGAGCTTGAGGGAATCGCCTGTAAAAGCAAGCGAATCGCCGGTAGAACAGAGGAAATCGCCGATAGAAGGAAGCAAATCGCCGATAGAACAGAGGGAATAGCCGATAGAATACAACCAATCGCCGATTAATCAAAGTAACTCGCTGAAAAACAGATACATAGTAGCGACTTTAATACGCGCCATGATGGGAATAAATATGTTACAGTATAGTTTTCAAGTAGTATGAAAGATAGTCGTTTTTTCTAGTGAAACTGTATTTTCTCACGTCATGCGCAATAAAAAATGTTATGATAAGTGTAGTTTTGTGAAAAACTTCATTTTAGTAAAGGAGCCGAAAATTATGTCATCAGCTTCTTATTTAACTGTAAAAGCGTTAACAAAATATATTAAACGAAAATTCGATGCAGATCCACATCTGCGTGAAGTTTATGTCAAAGGTGAGTTATCAAATGTTAAAATCCACCAATCCGGGCATATTTACTTTACTTTAAAAGACGATGGGGCACGTATTGCTGCAACTATGTTTAAAACCGCAGCGACGAAATTAGCGTTCGAGCCAAAAGATGGCATGCAGGTATTTATCCGAGGGGATGTAAACGTTTACGAAGGCTATGGTACATATCAATTATATGTGCAGGAAATGCAGCCGGATGGTATCGGTAGCTTGTTTGTTGCCTTTAACCAGCTAAAAGAACAGCTTCAAAAAGAAGGGCTTTTTAAACCTGAATGGAAGCAGCCAATTCCAAAGTATCCTGAAAAAATAGGTGTCTTAACATCCACTACTGGCGCTGCCATTCGTGATATTTGTACAACATTAAAACGACGTTATCCACTTGCTGAAATTATGATTTATCCGACACTTGTACAAGGAGCACAAGCTGCACCGAGCATAGTACAAAATATTGAACGTGCTAATCAAGATGCCTTTTGTGACGTATTGTTAGTTGGACGGGGTGGAGGATCTATTGAAGATTTATGGGCGTTTAATGAAGAAGTTGTTGCACGCGCCATATTTGAAAGTCGGATTCCAATTATTAGCGCAGTAGGGCATGAAACGGATACAACGATTGCAGATTTTGTGGCAGATTTGCGTGCTCCGACTCCTACTGCAGCAGCTGAAATGGCTGTGCCGGATCAGCAGGAGTTATATCAACGCGTACTGACGCAAAAATCACAGCTTCATCAGATTGTAAGGGCGCAACTAATAACAGAGCGACAACGTCTAAATAAGCTACAGCAGTCTTACCCTTTATCGATGCCAGATAGATTGTATCGTCCATTTACAGAACGATTAGCACAGCTTGAGACGACTTTGCAAAAAGCGATGCAGGTTGATTTGATGAAAAAAGACGCTCAGCTTCAAAAATTGCATAGCGCTGTGGAGCAGCAATCACCCAAAAAAGCACTTGTCTTTCATCAAAGGGAGTTGGAACATCGCGTTCAGCAGTTAACACGTTCAGCTTCACAGTATGTGACAAAGCAAAAAAAACAATTTGAGGCGTCTGTGCAAACACTTGAAGCTTTAAATCCACTCGCTATTTTAACTAGAGGATTTACAGTAGCCTACAAAGATGACAAAGTGTTGAAATCGTCTACTGACTTAAAGCGGCAGGATCAACTAACACTGTCCTTCCACGATGGAAAAGTAATTGCCGAAGTGACAAATGTCTTGCCAAATAATAAGGAGGAATAGAGATGGCGAAAAAGCAACAAACCTTCGCAGAAGCAATGACGGCACTTGAAGAAATAGTCCGCCAATTAGAACAAGGTGATGTACCATTAGAAAATGCGATTGATTTATATAAACAGGGCATGGAGCTTTCGCAATTTTGCCATAGTAAACTACAGCATGCCGAAGAACAATTAATTTCAATTGTCCAAGAGACAGGTGAAACAACAGCATTTGATCCGCTAAAGGGAGAGAACTAGTTAAAATGAACGAACAATTAAAACATTTTATTCAAAGCAACACACCACAAGTAGAAGCTGAAATGTTTGCACTTGTTGAAAAAATTGACGCACCGGCCAATTTAAAGGAGTCGATGCTATATTCATTAAAAGCAGGAGGCAAGCGTATTCGCCCGCTGTTTGTATTAGCAGTTTTAGAACAATACGGTAAAGACATAAAAGCAGGGCTAACAGTTGGTGCCGTTATTGAAATGATTCATACGTATTCTTTAATCCACGATGACCTACCAAGCATGGATAACGATGATTTCCGTCGTGGCAAGCCGACCAATCATAAAGTATTTGGAGAAGCGCTGGCAACACTTGCAGGTGATGCATTAAATACACTTGCCTTTGGCATTTTAGCACGTATGGAGCTTTCTGCAGAGCAACGAATTGAACTTGTAAATCTTCTAAGCATCGCAGCTGGTGCCGAAGGGATGGTTGGCGGTCAAGTATTGGATATGGAAGGTGAGCAACGTCAGCTTAACCTAACTGAACTAGAGCATGTCCATGTTAATAAGACGGGTGCACTATTAAGATTTAGTATTGAATCAGGTGCAGTTCTAGCCAATGTATCACAAGAAGATCGAGCTACTTTAAAGGAATATGCGCATCACATCGGCCTAGCCTTCCAAATTCAAGACGATATTTTAGATATAGAAGGAACAACGGAGGAATTAGGCAAAACTGCAGGTAAGGATGTGGCTAGTGATAAAAGCACATACCCTGCATTATTAACCTTAACGGGTGCTAAAGAAAAACTTGCTGACCATTATCAGCTCGCAATAACAGCGCTTGATAAGTTACAAGGAGATGTAAGCTTACTGCGTGAGTTTGCGGCCTATATTGTTCATCGTAAAAACTAAGAGAAAAAATGGGCTTTACAGGTCAAGAATATGCTAGAATAGGTGGGGACGTTTGCCAATAGGCAAACAAAAAAGTGTTCGTACTTTTAGCATATGGATAACACTGTTATAATGGTGGAAACACGATTGCGGTGAATAATTTATTGAAAAGGTGTGTGAGAAAGGTGGATTTAAACAACATTTCTAGTCCATCCTTTTTAAAAAACTTAGATAAGAGAGGGCTTGAACAGCTTGCAAAAGAGATTCGAACTTTCTTAATCGAAAAATGTTCTGTCACAGGTGGTCATATCGGGCCGAACCTAGGTGTTGTGGAGCTTACAATTATGCTTCATAAAATGTTTGACAGTCCAAAAGATAAGTTTTTATGGGATGTTGGCCACCAAGCTTACGTGCATAAAATTTTGACAGGTCGTGCGAGTCAATTTGACACATTACGTCAGTTCAAAGGGCTTTGTGGTTTTCCAAAGCTTGTGGAGAGTGAACATGATGAATGGGAAACAGGTCATAGCTCGACATCTTTGTCAGCAGCCATGGGTATGGCAGCAGCACGTGATATAAAAAACGAAAAAAACTTCGTCGTACCGATTATTGGGGACGGTGCTTTAACAGGCGGTATGGCGCTTGAAGCTTTAAATCATATTGGGCATGCAAAAACAAATATGATTGTCATTTTAAATGATAATGAAATGTCCATAGCTCCGAACGTTGGAGCATTACACAACGTATTAGGACGTTTACGTACTGCTAAAGAATATTCAAAAGCAAAAGAAGAGCTAGAATCGTTAATCAATAAAATTCCTGTTCTAGGTGGCAAGCTTGCTTCTACAGCTGAACGTTTGAAAGACAGTTTGAAATACTTAGTAGTTTCTGGTGTCTTTTTTGAGGAATTAGGTTTTAAATATTTAGGTCCTATTGATGGGCACGACTTTGAAGCGCTTGAAACAACATTATCATATGCTAAAAAAGTAAAAGGTCCAGTTCTTGTTCATGTCATTACAAAAAAAGGTAAAGGCTACAAACCAGCTGAAGACGATACAATCGGCAACTGGCACGGAACAGGTCCATATAAAATGGAGACTGGTGCATTTGTAAAATCAGAAACAAAAGGTCCTGCTTGGAGTAGTTTAATCGCTGAAACTGTGCGTAAAATTGCGCATGAAGATGAACGAGTTGTGACAATCACACCAGCAATGCCTGTTGGTTCAAAATTACAAGGCATTCAAAAAGATTTTCCAAAACGCTTTTTTGATGTGGGCATAGCGGAACAACATGCTGCAACAATGTCTGCAGGTCTTGCTACCCAAAAAATGAAGCCGTTTTTAGCTATTTACTCAACATTTTTACAACGTGCTTATGACCAAGTACTTCATGATATTGCGCGTCCAAATTTGAATGTCTTTATCGGGATTGACCGTGCCGGCTTAGTTGGTGCAGATGGTGAAACACATCAAGGCGTCTTTGATATTGCATTCCTTCGTCATATTCCAAACATGACGATTATGATGCCAAAGGATGAAAATGAAGGTCAGCATATGGTGAAAACAGCTATTGATTATAATGGAGGTCCGATTGCTCTTCGCTATCCACGTGGAAATGGGATAGGTGTCCCGTTGGATGATGAGCTTATGGCTTTACCAATTGGAAGCTGGGAAGTATTACGTGAGGGGAAAGAAGCTACCATTTTAACATTCGGTACAACCATTCCTATGGCAATGGAAGCAGCACATATGCTAGCTCAACAAGGCATAGAAATCGAAGTAGTGAATGCACGTTTTATTAAGCCAATGGATGAGGATATGCTGCATCGCATATTTACTAGCAATAAGCCAGTGCTAACGATTGAAGAGGCAGTATTACAAGGTGGCTTTGGTAGTGGTGTATTAGAATTTGCACATGACCATAGTTATTTAAATGCAATAATCGATCGAATGGGCATACCTGATCAATTTATCGAGCACGGAAATGTAGACCAACTGCTTGAGGAAATTCATATGACAGCAGAAGATACAGTGGCACGTATGCAAGTGTTACTACAACAAAAACAGCAAGTAGGTTTAAATAAATAATGACAAAACAACCGAAAGAACGTGTAGACATTTTACTTGTTGAGCGTGGACTATGTGAAACACGTGAGAAGGCAAAAAGATCCATTATGGCAGGTCTTGTCTTTTCCAACGAGATACGTATCGACAAAGCAGGAGAAAAGATCGCAATCGATGCTCCGCTACAAGTAAAAGGTTCTGATTTAAAATATGTGAGCCGTGGTGGCTTGAAGTTAGAAAAAGCTTTACAAATTTTTGATATGTCTGTAGAGGGGAAGCTGATGCTTGACATCGGCTCTTCTACAGGTGGGTTTACAGACTGCGCCTTACAAAATGGTGCTAAACATTGCTATGCCCTAGACGTAGGTTCGAATCAGTTAGCATGGAAAATTCGTTCTGATGATCGTGTAACGGTTATGGAAAAAACAAATTTTCGTTACACAACTGCTGCTGATTTAACAGAAGGATTACCAGAGTTTGCAACGATTGATGTCAGCTTTATCTCTTTATCATTGATTTTACCAGTACTAAAAACGGTATTAATGCCAGGTGGCGATGTAATGGCCCTTGTTAAACCTCAGTTTGAAGCAGGTAAAGAAAATGTAGGTAAAAAAGGCATTGTCCGTGATAAAAAGGTACATCTCGATGTTTTAGAAAAAACAGCTGCTATGGCAACGAAAGTTGGCTTTGTGGTAAAAGATGCTTCTTATTCTCCGATTACAGGTGGGGAAGGAAATATTGAATTTTTATTCCATCTAGTGAATCCAATTGCTGATGAAGTTATCCCGCCATATACAGCTTTTAATGCACTCGTCGAAGAAGCGCATAGTGCACTAAAATAACACGTGCTCAGTAAGTAGAGCCGTGTTTTTTCTTGTGCTTTTATGCTGGAGATGGTAGTGTAATTATACAAATATTTAACTATTTATAAGAGGTGAACGATATGAATAAAGGACAAAGACATATACGTATTCGAGATATTATTGCGAATCACGAAATCGAAACGCAAGATGATTTAGTCGATTTTTTAAAGGATGCGGGCTATAATGTGACACAAGCAACCGTATCGCGAGATATTAAAGAACTGCACTTAGTTAAAGTGCCTTTGCAGGATGGACGCTATAAATATAGCTTACCCGCAGACCAACGTTTCAATCCAGTTCAAAAATTACATCGTGCGCTAGCTGATGCTTTTGTGAGCATTGACGGTGCATCGCATTTTTTAGTCATGAAAGCACTTCCGGGTAATGCAAATGCAATTGCTTCATTACTTGATCATTTAGATTGGCCAGAAATTTTAGGTACAATTTCTGGAGATGATACAATTTTAATTATTTGTCGCGATGAAGGTGAACGAGAAAATACAAAAAATCGCTTATTAGACATGCTTTAATACTGTAACTTTAATCGAACGAATTTGATTGCTACCAGATGCTTGATTTTTCCCGTTATTGTTGTTGAGGTGGGTATTTTTGCATCTGTTAGTACGAATTTCAATAGCAGTTGAATTTAATTCAGAGGTGACAATTTGTGTTAAGAGAGCTTAGTATTCGAAATTTTGCCATCATTGAGGATTTAACGGTTAGTTTTTCAGATGGTCTAACTGTGTTGACAGGAGAAACCGGTGCTGGTAAATCCATAATTATTGATGCGGTACATTTACTTGCTGGTGGTAGAGGCAATTCGGAATTTATACGTCATGGTGCTAAAAAAGCTGAGTTAGGTGGACTATTTCACATTTCAAGTACTGCACATCCTGTATATAAGAAGCTAGAGGAAGCAGGCATTGAAATTGAAGAAGATTCCATTATTTTGCGTCGAGACTTAAATGATTCTGGCAAAAGTGTATGTCGGGTTAATGGCAAATTAGTGCCTTTATCGGTTTTACGTGACATTGGAGCAAGTCTTATTGATATTCATGGACAGCATGAAAACCAAGAACTTATGGATGAAAAGCAACACATTCATTTACTCGATCAATTCGCAGAAGAGCAACTATCACCAATTCTTGAAAAATACAGTAAACAATATAACGAATATCGTGCATTGAAAAAAGAATTAGCTACAATTTCTATAGATGAGCAGTTAATGGCCCAGCGTATTGATTTGTATCAGTTCCAAATGAAAGAACTCGAGGATGCAAATTTAAAGCTAGGTGAAGAAGATGAGCTTCTTGATGAACGTCGCCGTCTTATGAATTTTAATAAAATTTTTGAACGCTCAAGTGCTGCTTATGAAGCGATTCAAGGTGAAACAAAGGGTCTTGACTGGATAGGTACAGCCATGGGAGCGCTAGATGATGCTGCGATGATTGACGAGCAGTTTAAAGAGGCTTCTGAGTCGGTAACAACAGCCTTTTACGCATTGCAGGATGCAGCATATCAAGTGAAAAATGTTTTAGATGAGCTAGAATTTGATCCAGCACGTTTAAATGAAGTAGAGCAACGTCTGGCGCTGTTCCAAAACTTAAAGCGTAAATATGGCTCAACTGTTGAGGAAATGATTGCCTATTACGAAAAAATTAAAACAGAGCTAAGCGAGCTTTTAAATCGCGATGAAATTTTACAAGTAAAAGAACGAAAAGTACTTGAGATGGAAGTCATATTAGGCGAGCTTGCTGAAGAACTTTCACATGTTCGAAAAGAAGCGGCAAATGACTTAAGTGAAGCCATTATGGCAGAGCTCCGTGAATTACATATGGAAAAAGCGAAATTTATCGTAAATTTTGATGTTTTACCTTATTTTGATGTAAATGGTAAAGATCAAGTTGTTTTTTATATTTCAACGAATGTCGGCGAACCACCAAAATCGTTACCGAAAATTGCTTCTGGTGGAGAACTATCACGTATGATGTTAGCACTAAAAACGATTTTCTCTTCTTCAAATGGCGTTACGTCCATTATTTTTGATGAAGTGGATACAGGAGTAAGTGGTCGTGTCGCGCAAGCGATTGCAGAAAAAATTGCAGCAATTTCTGTTAATTCCCAAGTGTTGTGTATTTCGCATCTTCCACAAGTGGCAGCAATGGCCGACCATCATTACTTTATTAAAAAAGAGGTTGAACATGATCGCACATTTACATCATTGGCTGAAATCGATACCCATGCACGTATTGAGGAAGTGAGCAGAATGATGTCAGGTGCAGAAATTACCGAATTAACTTTACAGCATGCGACAGAATTGTTAAAAATGGCTAACGAACGAAAAAAACAAATGCGTTAATTTTATGAAGAATCCAGAGGCAGGTCAACTGTTTCTGGGTTTTTTTCATTTTGCGCAAATATTTACCGCTTATAAGAACGGTACAACAACACATAGTATAAAGACAAAATTCAAAAGGAGGTGTCGTATGAATCGTCGTTGGCGTCAATTTGTCATTTTGCCTATGCTCATCGTTTTGTTATTTATGCCCATACAGGCTTTTGCGGCCAAAAAATTAATACCGATGGGCGAAGCAATTGGAATTCAGCTTCAGTTATCACATGTCTTTGTTGCTCATGATGTGTTGTTAGCTTCCAATCAATGGATGAAAGGAGGCGCTGTTATTGAAAAAATAAATGATACAACAGTAAAAACACTCGCTGAGGCCAAGCAAGCAATTGCTCGACAAGGGCAACAAAAATGGACGATAAAAAGTGAAGGAAAAGAAGTAACAGTTGACTTACAAGAACAAGAAGCAGAACATGTCATCTCTTTTTTAAAGGATGAAACAGATGGAGTAGGGACATTGACATACATTGATCCAGAGACACAAAATTACGGAGCGTTAGGCCATCAAATTGTTGATTCAACTCTTCAAGAAGCACCTGTCTTCAGAGCAGGCTCCATTTTCTTAGCATCCATCCAACAAATCCGTAAAAGCCTACCTGGTCAACCCGGCTATAAAATATCCTCAATTGAAAAACATCAGGAACGATTAGGTAGTATCGATAAAAATACGGTTTATGGAATTTTTGGCCGTTGGGAAGATAGTTACCAACAAAGATTGCCAAAAGCCATCGAAATTATGCATGCAAAAGATATAAAATTGGGACATGCTGAAATTTACACAGCTATTGAAGGCAGTAAAGTCGAAACATTTTCCATTGAAATTACAAAAGTAGAAAATGAACGGCTTGAATTTATTGTCTCTGACGAAAAGCTCATTGAAAAAACAGGTGGCATTTTACAAGGCATGAGTGGTAGTCCAATCATACAGGACGGGCGTTTCGTTGGTGCTGTCACACATATGTTTGTAGAAGAGCCAAAAAAAGGGGCAGCTATTACAGTGGCTGAAATGTTAAAAAAATCATCATGAATGAGATGGGGCTGCCTCTGGTAGCTCCTTTCGTTCTTGAAAAAAATAGATTAAACTAGCTCTTTCCCTAAGTATTTCATGCTTATGACGGAACACTTTAGCGATACTTAAAAAAAAGTGTAGTTTTATCTCAGTTTTTTCACTAAAATAAGTTGTAAGAGCATTCGACAATTTGCTGTTAAGTATCGTAACTTGTCGATAAAAAAAGAAAGTATCGGACTACATACTCATTTTTGGAAATAGAAAAGGTTTTTAAAGCAAAAATGTCGAAAATTCCACAGTGTGTCAAAATAGACATTAGGGGTAAAAGGTTTTGTGCTTTGAACAGTCAAAGCAAAGTCCAGAAGGAGGAATTGAAATGACAAAGGTAAAAGTGGCGATAGCAGATGATAATCGTGAGTTATTAAAAACAATGGAGCAGTATTTTCAGGGTCATCCCGAAATTGAAATAATTGCAACTGCCTCAAACGGGAAAGTATGTCTTCAAATGCTTGAAGAGTTTTCTCCTGATATTTTATTACTGGATATTATTATGCCTCATCTAGATGGGTTAGCTGTTTTAGAGGCGATGTATCAAAATGATCGAATGTCTTCAATACAAGTCATCATGCTAACTGCATTTGGTCAAGAGGATGTGATGAAACAAGCGGTGGATTTAGGGGCTTCATATTTTATGCTAAAGCCGTTTGAATTTGATCAGCTCGTTCAAAAAATATTACATTGTGCTGGCCAAAAGGCTGCTATACCAAAAAAGTCAAGTGTATTACAGCCGACAACTCCTCAAAAATTAAATCAGCATCAACTTGATAGCACCATTACAGCTATTATTAAAGAAATCGGAGTTCCTGCACATATTAAAGGTTACTCTTATTTACGTGAAGCTATACAAATGGTGTTTGAAGATATCGAGTTATTAGGTTCTGTGACGAAAATTCTATATCCTGAAATTGCAAAAAAATTCAACACAACACCTTCACGTGTAGAACGTGCCATTCGTCATGCCATTGAAGTCGCATGGAATCGTGGCAATTACGAGTCCATTTCGTCGATGTTTGGCTATACAGTGCACCACTTAAAGTCGAAACCAACAAATAGTGAATTCATCGCGATGATTGCGGACAAGATTCGTATTGATATGATGGCGAGCTAACGGTTTTAAGGGCATTTGGCTTAATGGGGAATGACCTTCCATCTATTATAGAGAACGCTTATATAGCGAATCGTAACGCCTTTTTTAGACAGTTTGCGTCGACTGTTTGAGGGGGCGTATTTTTTATGTCTAAATGTATATTTATAGATAAAACGCTCGTAAATGGATAAAGTGTAAAGAAAACAGCGTTATGTGCGAAGTTTATGTAAATTTATAACTATTCAATATTTTGCTATGTTTGATTGATTCTATTAATACTTTAGTCTGTAATATTGTAGTAAAATGTAATATATACTATATAAAGGTTGAATAAGTGGAGGGAACATAAATGGGGCTATTTGATGGATTGATGGGAAATGCAAGTGAGATTAATTTGGATAATTTACAGGAAGAAATGAAAGAGATTTTAATACCGACTGAGACAATTCAAAATGCTTATAAAATTATTAGAGATACATTTATCTTTACAAATAAACGACTGATTTTAATTGATAAGCAAGGCGTAACTGGTAAGAAAACGGATTATCATTCGATTCCATATAAGAATATTCTTCATTTTTCAGTTGAAACAGCAGGGACATTTGATTATGATGCAGAGCTAAAAATTTGGGTTTCAGGTAGTCAGCTACCCATTCAGAAAAATTTCAATAAATCCACTAACATCTACAAAGTTCAAAGTGTATTAGCGGAATACGTGTTAGGATAGTATTCAATTTTGACGGTTAACAGTATTTAAGCTGTTAATCGTCTTTATTTGTATGAACTTGTTCCAGCGAATGTCCCAGATTTTTAGTGGAGCTTTTCGAGAAGGGGCGAATAAAATATGGTCGTAATTATACCGAGATATCATTGATGGTTTATAATCGAACGGGGTGATATAAATGAAAAGTGTAAACTTTCAACTAGACCATCATAATTCATTAGAATTAACACAAATAGATGATCAGTTATTTGAGGTACGACTTGAAATGAATGGCCGTATTAGTATTTTTTATATGACGCGCGAACAACTGGGCTCTGATAACCGAATTGAAGCCATGCAAAAACGATTAGTTAGTGACTTTTTTCCAGATAAAAAATAAATCTATAAGCATGAACATTTCATTTATAGCTATGCAAATCAAACGCCACTTTCTGAAGGGGCGTTTTTTAGTAGGCAAGACCTAAAACATAAAATTGTAGCTAAGTGGATATAGCCATTTACTTTTTTGCGGATTACCTAAAATACTACTGTAATTTTATGCATTAATAGCATTTGCACTTTTGAAATGAAGGAAAAGATGTTTTTTTATAGGATATATCGTCTATTTTTTAGAGGAAAAATGTATGAGCTATATGTAGGGCTTACTGATAAAGTAGGGGTATTTTCTTTATGAGTAGTGACAATTGTCTCTAAACAAATGTAAATAGATTGTATATACTTACATATAGAGGGAAGGAGGAGGTAGCGTGATTCTAGTTCGAAATGATAACTTCGAAATATCTGAAGAAAACGGAAAGGTATTTATGCTTACATACAGTGCGGGATTTCCATTAAAAGAATTTGATGGTATCTTACGTAGTCATCCACGACTAAAGTTATCTAATTTTTCTATTTTAAAAACTGTACTAGCGACAGAAAGCACAAGTCCTGTTGAAATTGGACGCTGGCTTCCAAATGTTGAAGCTGAAATTGCACGAGATAAAATGTCTGCCTCTATATTTGTATATGAAACGCATGATTATATTCAAAAGAATAAAGAGAAATTAACAGCACAAATTACAGACACACTAGCGGGCCAAGGGATTACCTATGGCATTTTAGAGTTTGATATTTTAAAAATTGAGCCAGGAAAAGCATTTTTAATTGCACAGGGAACATCGCCTGTCGCAGGCATGGATGCTCAAATTACATACTTACCAAAACCAGAGAGAAAACCTGTTATTCGTGAAGATGGGAAAGCTGATTACTATGACATGAATTTTATTTCAGAAATTTCTGAAGGTTCTTGGCTTGGGGAGAAAATTCCTGCAACGTTGGGCAAGCCTGGTCAAAATGTACTCGGTGAAATTATTGCGGCAGCACCAGGCCGTGATTTTCCAATTCGATACGATAAAAAGTCAGCCTATGAAGTAGAAGAAGACGATAAAATTGTCATTCGTTCAAAGATTGCTGGCGTGTTAGATGATGTCAAAGGTATGATTGGTGTTAACCGACATTTACCAATACATGGAGATGTGGGCGTTGAGACAGGTAATTTAGAGTTCAATGGCTCTTTAAGTATTAAAGGAACCGTTACAACTGGCTATACAGTTATTGCGACTGGAGATATATCAATCGAAGGAGCAGAAGGTGTAAGCGGGGCTAAACTGATTAAATCGATCGAAGGTGATGTATACATTCGAGGCGGTATTTTTGGTTTGGGCTCAACTCTTGTAGAAGCGGGTGGCAATATTTTCGTTAAGCACGTAAATGAAGCTATTTTAGTAGCCGACGATAGTATTCATATCGGCTTTTACTCACTTGGATCTCAACTTACTGCGCATTCTATATTTGTAGATGAGCGAAAAGGTAAAATTATCGGCGGGCGTGCTGTTGCTAAAAATACAATCGTCACAGCAATCTCTGGAAACCGACTAGAGCGTAGAACAGATCTCATCATTGAAAGTGTCAACAAACAGGAAAGTTATGCCTTGATGCAAAGCAAAGCCACACAGCTAAAGAAACAGCAATCTGAAATTTCAGAACTTGAAGCGAAGATTACGAGTTTATTACCACTTCATAAGCAAATGTCAACACAGCAAATTGCCTCATTTGAAGAAACAAAACAACGATTGTCAAAATTGAAGGCTGAAGCGGTTACAATGGATCGTGAAATTAAGTTAATGATGGACGAAATGCGTCATGCTGGAAAGGAAGAAATCATCGTAACAAAAGAAGCCTATCCAGGTACGTATATTCAAATTGGTAAGAAATCCTCGTTATTAAATAACATGACGAATGGTAAATTTCTGCTTGAGTTCGGTGAGTTAAATGTATAAGGAATCGTTTATCCCTGTGTTTGCGCATCGAGGGGCGTCAGCCTATGCTCTCGAAAACAGTTTCAAAGCTTTTGAGAAAGCGTTAGAGCTAGGCGCAGATGGGATTGAATTAGATATTCAGCTATCCAAAGAAGGAATACCAGTTGTCTACCACGATCCGCAGTTATCAAGATTAGTAGGTTCTAATAAACTGGTAAATGAATGCACGATAGCGGAACTACAAAGCTTTAAATTAGGAAAGCCTTTGAGAAGGTTTTTTTCTGCGTATCGAATTCCAACATTTGATGCAGTTTTAGTATGGGCAAATAAACACCAACTACCTCTAAATATCGAATTAAAATCGACCATTCTTGACAATAAGGATGCGCTCGTTCAATTGCTTCAAGGACTTATTTTACCTAAAGGTAGTCATTTTTCTTCATTCCATTATGAGCTTTTAGAGGTTGTGAAACACCATGCGCCACATTTTGAAACTGCACTTATCGCTACTAAAAAATTGAAATGGGATTTGCTATGTGATTATAAGGCAATTGATTGTGTCCATATGCATAAAAGATATTATAAGCCACAATATTTAGAGGCTTGTGTAACCAGTTCTAAAACATGTCGCTTTTATGCGATTGACGGTAGTGAAAACTTCCTGACGAATCCACATTCATCAGTAATTGGGTGGATTACAGATTTTCCTGATAAAGTGATCACCGTTCAGCAACGTCAATAAAAATAGCTATCCAGTAAGTCACATTGTGTGACTTATTTGGATAGCTATTTTTATTTTTTTTGGAAGCGCGGAGCCACTTTTCCGTTTTTTCGATCGCGGTGTAGTAAAAAGCCTGCGAAAAAGCCAAAGCCGACAACAAAGAAAATGATGCCAACAACAAATTGCAGCCATAAAAATGGGAAAGGTGAGATGAGCTTACCGAATAATGTATCACGCATAAATTTAATGCCACCTGCAGCCATTAGACCTGGAATAAGCATTACAATAAACGCAGCAAATCGAGCCATGCATGTCCCTCCTCATACCTAAATATAATTGTACCTGTGGATATGGGAATGTCAAGAAACCCTATGAATCTTAGAAGTCTAGGAAGAGAAGCGGAAAAAGTTATAAAACTATTAACCGTAACTGAATTTTTAGAAAATTCTTACTTAGTAGGAAAAGTGTAATAATAGTTGCGAAATTGTGAATTTGTCAGTATTGTAAAATTAAATGGAGCGATATTATCCATTGCAAAATATATTTATCATTAGTTTTTAAATTTGATTGGGATGGGCATTAGGGGTTGCACTTTCCAAAGCAAAGGGGCGAGTTTTCATGGAAATCTTCAAGTATATGGAAAAGTATGATTATGAACAATTGGTATTTTGCCAAGACGAAGCATCTGGGTTAAAAGCGATTATCGCTATCCATGACACAACACTTGGACCAGCATTAGGTGGTGCTCGTATGTGGACCTACGCGACAGAAGAGAATGCGATAGAGGATGCATTGAGACTAGCACGTGGGATGACATATAAAAACGCGGCTGCTGGTTTAAACCTTGGCGGTGGAAAAACGGTCATTATTGGGGACCCATTTAAAGATAAAAATGAAGAAATGTTCAGGGCTTTAGGGCGTTTCATCCAAGGGCTTAACGGTCGCTATATTACAGCTGAAGATGTTGGGACAACAGTAACAGATATGGATTTAATCCATGAAGAAACGAATTACGTTACAGGAATCTCACCAGCGTTCGGTTCATCAGGTAATCCGTCACCAGTAACTGCTTACGGTGTTTATCGTGGTATGAAAGCTGCTGCAAAAGAAGCATTTGGTACGGAGTCGCTAGAAGGTCGCACAATTTCGGTTCAAGGGCTAGGGAATGTTGCATACAAGCTTTGCGAGTACTTACATAATGAAGGTGCAAAACTTGTAGTAACTGATATTAATCAAGCTGCGATTGATCGTGTTGTCAATGATTTTGGTGCTAGAGCTGTTGCGCCAGAAGAAATCTATTCACAAGAAGTTGATATTTTCTCACCTTGTGCATTAGGAGCTATTTTAAATGACGAGACAATTCCGCAATTAAAAGCAAAAGTTATCGCTGGTTCTGCTAATAACCAATTACAGGATTCACGACATGGGGATTATTTACATGAGCTAGGTATTGTTTATGCACCTGACTATGTTATTAATGCGGGTGGCGTTATAAATGTTGCTGATGAATTATACGGCTATAATCGTGAACGTGCGATGAAACGTGTAGATGGGATTTACGACAGCATTGAAAAAATCTTTGAAATTTCAAAACGAGATGGCATTCCTACTTATGTAGCAGCTAATCGTTTAGCAGAAGAACGCATTGCTCGTGTATCGAAATCGCGTAGCCAGTTTTTAAAAAATGAAAAAAATATTTTGAACGGTCGTTAACAACGGCTATTCGTTAAAAGAAGTCGCATAGTCGACTTCTTCTCTTTAAATAATGGTAAATAAAGGATTTTATAATATATAAATAGTCACAAGAAAAGATAGCGCAGTAACTTCAAGTGAACGTAATAAGGTGCACCTTTCATTTCAATATTTCTATGTATAGAGATATTTGCTTGTGGCGATACAGCTATTTCCTCGACGGATTTCACTGTCACACATGTTGGATAGAAGGGCTTTAGCACTTTTCTCATAAGGAGGAATAAAATATGGCTCAAAATTATGATGTTGTTATTTTAGGAGGAGGGACAGGAGGCTACGTAGCAGCAATTCGTGCAGCACAATTAGGCTTGAAAACAGCTATTGTGGAACGTGAACGACTTGGTGGTACTTGTCTACATAAAGGCTGTATTCCTAGTAAGGCGCTACTTCGCAGTGCAGAAGTGTATCGTATGGCCAATAAAACTGCGAGTGAATTTGGAGTAGACATTTCAGGAGTTACATTGCAATTCAATAAAGTGCAAGCACGTAAGCAAGCAATTGTAGAGCAATTAAGCCAAGGTGTGAATACACTGATGAAAAAAGGCAAGATTGATGTATATGAAGGAATGGGAAGAATATTAGGTCCATCTATTTTCTCACCAATGCCAGGTACGATTTCTGTAGAGATGCATAATGGGCAAGAAAATGAAATGCTTATTCCGACCAATGTTGTCATTGCAACAGGTTCGAAACCTAGAGGAATGGCAGGGTTAACAGTCGATGGCAAATACGTCATGAATTCTGATCACGCTTTGCAAATGGAGGAATTGCCAACGTCATTACTGATTGTCGGTGGCGGTGTAATAGGTATTGAGTGGGCATCGATGCTTTGTGATTTTGGGGTGTCTGTAACAGTAGTTGAATATGGCCCATCAATTTTACCAGCAGAAGATGCTGATGTCGTAAAAGAAGTGACAAAGCAGCTTGAAAGTCGTGGTGTACGTATTGTAACGAATGCACGCTTAGATTCAGATACATTCAAAATAGAAAATGATAACGTTTTCATTTCTGCTAAGCTTCAGGATAAAGAAGAAAGTTTCGTGGCAGATAAATTGTTGCTGTGTGTAGGACGTGAAGCAAATATCCATGGTATCGGTTTAGAAAACACAGATATTGAAATAGACAACGGCTTTATTAAAGTAGGCGATTCTTATCAAACGAAGGAATCACATATGTATGCCATTGGAGATGTTATAGGTGGTTTACAATTAGCACATGTTGCCTCTCATGAAGGTTTGTCTGCTATTGAACATATTGCGACTGGGAAAATAGCGCCACTAGATGTTTTGAAGGTACCGAAATGTGTTTATTCCTTCCCAGAAGTAGCTAGTATTGGTTTAACGGAAAGTGCTGCCCGTGAGCAAGGCTATGCATTAAAGGTAGGCAAATTCCCATTTAAAGCTATAGGTAAAGCGCTTGTCAATGGAGATTCAGATGGCTTTGTAAAAATAATAGCAGATGAAGAAACAGATGATATTTTGGGTATTCATATGGTAGGACCGCATGTGACGGATTTAATTGGAGAAGCGTCATTAGCGAAATTATTAGATGCAACTCCTTGGGAAATTAGTCAGGCAATCCATCCACACCCATCACTCAATGAAGTATTAGTAGAATCTGCCCTAGCTGTTGATAAGCGGGCTATTCATTTTTAACTTAAATTGAGCAGCAGTCATCCACTTCTAGTAGTGGGCGATGCAGGCAAGCATACTTGAATTCAATAGGGGCACAAATCCTTGGTGATCCAAGTTAACAGTCACGGATTGTGTCGCAGATTTTATAGAGCAGCTTTTCGAGTAGGCTCGAAAAAATCGGACACAATGATGCCGAGGCGAGAAAATACTGTCATAAATTAAATACTAGAGTTGCTTGTGCAAGTATTGCAGGCGCTTTAGCATTTTTTCTAATGCGAAAGGGGTGTTCATATGCAAGACGTTCAAATAAAACATGAAGATTTAGGTTTATCGACTGAAGATGTCCTTGCTATGTTCGAAACGATGTTAATGGCAAGAAGACTAGATGAGCGCATGTGGCTATTAAACCGTTCAGGTAAAATTCCATTTGTTATTTCTTGTCAAGGACAAGAGGCAGCTCAAGTTGGAGCAGCATTTGCATTAAATAAGGATATAGATTATATTGCACCGTATTACCGAGATATGGGTGTTGTATTGCATTTTGGAATGACGCCAAAAGAGTTAATGTTATCAGCTTTTGCAAAGGCTGAAGACCCGAATTCGGGCGGTCGCCAAATGCCAGGGCACTTCGGACAAAAGAAAAATCGTATTTTGACTGGTTCTTCGCCAGTAACAACACAAGTCCCACATGCTGTAGGTGTGGCGCTTGCAGGACGTTTGCAAAAAGAAGATTTCATTACCTTTGTCACATTAGGAGAAGGCTCTTCCAACCAAGGTGATTTCCATGAAGGGGCGAATTTTGCAGGTGTGCATAAGTTACCAGTAATCATAATGGTAGAAAATAATCAATATGCAATTTCAGTACCAGTAGAACGTCAGTTAGGTTGTGCAAAAGTTTCCGATCGTGGTATTGGCTATGGTATGCCAGGAGTAACAGTTGATGGTAAATGTCCATTACAGGTTTATAAGGTTGTTAAAGAGGCAGCAGAACGTGCTCGTAGCGGTGCTGGTCCTAGTCTAATAGAAACGGTGACATTCCGTTTAACTGCCCATTCTTCTGATGATGATGATCGTCAATATCGAACAGCTGAAGATATTGCAGAGGGCAAAGCGAAGGATCCGATTGTATCATTTGAGAAATATTTACAAGATGCTGGAATTATGACTGAATCTCTTCGAAATGAAATAGAAGAGCGTGTCATGGCTGAGGTGAATGAAGCGACGGATTATGCAGAAGCAGCACCGTATGCACAACCAGAAGATGCCATGAAATACGTATATGCACCAGTGGACGGAGGTGACGTGTAATGGCAGTTATGTCTTATATTGATGCGATTACATTAGCGATGAAGGAAGAAATGGAACGAGACGACCGCGTTTTCATCTTAGGAGAAGATGTTGGGCGCAAAGGTGGCGTTTTTAAAGCAACTACTGGTCTTTATGAGCAGTTTGGTGAGTATCGTGTGTTAGATACACCACTTGCTGAAAGTGCTATCGCAGGGGTCGGTATTGGTGCGGCAATGTATGGGATGCGCCCAATTGCTGAAATGCAGTTTGCAGACTTTATTATGCCTGCTGTAAACCAAATCGTATCCGAGGCTGCGAAAATCCGTTATCGTTCTAATAATGACTGGACTTGTCCGATTGTAGTGCGTGCTCCTTTCGGCGGTGGAATTCACGGTGCACTGTATCATTCACAATCGGTTGAAGCACTTTTTGCTGGTACGCCAGGGTTAAAAATTGTCATTCCTTCTACACCATATGATGCAAAAGGCTTGCTAAAAGCAGCGATTCGAGATGAAGATCCGGTATTATTTTTTGAACATAAGCGTGCGTATCGACTAATTAAAGGTGAAGTCCCATTAGACGATTATACATTACCAATAGGCAAAGCAGATGTTAAACGCGAAGGTGAAGATGTTACAGTAATAACGTATGGCTTAGCAGTTCATTTCGCTTTACAAGCAGCAGAGCGTTTAGCATCAGATGGTATTTCAACGCATATTTTGGATTTACGTACAGTGTATCCGTTAGATAAAGAAGCAATCATTGAAGCGGCAAGTAAAACAGGTAAAGTATTACTTGTTACAGAAGATAACAAAGAAGGTAGCATTATTAGTGAGGTAGCAGCTATTATTGCAGAGAATTGCTTATTTGATCTTGATGCGCCTATCCAACGATTAGCTGGTCCAGATGTACCTGCGATGCCATATGCACCGACGATGGAAAAGTTTTTCATGATAAATCCTGAAAAAGTAGAACGTGCTTTGAGAGATTTAGCTGCTTTTTAACTTAGACAAATGAATCTCCTATAACTTGGAGATAAATACTTAATTGTAATCTCTTTTTGAGTAAGCGTTAGGGGCGCTTACTCAAAAAAAGCTAAAGCCTCTGGCGGTTGTCATAGATTTTAAACTAGCTTGCTTTGTCAACGCAAAATCTTGGCTAAGGTTACTACCGAGGCGTAATTGATGGGAGGAATAGATAATGGCGATTCAAAACATTACGATGCCACAGCTCGGTGAAAGCGTAACAGAAGGTACAATCGAAAAATGGCTCGTGCAACCAGGTGATACAGTAAAAAAATATGATCCATTAGCAGAAGTTGTGACAGATAAAGTAAATGCAGAAATCCCATCCTCTTTTGAAGGGGTAATTACAGAGCTACTTGCTGAGGAAGGGCAGACGTTACCTGTTGGAGCGGTTGTTTGTTCAATCGAAATAGCAGGTGACAGTGAGTTACCTGAAGCTCCACCTGCGAAAAAATCAACAGTAAGTTCAGCGATTCTCAATGCTGGTATTCAGAAAAAACAAGAGACGCCAAAGGAAACTACTGTTGCAATTTCATCAGAAAAACCAGTAAGACAGCAAAAAGCGCGCTACTCACCAGCCGTACTTAGACTAGCACAAGAGCATGATATTGCACTCGAGCAAGTTGTTGGTACAGGAGAGGGTGGCCGTATTACACGAAAAGACCTTCAACAATTAATTGATGCTGGCAATGTACCGACGACAACGGATGCACCATCTTCTGAGCCAGTTGCCGCTGCTAGTAACGAACAAGTCACTACACCAGCACCAGCTGCAAAACCAGCAGTATCTGTGCAAGAGACACAAGCGGGTGATATTGAAATACCAGTTACAAATGTGCGCCGTGCCATTGCGAATAACATGGTGCGTAGTGCTCAAGAAGTGCCACATGCTTGGATGATGATGGAAGTTGATGTAACGGAATTAGTTGCTTACCGAGATAGCATTAAGACGGAATTTAAACAAAAAGAAGGGTTTAATATTACCTACTTTGCGTTCTTTGTTAAGGCTGTAGCACAAGCACTTAAAGAGTTCCCGATGATGAATTCTATGTGGGCAGGAGATAAAATTATCCAAAAGCATGACATAAATATTTCCATTGCAGTAGCAACAGATGATGCACTTTTTGTCCCTGTTATAAAACACGCTGATGAAAAATCAATTAAAGGGATTGCTAAAGAGATTCATGAGCTTGCTCAAAAAGTGCGTACAGGCAAACTAACAATGGACAATATTAAAGGTGGTACGTTTACGGTTAATAATACGGGTGCTTTCGGCTCTATGCAGTCAATGGGCATTATTAATTATCCACAAGCTGCTATTCTGCAAGTGGAAAGTATTGTAAAAAAACCAGTCGTTTTACCTGGCGGAATGTTTGCTGCACGCGATATCGTAAATTTATGTTTATCTTTAGATCATCGTGTACTAGATGGATTAGTTTGTGGTAAATTCCTAAATAGAGTAAAAGAAATACTCGAAAATACAAATAAATCTTCGACGTCAGTCTACTGATGACTTGTCGGAAACCTGTTGTATAACGGTTTCCGATTTTTTTTTGCTTTTCGAGTAGCAAATTGTCATGTAGAATAACAAATAGAAACTACTAAGGGGGGAAGCTGATTAAGCGTCCGCATGTCAAACAACATGAAAAATATTGAATTTGAAAAGCCGTCCTATTCAGAATGGCAAGATGCAGCAATCAAAGCTTTAAAGGGAAAACCATTCGAGTCTCTTTTAACGAAAACAAATGAGGGTGTTACGTTAGAACCTCTTTACACGCAAGAAAGTTTAGTAGCAAAACTAGGAGATGAGCTAGATAAACAAGTTGCCACAATCCGTTCCCTACAAAATAGCGAAGTATTTCGTGTGGCACAGCAAGTGTATGCAGAAACAAGTGAAGCATTCTTCGCACAGCTTGATGATAGCTTAGCCCGTGGTAATGAGGTAGTAACAGTTGATAGTCGTGTAAACTTTGAATGGACCGAAGAAATAGTGGCACAATTAGCAACTTATTTCTCTGAATATTCGTTTAAAATGACGGTGAAAAATGAAAATGACCCATTATTGGCAGTATTCGACAACATCCCGACTGAACAACGTGAAGATGTAAACGGCTTCATTTTTTCTAACAATCCAATCAAGCTAGTAGGATTGCCAAATGTACGCACGTTAAGTGCAGACACAGTCGTTTTTCATAATGAGGGCGCCAATGCTGTGCAAGAATTAGCATACGCACTTGCTATTGCAGCAAAATATGCAGAGCAAGAAGAAAGCTTTGAAGCTTTTGCACAAAAATTTTATGTTTCATTTGCCATTGATACGCAATTCTTCACAGAAATCGCTAAACTGCGTGCTTTTAAAGTACTTTGGAAAGCGTTCTCATCAGCTTATGGTGTGACAGAAAATGTGAAAATTCCAACGCTTGCTGAAACGTCACTTCGAAGCTTCTCGAAATTGGATGTTTACGTAAATTTACTTCGCGCTGCAAATGAAGCACTTTCTGGATTAATTGGCGGAGCGGACGTCTTTACAGTTCACCCACATGATGCATTAACGAAACCGACAGAACAATCTGTACGTATTGCTCGCAATGTATCTTTAGTATTAAAAGAAGAAACAAATGTGTTAAAAATAACAGATCCCGCTGGTGGTTCATACTTTATTGAATCATTAACAGCAGATTTCGTAAAAGAAGCTTGGGCATTATTTTTAGAAATTGAGGCTGCTGGGGGTATCGACGCTTATACTGCATCAGGTAAATTAACTGAAGAGTTAGAAGTATCTTACCAAGCGCGCATTAAAGCTGCACAAACACGCAAACAATCAGTTATTGGTACAAACATTTATGCAAATCCTGCAGATGTACTTGATAGCGAAACAAACCCACTATTTGCAAATATTAAGCGCATTACGATACCGTTCGAGCAACTGCGTTCACAAATGACTGCAGCCAATGTGAAAACTGGCATCCTAGCATTAGGTTCACTAAAAAGCTCAAAACCTCGAGCTGATTTTGTGTCTGGTTTCTTAAACACTGTTGGTCTTGTACCAGAAAAAAGCGAACCAGCTGCATCAGCTGAGGAAGCGCTTGCTTGGTTAAAAGCAACAGACGCAAATTATGTTGTAATCGCAGGTAATGATGATGCTACAAAAGAAATGATGCCAGCGATTTTAGCTGAAAAACCAGCACACGTTATTGTCGACGTTGCAGGTAAATTTAAAGACGAAGAAGAAGCTTGGTTAGCAAATGGCTTAAACGGCTTTATTTTCGCAGGACAGAACATCATTGAAAAATTAAATTCGGTGTTCGCTAGCATGAAGGAGGTCCAACGATGAGCAAGCCAAATTTTAGTGCGATTGAAATCGAAAAAGTATTAACATCTGAAGCTCCTGCTGCTTCAGATGAAAAATTCCTGACAAATGAAGGTATTGAAATTAAAGATATATATACAAAAGATGATATTAAAGATGTAAAACACTTAGATGATGTTGCTGGTATTGCACCAAATACACGTGGACCATACCCTACTATGTATGTAGCTCGTCCTTGGACAGTTCGTCAGTATGCAGGATTCTCCACTGCTGAAGAATCTAATGCGTTTTACAAACGAAACCTTGCAATGGGTCAAAAAGGTCTTTCAGTAGCCTTTGACTTAGCAACACACCGTGGCTATGATTCTGATCACCCTCGCGTAACAGGTGATGTTGGTAAAGCAGGGGTAGCGATTGACTCAGTAGAAGATATGAAAATTTTATTTGATCAAATTCCTTTAGATCAAATGTCTGTGTCAATGACGATGAATGGTGCTGTACTACCGGTACTTGCGTTCTATATCGTTGCAGCTGAAGAACAAGGAGTAACACCAGAACAGCTTGCTGGTACTATCCAAAATGATATTTTAAAGGAATACATGGTACGTAACACTTATATTTATCCACCAGCAATGTCGATGAAAATTATTGCAGACATCTTTGAATTTACGGCTAAATTCATGCCGAAATTTAACTCTATTTCTATCTCGGGCTACCATATTCAAGAAGCGGGTGCTACAAATGACATCGAGCTTGCTTATACATTAGCGGACGGTCTTGAGTATGTTCGTACTGGTTTAAAAGCTGGTATTGATATCGATGCCTTTGCACCACGTTTATCATTCTTCTGGGCTATCGGTATGAACTATTATATGGAAGTTGCGAAAATGCGTGCTGCTCGTCGTATTTGGGCACAAATGATGTCTACGTTCAATCCGAAGAACCCAAAGACTTTGGCATTACGTACACACTCTCAAACATCTGGATGGTCTTTAACAGAGCAAGACCCATTCAATAATGTAACGCGTACATTAATCGAGGCGAATGCTTCATCTATGGGGCATACGCAATCTCTTCATACGAACGCACTGGACGAAGCAATTGCATTACCAACTGACTTCTCTGCACGTATTGCACGTAATACGCAACTATTCCTACAAGAAGAAACGGCTATGACAAAAGTGATTGACCCATGGGGTGGCTCGTATTATGTTGAGAAATTAACAGATGAAATTACAAAATCTGCATGGACGTTAATCGAAGAAATTGAAGAACTTGGTGGTATGGCAAAAGCAATTGAAACGGGTCTTCCAAAAATGAAGGTTGAAGAAGCTGCGGCTAAACGTCAAGCAAAAATCGACTCTAAAACTGAAACAATTGTAGGCGTGAACAAATATCGTCTAGAAAAAGAAGAACCTATCGATATTCTTGACATCGACAACACACTTGTTCGTCAAAAACAAATTGAGCGTTTAGATGCGATGAAAGCATCTCGTGACGAGGCAGAAGTTCAAAAACATCTTGCTCGCTTAACGAAAGCAGCACAAGATGGTGAAGAAAACTTACTTGCAGTGGCGGTAGATGCTGCTCGTGCTCGTGCATCACTTGGAGAAATCTCTGATGCAATCGAAGTAGTATCTGGTCGTCATAAAGCAATCATTCGCTCAATCTCAGGTGTCTATTCTGCAAACTTCTCTGATGAAGAGCAAATTACAGAAGTAAAAAATATGACAGATGAGTTCCTTGAAAATGAAGGTCGTCGTCCACGTATTTTAGTTGCAAAAATGGGACAAGATGGGCATGATCGCGGTGCTAAAGTTATTGCAACAGGCTATGCTGACTTAGGCTTTGACGTAGATATTTCACCACTATTCATGACACCAGAAGAAACAGCGCAAATGGCAGTTGAAAATGACGTACATTGTATCGGCGTATCGTCACTAGCAGCAGGTCACAAAACATTAGTACCTGCGTTAGTTTCTGAGCTGACAAAGTTAGGTCGTGAAGATATTATCATTATCGTTGGCGGCGTTATTCCGGCACAAGATTATGATTTCCTTTATGAAGCAGGGGCAGTAGCCATCTTTGGTCCTGGTACAGTTATACCTGTTTCAGCAATTAAAATTATTGAGGAAATTTATAAACGTTTAGGTTACGAGGAAGTGTCTAAATAATGGACAAAAACAAAGAGATGCAGGAAAGTGCTCTATTTGTTATGGATGGCGTGGAGGCATCTCACGATGGTATGCAATATGGCGTACCAAAGAAATTCCGAAAGAAAAAAGCTGACAAACTTGATATACAGGAGCTTGCACGAAATGTCCGTGCGGGCTCACGTGTACAACTGTCAAAAGCAATTACGCTCATTGAAAGCTCAAATATGACACATAAGGTACAGGCTCAAGAGCTATTACAGGAGCTTTTACCGCATACAGGTAACAGCGTCCGTATTGGTATTACGGGAGTACCAGGGGCAGGGAAAAGCTCTTTCATTGAAGCTTTCGGAACGATGTTATGTGAGATGGGGAAAAAAGTAGCAGTGCTTGCAATAGACCCGAGTTCTTCTTTATCAGGGGGCAGCATTTTAGGTGATAAAACACGCATGGAAGAACTAGTGAAAAAGCCTAATGCGTTCGTTCGCCCATCACCGTCTGCTGGTACCCTGGGGGGTGTTCATAAAAAAACGCGTGAAACGATGCTTGTTTGTGAAGCAGCAGGATATGATGTGATTTTAATAGAGACTGTTGGTGTTGGGCAAAGTGAAACGTATGTCCGAGGTATGGTTGATTTCTTCTTATTGCTAGTGTTAACAGGTGCAGGAGATGAACTTCAAGGCATGAAAAAGGGCATTATGGAATTAGCGGATGCAATTGTTGTGCATAAGGCTGATGGTGATAATGTGCGTCTAGCGAAAAAAACAGTATCCGAATACAAGCAAATTTTGCATTTCCTTCAACCTGCAACGCCAGGATGGATGTCTACTGCTATGCCAGTTAGTTCGTGGGAAAAAAAAGGACTAGACAAAGTATGGAATACGATCGGTGACTTTAGACAAACTGTGGAAGCGAATAATTACTGGTCCATTCGCCGTCAAAATCAAACGAAAGATTGGTTCCAATCAATGATTACAGATCATCTAATCGATGCATTTTATGGGGATCCAAACCGTAAAGAACAGGTGCAGTTACTAGAGCGCCAAATTCTGAATGGGCAATTGACGGTTACGCAAGGTGTAGATCGTTTATTTAGCGATGAGCAAGCACAGAAATAATGTACGCTTTTATATGAGCATGTAGGTGCACAAAACTATCACTTACTGCTATGATAGGAGATGTATGAGCGCTATCTAAAGCATACAAAGCTTAAAGATGAGCGCGAAATTGAAAGGAGCTATCGCTTTATGAATATGGATTACGATTTATTTATGCAAGAAATTTTAAAAACAGCACGTGCAGAAATTGAGGCTGCAGGTTATGAGCAATTACGCACACCAGAAGCTGTTGAAGAGGCGTTTGCTCGTCCAGGTATCACATTAGTTATGGTAAATTCAGTATGTGGCTGTGCGGGAGGCATTGCTCGACCAGCAGCAGCTCAATGCGTGCATTACGATAAACGACCAGATCATTTAGTTACTGTATTTGCAGGTCAAGATAAAGAAGCTACAGCAGCTGCTCGTTATCACTTCGGTGAAGACCACCTACCATCTTCTCCATCATTTGTTCTTTTAAAAGATGGACAAGTAGTAGCAGAAGTTGGTCGTTATGAAATTGAAGGCCATGATCCAATGTCAGTAGTGACAAACTTACAAGCAAATTTTGAAGAATATTGTGAAGAGCTTTAATATTTTTCAATAATCTCCATACCTATGCATGGTGAGATAAAAATAGGGTTTAGCTTTTATTTATTTGGCTAGAGTGACTTGTGCACTTTAGTCAAATCCTTTTGGAATTTTTGTAATATTGGCTAAATAAATGTCTTGCTAACTAAAAATTTTTACTAGATAAGATAAGCTTCTAATGAATAACTATTCGTTATGAAAGTTGCAGGATGGGAGGCAGTCGACTTGAAGAAATTTTCAATCGGCTATCGTACATTAAAAACAGCAATCGGGGCAGCTATTGCCATTGCGATTGCGCAGTATTTTGAATTGGCTTCTTATGCTTCAGCTGGTATTCTAACGATCCTATGTGTGCAGCCAACAAAGAAAAAATCACTTCATGCTGCTTATACCCGCTTTGTCGCAAGCATAGTTGGTATGCTGTATGCATTTTTGAGCTTTGAGCTATTTTCTTATCATCCGCTAACTTTGGCAGGAATGCTTGTATTGTTTATACCGACTATTGTGTCGTTAAAGGTAGCAGATGGCTTTGTATCAAGTGCGGTCATTATTATGCATATATACGCTGCTAAGGGCTTTTCGTTAGCACTTGTTACTAATGAGTTTGCTTTGATGGCTATAGGTTATGGTACTGGAATAGCGATAAATATGTATATGCCGGACATTCAAAAGGAATTAAATTACTATAGAGTTAAAATAGAGGAACTATACAGCAAGATTTTTCTGGAAATTGCCAGCTATTTAAGACAAGGCGATACATTGTGGGATGGGCAGGAAATTATTCAAGCTATCAAAACGTTGAATGATGCCAAATCATTAGCTTTTAAAGATGTTGAAAATCATTTTACTCGAAGACAAAATGATTACTATGTATATTTTGATATGCGTGAACAACAGCTTGAAATAATTGAACGAGTACTCCCGAAAATAACTGCACTACCTGTTATAGTACAAGAGGCTGAAATCGTTGCGGACTTCCTACAAGATCTTGGAGAGCATGTCCATTCAGGAAATACTGCAGGCCATTTTAGGGAGAAATTAGAGCTAGCAAAGAGAGATTTTGCCGAATTACCGTTACCGACAAATCATCAAGAGTTTATTGCTCAGGCTGCGCTCTATCAATTCATTGAAGAAATGGATCGTTATTTAGAGATAAAGCAATCATTCAAGGGTTTGAAGGTAAAAGGAAAGCGCCCACAGTAGTGTGGACGCTTCGCACTTTCTTAAACTAGCATTGATAAACCAAATGCAAGAGATGAGATTATCATAATTGCAATCATAGTATAAACAACGATTTTCTGAAATTTTTTATTACTCATATGCTCGTTCGCTCCTTCTTTTCTTATAAATAGTTTAGCAAATCTGAAAAATTTCTCAAGTAGTAGAGTTTTGACAAAAAAATCTGTAAAATAGGGTATGTACCATAACAGAAGGAGATGTCACCATGGAGAAAGTAGACCATATTGGGATTGCAGTGCGCGATCTTGATGAACGCATTACATATTATACAGAAACTTTAGGTTTAAAGTTACTGAAAGTGGAAGAGGTTGAATCTCAGCAAGTTCGTGTTGCATTTATCGACGCTGGCAACGTGAAACTAGAATTACTAGAACCGATGAGCGAAAAAAGTACTATTCACGGATTCATCGAAAAGCGTGGCGAAGGTATTCACCATGTTGCTTTCGGTGTAACAGGAATTCGTGAGCGTATGGCAGAACTTCGTGAAAAAGGTGTGCGCCTTTTATCAGAAGAGCCAGGGCCAGGTGCTGGTGGTGCGGAGGTTGCTTTCTTGCATCCTAAATCATCTTTCGGTGTGCTATATGAATTATGTGATAAAAGTGGAAAAGGGGAAAAGTGATTAGTATGGATATGTTCGATAAAATTAATGACTTATATGATCGTAAGACGGTAATTGAGCTTGGTGGTGGCTATGAACGCATCGAAAAGCAACATGAAAAAGGTAAGCTAACTGCTCGTGAGCGTATTGAATTATTACTAGACGAAGGTACGTTTTTCGAAATTAACCCATTCATTACACACCGTACAGTAGATTTCGGGATGGACAAAATGGAAGGCCCTGGCGACGGCGTAGTAACGGGTTTTGGTAAAATTAACGGACGTCCAGTTTACTTATTCTCTCAAGATTTCACTGTATTTGGTGGAGCACTTGGTGAAATGCACGCTAAAAAAATGGCGACAGTTATGGATCTTGCTGCTAAAAATGGCACGCCGTTCATCGGCATTAACGATTCAGGCGGCGCACGTATTCAAGAGGGTGTACTTTCTCTAGACGGTTACGGACATATCTTCTACCGTAATGCGATTTACTCTGGTGTTATTCCGCAAATCTCAGTAATTATGGGGCCATGTGCAGGTGGAGCAGTTTATTCTCCAGCTATCACAGACTTTATCCTAATGGTTGATAAAACATCTCAAATGTTCATTACTGGACCAAAAGTTATTGAAACAGTAACAGGTGAAAAAATCTCTGCTGAAGACCTTGGTGGCTCTAAAGTGAATAATGCAGTAAGTGGTAACGCTCACTTCCGTGCACCATCTGAAGAAGCAGCCATTGATCAAATTAAACAATTATTAGGTTACTTACCACAAAACAATAAAGAAAAAGCACCTCGTCAAGCACGTCCTGAAGGTGACGATTACCGTCCAGAAATCGTGGATACTGTTCCAATCGAAACAACTCGCCCATACGATGTGCGTAAAGTAGTGGAACAAGTAGTAGACGAAGGTTCATTCATGGAAGTTCACTCTGAATTTGCGAAAAATGTAGTAGTAGGCTTTGCGCGTATTGCAGGTGAATCAGTAGGGCTTGTATGTAACCAACCTAAAGTTTTAGCTGGTGGTCTTGATATCGATTCTTCTGATAAGGCAGCTCGCTTCATCCGTACTTGTGATGCGTACAATGTACCAATTATCACATTTGAAGACGTTTCTGGATTCTTCCCAGGCGTAAAACAAGAGCACGGTGGAATTATCCGTCATGGTGCTAAAATTCTTTATGCATATTCAGAAGCAACTGTACCAAAAATTACAGTAATTTTACGTAAAGCATATGGTGGTGCTTACGTTGCACTTAACTCTAAATCAATTGGCGCTGACCTAGTGTTCTCTTGGCCAAATGCTGAAATTGCGGTAATGGGTGCAGCGGGTGCTGCAAATATTATCTTCGCGCGTGAAATTGCAAAGTCTGAAGATCCAGAAGCAACGCGTGCTGCGAAAATTGAAGAGTACAAAGAGAAGTTTGCCAATCCATACGTGGCAGCATCTCGTGGTATGGTGGATGATGTTATCGATCCACGCGATACACGTATTAAACTTATCCAAGCATTAGATATGCTGTCAAACAAACACGAAACACGTCCAGAGAAAAAACACGGAAACATTCCGCTATAATAATGGACAAACCCAGTAGCCATTTGGTTGCTGGGTTTTTGTATGAATAATAAAACAATAGTCAAAAAAAGAAATTTATAAAATGGCAGATAATTGAAACATTTCTTTCGCTCATCCGTACAAATACAAAAGAGGAGTTGAGATGAATGGAATGGCAACATTTACAGACTGAGCAGGAAAAACTTCAAGGACAGCTAAGAAATGCTAATCGATTAAGAGAGCAAAGGTTTTTAATTGAAGGACAAATCGAGCATGCACAGCAGGAAATTAATAAGCATTCTATTGAACACAATCAAATTCGTATGAAACTTGATAAGCTAGAGGGTTTTTCGTTTATGAATATGTTTCGTACATGGACTGGACAACAAGACGAGTTGCGTGCAGAGAAAGTCGATAAGGCCGCTATTTTGGAATTGAAAATCAATGAAGCGAAAAAAATGCTGAAAGACTTAACTATTGATTTTGAGCAAGTTAATCAAAAGCTCAAGCAAATTAATGAAAAACAACTTCAAGAAGCATTAGACATACTACATATAAAAAAGAAAAACTATCTCCAATTACATGAACCCGAAGTCGCTCAGAAAATAGAACAGCTTGCAAATGAAGAGCTTATAACGAAGCAGTTAATTTCCGAAATAAAAGAAGCGGAGGATGCGGGTGACATTGCGCTTACTAAACTGGGGCAGGCAGCTGCATCACTGCACTCAGCGAGTGGATATTCGACATGGGATACGTTTTTTGGCGGTGGGCTTATCGCCACACATTTAAAGCATGATGCGCTTGATAAAACCGAAAGCTACCTTCATAATGCACAAATTGCTTTGCAACGATTTCATAATGAATTACTTGATGTACAGGATATGTCTACTAAATCTTTGCAAGTTGAAACAGATGGCTTCGTAAAATTTGCAGATTATTTCTTTGATGATATTTTTTCAGCTTGGTCAGTCCATTCAAAAATTTCTACGGCAAGAGAACAAGTATCACGTGTACAGGATGATGTACATAATACAATTAGACGTTTACAGGAAAAACATAATAGAGCACTTGAATATTTGGAAGTACTACAAACAGAAAAGAAAGTGATTTTACAACTATAAAAAAGCTTGTGAAAAGAGTGACGTATACTCTTTTCACAGGCTTTTAGTGATTTATAATACAAATTAAAGAAGTTACTACTAGCGTATTATTCCAACTCTTCAGTCAATGTGCTAAACTAATACATATATTATGACGTGAAAAACACGTAAATCAAGGGAGTTTTACAACATGACAAGTCGTTTAGTAGAAGAGTTTTTTGAGCTCGTACAAATCGATTCAGAGACAAAACACGAACAGCTTATTGCACCAGTTCTAATTGAAAAATTAACAGCACTTGGTTTTTCTGTAGTGCAAGATGATGCACATACTCGCAATGGTCATGGTGCTGGAAATATTATCGCGACATTAAAAGGTTCTTTAAATATAGAGCCAATCTATTTCACTTCCCATATGGATACGGTTGTACCAGGAAAAGGTATTAAACCTTCTCTTCGTGAAGATGGCTATATCGTTTCTGATGGCACAACGATTTTAGGTGCTGACGATAAAGCGGGTCTAGCAGCTATGTTTGAAATGGCAAAACGTTTAAAAGAGCAACAAATTCAACACGGTGACATCCAGTTTATCATTACTGCAGGAGAAGAAAGTGGTCTAGTAGGAGCGAAAGAATTGGATCCTACTGCTATTATCGCAAAATACGGCTTTGCAGTTGACAGTGATGGCAAAGTTGGTGGAATCGTGACAGCAGCGCCATTCCAAGCGAAAATTTTCACGAAAATTATCGGTAAAACAGCGCATGCAGGTGTTGCTCCTGAGAAAGGGATATCCGCAATTACTGTTGCTTCAAAATGTATTGCACAAATGAAGCTTGGGCGATTGGATGAAGAAACAACAGCGAATATTGGCCGCTTTGAAGGTGGGCAAGCTACAAACATCGTGTGCGATGAAGTGAATATTTTAGCAGAAGCACGTTCAATTGATAAGACGAAGCTAGATACCCAAACAAAGCATATGCAAGATACGTTTGAGTTAGTTGCAGCTTCAATGGGTGCACATGCTGAAGTAGAAGTAAAACTAATGTATCCAGGCTTCCGTGTAACAGAGTCGGATAAAGTCGTACAAATAGCTATGGCGGCAGCGCGTAATATTGACCGAACACCTCAATTAGGTATCTCTGGTGGCGGCTCTGATGCTAATATTATTGCAGGTTTTGGTATCCCTACGGTGAACCTATCAGTTGGGTATGAAGATATTCATACAACAAATGAAAAGATTCCTGTAGAAGAATTAGAAAAGCTGGCAGATTTGTTAGTTGAAATCGTTAAAGAAACAGCTAAACACGAGCGCTAAAATAGAAGGAAGTGACCTCATGGAAAGTGTAAAGGCAGTAGTATTTGCATGTGGTACAGAAGAATATGCTGTACCGGTGGAGCAAGCAATATCCATTGAAAAATTAGAGCAAGTAACCCCAATCCCGCATTTACCAAATTATTTACTAGGTTTTACTAGAAATCGAGGAGAACTTATTCCGGTATTAGATTTTGAACGTATTCTTTATAACCGTACGTCAAATGCACCGACAGCGCGTGTTATTGTGTTAAATACAGATGTAGTGAACTACGGGCTGCTCGTAACAGAAGCTAGAGAAATTCTCGATTTAGATGAATCTGTTTTAAAGCAAATGGGTCTTGTTAATTATTCAAAAACACGCTATTTTACAGCAGTGGCGAATTTAGAAAATCGTATGATTACTTATGTAGATCCGAAAATACTCGTAAATTCTTTAGAGGGCATTCGAGAAATTATCAATTATTTACACAAAATGCTTGAGAATGAGAAAGAAAACGTAGAAGCCTAATTAATATACGACGAAATGCAGAAAGATTTTAAAAAATCCCCTCCAACTAACAATGTTGGAGGGGTTTTTATTTGAATTAAGAAAGTCGACCACTATAGTCTTCAAACTTAAATTCACGAATTACTTTTATGCCTTCTTCATCGTTATAAGAAACGATAGATGGCAGGTTTACACCGTTAAACATATGATTTTTTACCATTGAGTAGTGCGCCATATCTGTGAAAACAAGGCGATCTCCTGGTTTTAATGGTTCGTCAAATGAGTAATCACCGATAACATCACCAGCAAGGCATGTAAGCCCGCCTAAGCGATACGTGTGTGCTAGCTCATTTGCTTGTCCTGAACCGATAATCATTGGACGGTAGGGCATTTCAAGCACGTCTGGCATATGACAAGTTGCAGAAGTGTCTAAAATAGCTAAGTCCATTCCGTTTTTCTGAATATCTAGAACCGTTGCTACTAGGTAACCTGTATTTAGTGCCACAGCTTCACCAGGCTCTAAATAAACAAGAAGATTGTATTTATCTTGAATATAATTAATGATATTTACTAGTTTTTCAACATCATAATCTTCACGAGTGATATGGTGACCACCGCCGAAGTTTAGCCATTTCATTTGGTGTAAAACATCACCAAATTTTTCTTCGACAACTTCAATGATACGCTCCAAAGTATCAGAGTTTTGCTCACACATCGCATGGAAGTGTAAGCCATCAATACCGTCAAGTTGAGATTTGTCGAAGTTTGCTAATGTTGTACCAAGACGAGAGTTCGTATAGCAAGGATCGTATAGTGCTGTTTCAATTTCAGAGTACTCAGGATTTACGCGAATACCACATTCAATTGTTTTACCAGCAGCTTTTACTTTGTCCTTGTATTGAGCCCATTGGTTGAAAGAGTTAAAGACGATGTGATCCACATAGCCAAGAAGCTCGTCCATTTCATGCTCTACGTAAGCAGGTGCATAAACGTGAACTTCTTTACCCATTTTTTCATAACCAAGACGCGCTTCAAATAGAGAGCTTGATGTAATACCAGCTAAGTATTCACCAACTAAAGGGAATGTTGAATGCATTGAAAACCCTTTAAGTGCAAGTAAAATACGACAGCCAGTACGATCTTGAATAGACTTTAAAAGCTCAAGATTTTTTGTTAAAAGTCGTTCATCCACTACATAAGAAGGTGAAGGAACTTTTGTGAAATCAATTGGTTTCATCGGCTATGTTCCTTCGCATCAATCTCAAGGTCAAGTAATTCTGGATTATGACTTTCTTGCCATGGAAGACCCCATTTATTTAAAGCATCCATGTATGGATCTGGATCGAATTCTTCTACGTTCCAAACGCCAGGCTTTTGCCATTGACCGTTCATAACAAGCATTGCACCAATCATTGCTGGTACGCCTGTAGTGTAAGAAATCGCTTGTGAACCAACTTCGTTATAGCATTCTTCGTGGTCACATACGTTATATACGTAGTAAGTTTTTTCCTTGCCATCTTTTAAACCACGGAAAATACAGCCGATATTTGTTTTACCTTTTGTGCGTGGTCCTAGTGATGCTGGATCTGGTAATACTGCTTTTAAGAAGTGGATTGGCTGAATCATTTGACCTTCGAATTCGATTGGTTCAATTGAAGTCATGCCTACATTTTCTAGTACTTTTAAGTGTGTTAAGTATTTTTCAGAGAATGTCATCCAGAATCGAATTTGCTTTAAACCTTTAATGTTTTTAGCAATTGATTCTAATTCTTCATGATACAGCAAGTAAATATCTTTTGGTCCAATTTCCGGTAAGTTGTAAACTTCTTTTTTCTCAAGTGGTGCTGTTTCAATCCACTCGCCTTCTTTCCAGTAACGACCATTCGCTGTAATTTCACGAATGTTGATTTCTGGATTAAAGTTTGTTGCGAAATGATAACCGTGGTCACCAGCGTTGGCATCTACGATATCGATATAGTGGATTTCGTCGAATTCATGTTTTTGAGCATGCGCAGTGAAAACGCCTGTTACGCCTGGATCAAATCCACTACCAAGTAGCGCAGTTAAGCCAGCTTTTTCAAACTTTTCTTTATAAGCCCATTGCCATTTATATTCAAATTTTGCCGTTTCAGGTGGCTCGTAGTTTGCAGTATCCACATAGTGCACACCTGTCGCTAAGCAAGCATCCATAATCGTTAAGTCTTGATAAGGTAACGCTACGTTAATAACAACATCTGGTCCGAAGCTTTTAATAAGCTCGATTAATTCTTCAGTATTGTCAGCGTCTACCTGTGCAGTATGAATCTTTGTTTTTCCGCCGTCTAGTTTTTCTTTTAGAGCGTCACATTTTGAAACAGTTCTGCTTGCGATACAAATTTCCTCAAATACGTCCGAATTCTGAACACACTTGTGTACCACAACACTGGCTACTCCGCCAGCTCCTATAATCAATGCTTTACCCAATTGTCTACCCCCAAGTTCATATAAAGTATTGTCAAACAAGCTGATTATACAGAAAATTGATATACTACTCAATCATTGTTTTTAAATTTCTACAAAAAAATTTTTTTTCTACATTTATTAGGCACACTCAGGGGGGGAATACCTAAATTGTGTGAGTGACTGGCACTTGCGCACGTTTTAAGTCACAACGCTCGCTACGCATGGCTTGATACGTCTTGCGTTACGTTCGTTCTCGCTAGGTCTTCGTAAATTATACCTTGGATATTTATAAATTGTTTGAGAATTGTGTGAGTGACTGGCACTTAAACTTGACGCTCTTCGTCCCCCCATAAATAGAAAATAATAATTAGTAACGTACTTAATAATCCCATCACGAGGCCATAGGTGCTGAAGGCCACTTGCACTTGACTTTGCAAAGCATAAATGAAAATGGCTCCTAGTATAAGTAAATTGCCCATTATTAGTAATAACAGATGAAAACGTCGATTCATAGCAAGCCCTCCTAAAATGAAATTTACTAGCCCCAAAGATAAAGAAATTTTACTTCAATTATCTCATAATTCAGAAAAATATCCAATTAATAACTATTATTATGATGAAAAACTAGAAATAAAAATTAAGACTATCGTATTTACTCCTAAACTAGCCAAATTGCTAATTATTTTGCTTCAATAATTAGCATGTCGGAAACTGAATGTTTTTGAGAAGTAACAATAGGGTGACAATATGTATATTAAAAAAACGGGTTATTCATGCATTGGTTTTCATGATAATTACTGTTTTTCTCTCTAAAGATGGTAAACTACCTATAAGACTTTTCTTTTGGTGAAGGTGAGGATTATATAGTGATAAAACAATTTAATGAACAAGTACAACAAGTAAATGAATTATTTGTAAATGGTCAAGTAAAAGAAAGCTATAATTTGGCTAAAGCATTATTAGTGGATGAAGCATTTGAAGCAGATGCCTCGTTTCCAACTATTCAACAGCATGTGGCACTTTTAGAGGCAAACGGATATGCCAATATGCCAACACCTAAGGCTGAAAAAATGAAGCAAAGTGTTGAACGTGTTGATGGATCGTATCCTGAGCGTGATGTCCTCGCCGCATATATAGGAAGTCAGGACGATGAGCAATTTGGCAAAGTAGTTGATGAACTATTAGCGGGGTCAATTGAAGCGCAGGCGAATGCATACTATACAATGGCTGAATATTTTGTCCTTGCAGAAGATCCTGATAAAGCAATGGTGCAATATGCGGAGGCTATTAAACTACAGCCCAATCTAGCACTTTACTGGGGAGCATTTGCACAATTTATTAACCGTCTGGAAGCGAGCCCATATTTGGCACTTCGTCTCATTGAAGAGGCGATTCAGCTAGATAGTATGAATCCTCGTTGGTACTATATTCAAGGGAATATCTTTTTCCAGCTAGTGGCATCCACAAAAAATTTAAGCTACATACCTGCATTGGAGGAAGCTTTGCAAAAAGCGCAAAAACGTTGCTCTGCTAAGCAAGTTGAGTTAAAGATTGAAATTGCTAAGTCGGAGGATCTACTTGCTCAATGGAAGAAACAGATGTTGTAAGCAGGAAATAATTTTATACGATAAAAACCATTTCAATTTTTATGCAAAGCACGCTATGTATATTTATAAATTGTTTGGGTGACTGGCACTGAACAAGTATGCGTTCTCGCAGGATATTAAGTTGTTTTTTTACGTGAATTTTTATAAATTGTTTGGGTGACTGGCACTTAGTAATGAATAAATATAAAAAAATAAGCTATTTCTGTATTTTTATGCTAGAATATTTATATAAACGGACGTAAGAAGCTTATTTTATAGCATGAAAGAAGTGTTTGTTTGAGTTTATATGTTGCGTATGTATTAGTTGGACTGGCTATTGCAATGCCTGTTGGAGCCATTACTGTCGAAATGACAAAGCAGGGGTTAAAAAATGGCTTTATACATGGCTGGGCGGTAGGGCTTGGTGGTATGACGGTTGATGTAGTATTAGTTTTTGCCCTTTATATGGGACTTGCTTCTATATTAGCCATGCCGATAATTCAACTGCCAATGTGGATTATTGGAGCCGGTTTTTTGTTTTTACTTGGGCTAGATTCTATTAAAAATGCCGACAAGGATATTACGCTTGCAGGTGAAAAGGTGACAAAGTCATTTTTCGCCTCGTATCTAAATGGGTTGCTAGTGGCTATTTCGCCAGGAAACCTTGTTTTTTGGGTAAATGTATTCGGTGTAGTTCTAGCAAAATCGTATAATCAAGGTGAATCGGCAAGCTTCCTAGTAATCGCTGCTGGAATACTTAGTGGTATTTTACTGCACGACATAGGTTTAATGACAATTGTTTCGGTTACACGTAAGGCGATGAGTCGTAAGATGATTAAAACACTTACAATGATATCAGGAGTCTTATTAATTGGTTTCGCAGGTTATTTCATTTATGAGTTTATTCAAGGAATTAAAATGTACAGATAAAAAGATAAGCATCGACAAAAGGCATTGAGAAGGGGATTTCTCAATGCCTTTTATGTTGCAACAAAATACTATCTTCAGAATAAAAAAGACTATAAACGATTCGTCTATAGTCTTTGAAGCTATTATAAGCAATGGTTATGCAGTAATTTCACGATGTTCATGAATGCAAGCTAAAATTTCCTCTGCTACTTGATGGGCCAAAGTTAGTTCAGAAGTAAAGCCCACACATGAACAATTCATTTCCCCTAAAATGTAACAATCTTCACCTGTTTCATTTGTATCAAGCATGAAATCAGCTGTCCAAATAAGTGGTAGGTCGTAATTGCCTAATAAGTTAGTTACAAGAGGTAGTTGTGTTAAAAAGTTTTGTACAAGTTCTTCCCAATCCTCTGGTTTGTCGTAGCGATATTGAGCACCAGAGAAAAGTGTTGCACTAAAGGCATCTTCACTATCGGCTGGTTTTTTATGTACCACGTGAACTGGTTTGTCACGCAACATAAATAAGCGGATTTCACCTTCAGTAATACGTGGAAGGAAACGCATATCAATTAGCATTCCGTTTGTGCCAGTGATGTACTGCTCGCAAAATGTCATGAACTCGCCAAGCTTCCAATACTCAACATGATTATCTTTTGCCTCGGTACATTTGATTTTGGCATCAAGTGGTACTTCTGTAGTACCAGCAGCAAGCGGTTCAACTAACTTTACTCGCCAAATACCTTCGCCAGTTGAGCCTCTGTTTTGCTTTAATACTCGCTCAGTGATCGCAAGGGAGGTAGGGAATTGTGCCTTAAATGCATCAATTGTGTAATAAGCAAATGTATCATCAGGTACTAAATTTGTAGAGACTAATTTGGATAATACATCTTTCGAACCGTAGCCAATCATTGCATCAGGATGTGGCATGCCAATGACACCAGTTGCACATAAATCACGAAGCATCTCAAAATATTCTTCCTCGTGTTCTAGATTACCAGGGTTAATACGGGATACATAGGCAATGCCATGTTCTTTAACGTACTCAAAAATTTCTTCTTTTTTTGTTATATCAAAGAACACTACTTCCGCATCTTGCCCACGTTGTTTAAGTGCATTTACCATCGGCATTGTATCTTGTCTGAAGCCATCGGGTCCCTTATCAGTGCCTCCATGTACTTCGAAGAAAATTACTTTTCTATTCATATACATACCTCCTTATTTTTATGATATTTTTTAGTATACTGGACAAACAAGGAGAAAAGATATATGAAATATGTAAAATTTATATATAAATTCATAGTTGTTATTTTCAATCTAGTAGTTTGTGACTAATAATTTTTGGAATTATCTAATTTTAAAGTAATCTACTAATAAATTGGTTTTTTATCCCAAGTCATGTTGCTTTTTCTGAAATACAGTAAGATATAAAATCATGCATAGAATAAGTAAAGTACCAAGCATTTGGAAGCCTCCAAAGGGAATTTGTAGCCAAAGCACACTTGTTAAAACAGCCGTTAATGGTTCCAGGCTACCAAGTAAGCTTGTTTCTTTTGGTGATAAATAATGCAAACTTGCAATATAGAACCAGAAGGCAAGCATTGTCCCAAAAATAATGATAAAGAAAAAGTAAGCGCTCGTTGCAATGGTCCACGTGGAAAGATCGATATGCCAAGGCTGATAAAAAATGCTCATTACTGAACCCCCAATTAACATTGCCCAACCGACCACAAGTAAAGAATGAAATTGCTGTAAAAGTGGCACAGCATACAATGTATAAAAAGCGACCGAAAGCCCCGATAACACACCCCAAATTACGCTCATCATTGGAACGGAAAGTGTGGAAAAAGAGCCATTTGTCAGCAATAAAGTAGTACCTGTAAGTGTAAGTGTTACTGCAATGCCATCTTGCTTCGTTAATTTGCTATGTCTTTGTATGATATAAAAAGCGATGATGAAAAGAGGGGCTAAATATTGCAGTAAAGTCGCTACAGCAGAATTGCCGATAGCAATTGACATCATGTATGTGTATTGTACAGCAAGCATGCCGAGTAAACTAAACAGAATTTGTCTAAAAGCATCTTTCTTTGTTCGCCACATGACAAAGATGGAGTGTTGGCGATGTGTAATTTTGTAGATGGCAATTAACAGGATACCTGCAAGCAAAAGTCTACTCGAAACGAGCCAACCAACCTCAATTTGTTCTTGTTGGAAAAGTTTTTGCGCGACTGTTCCACCAATTCCCCAAAAGCTTGCACCGAGAATGACAAGAATAAAACCAAAGATATGTTTTTTTTTATTTTGTTGATTCATTACTATAGCATCTCCTAAACTATCAATATAAAGTTATTATAAATACTTATTACAAGACAAAATATCGAATTATATGGTTGAAAATATCAATATATTGAGGTGATAACAATGGCACTAACGCACATTAAAGTAGCGAAGGATTTACAGGAATTAACGTTACATGGCTCCAATGCATTTCCAGTCGCATTATATGAAACGCATTTGCGGGTAGATCGCCGTGATTTTTTACCATTACATTGGCATAAGGAAATTCAATTTGTCTATGTGGTAAGTGGGCGTGTTAAATATCGTGTAGGTGCTGATGTATTAGTACTTGAGGAGGGAGATGGCTTGTTTGTCAACGCAGCATGTTTGCATGAAGCACAGCCTTATAACGTTGAACAGTCGAAGCTCTTTTGTATTAATGTAGATCCTAAATTATTGGGAGGACATGAAGGGAGTATATTGACAGCTAAATATGTGAGTCCATATGTAGAAAATAATAGACTGCCATTTGTGAAGCTTTCTGGAGAGCTTGCGCAAGCTGTTGAAAGAACGGCTCAGCTATTAAAAGACCGAAATGCCTATTTTGAAATTCAGGTGTGGAGAACATTATTATTGATATGGGAATCGATATTAATGCAATCAAAGCTAACAGTAGAAACGATGCAGTCATCTATAATTGTTCAACATGAGCGTGCAAAAGAAATGCTCGATTTTATCCATAGCCATTATCAAGAAAAAATAACGCTTGAAATGTTAGCTGCACATGTTTTTATAAGCAGGGCAGAATGTAGTCGTTTCTTTAAAAAAATTGTTGGCATCACACCTTTTACGTATCTTTTACATTATCGTTTACGAAAAAGTATAGAACTATTGCGAGATAGTGAGCATTCCATCACTTTTATTGCGTCGCTAACTGGCTTTAGTACAGTTAGCTACTATATTGAACGGTTTAAGGAGTATACGGGCTATTCACCGCATGTGTATCGTAAAAAATTTCTAGCACAACAACGTAGTATAGAATGATTGGACAAATCAGTGAACAATCCATGACAAGTTAGAAAATTATTTGCAGTTTGTTTTGTGAAAGGGTTTGCAAATTATACCAAATATTTTAAAGTTATTTATATAGTTAAAAGTAGAATTAGAAGCGATGGTAATCTAAAAGGAGAGATACGACATGATAGCCTTAAAAAAGAAACAAAATATTTGGCTTGTGTTTTTATTAGTTGTATTAATTAGTAACTACTCGCTTTATAATACCGGACTTGGTCTGTCCATTTTACCAGCCGAAACAGCAGGCGTTGTAGTCGGTTCATTACTCGATTTTATAATTGTTATACCAGTGTTATTTATGCTTTATAAACGAAAGTTTTCTGTTAAGCATGCGATTGTTTTAGCCGCTTCAGGCTGTATTGCTGCACGGTTTATTATTCCAATAGATCATTTGCAGCCGTTTGTTGTAGTAACATGGGCTGGATTTGCGATTGAAGGGGCACTACTCGTTATTGAGCTTGTATTTGTTACAACGCTTGTCTACTATATGCCTAAAATTTTAAGGGATGTACGGGTAAGCGCACTACCAGATATTTTCTCTTTTCCGCAAGCTGTTGAAAAACATGCACCTAAGTACCCTATTATTCAATTGCTCTGTACAGATTTACTCGTTCTTTATTACGGTTTTGCAAGTTGGAAGAGGCGAGAACGCGCCGGATTAACTTTGCATAAAAACTCCAGCTATATCGCCTTTCAAATGATGATGATTCATGCAATCGTCATCGAAACAATCGGTATACATTGGTGGCTTCATGACAAATCCATAATATTATCTATCCTATTGTTAATTCTTAATGTATACTCAGTCCTATTTTTCATTGCGGATATGCAGGCAGTTCGCCTAAATCCTATCTATACAACAAATGATTCACTTTATTTATCTTTAGGTTTAATGAAACGAGCGACTATTCGCTTTGCTAATATCGAAAAAATGGAAGATGACCCAGAACGGTTAAAAGAAAAATTATCGAAGGATACTATTGATTTTATCGCACGTGATTTTGGAGAAGCATATCCACAAATCATGCTGAAGATGAAAGAACCTGTGGAAGTAACGTTTATGTTAGGATTAAAAAAAAGTTATAACAACGTGGCGATTAAAGCCGATCAAGTACATGAATTAAAAGAACTACTACAGCAGGGAATGGAAAATAATGAAGGATGATGTTGACAAGCAAGCGCCTCGCACACATTTGTGAGAGGCTTTTTTATTTGAATACACTTATTGGAAATTGTATGTCTGTAAAAATTGCTCGTTTATCTAGATAGCCACCTTTATGTATTGTCATATCAATTGCCATCCATATACATACGAAGGAACATGAAAATATTACTTTTTATTAGGGAAAATTATATACGAAAAGCTAATAATAGCATCAATTATTAAAATAATGCCCCAAACTTTCATTACTTGTAAAAGGGAAGATGTATCAGTAAGTTCACCGATAAATACGATCATTGCATATAATAAACTAGCACTAATTACGTAGGCAATAACATGTAGACCAAGCATTTTTATTTCATTAATACCTTTTGCTAGTCCTGTTAATCGTTTCTTTTCAATGGGTAGTTTTAAAAACCACTGTTGAAACTTTTCATCTGCCCAAGTAATCATCGTTTTACCATATGCTATGGAGACACCTATATAAACAGCGGCGATACCGTGAGAAATGGAGGCTGGTGTACCCGCTCGCAAGTCCATGGCAGTTAGCAATACTAATAGTAGGTCAATAACAGGTGTAAGAGCAAAAAAGATAATGCTAAGTTTAGGCTTTTTAAAACGGTATCTACAAACCAGCCCTATTAAGATGACAATCCAAAAGGCTATTTCTGCAGTAATAATCCAAGCAATCATAAAATATTCTCCTTATTTAATACAGTTGTATTTAATTAAATTTACCATATGTTTCAATGTAATACATGAGTAAATTGCCCATCTAGTGTTAATCTAGATGGGCAATTGCTTTTAGTATGTCCTCGCTAACAGCCTCCCAAAATTGTTGCTGTACTAAATCATTATATGTATATAGCTCTTTATTTTGTACGTGCCCATAAATTTCAGCAATTGTTTCCTTGTGAAAATGTAGGCGATGATTTAATGCTAGTCGTTCTTCTTCGATACAAAAAATCTTATAAATATCCGCTAGTCGTTCGAGCTTAGCACATTTTTGTTTTGTCGACTCATATTGGACTTGATGAAAACGACCTACTGCCGTATGCATCGAGATTTTTGCACGATGCTCAGCTTGTAATGTTCGATATTCTTCCTGACGTATGGCCAAGCGGTACCAAAATTCATAACGAAGCGGTAAATCCCTTGTTTCATAAGTAAGCAATGAATTTAAAATACTGCTCACTTGTTCATATGGTTCCATGATTTTCTCAGATTCTTTAAATAATCCAAACATTTTGCCACCCCCTGTGTTTTTTAATACTACAGAATAGTATTAAAATCCTTTTAAATTTTTGAGTAATTGACGAATCGCTAATAAACTCAATCAAATCGCTATTAGAACGCTCCTTAACTGATATAAGCAAAGCATGAATTTTCATAAAAAAACAAAAAAGAGCATTTACAAAATGAAAATAGATGTGTTAACTTAATGTTTGTGGTTGGTTAACACAAAAGAGGGGGAGGTTAAGATGCAACATTTTTGGGTTGTTGGCACAGATACGGATGTTGGTAAAACATTTGTTACCACATTATTAATGCGAAATTTGCAAAAACAGGGCATACACGTGACGCCTTATAAGCCGGTACAAACTGGTGAAGTACATGACGGTGAGCAATCCTATTACTACGATACGACTATGTATGAAAAATATTCTTTACAATTGCTCGACCGAGAAAATTTAAATGGCTATTCGTTCAAAGAAGCGGCATCACCACATTTTGCGGCTCAGCTGGAGGGGCAACAAATAAATACACAGCGATTATTAGGTCAAATGCAGCAATTACAGCAAAAATGGGATGTTGTTATTTGTGAAGGGGCAGGAGGGCTTTTTGTACCGTTAGATTCATATGGCGAAACGACACTTTTGGATGTAATTGTTCAAAGTAAATTACCAGTAGTCGTTGTTACTCGCACAACACTTGGTACAATAAATCACACACTTTTGACGTTAGAAGCATTAAGTAAACGTAAAATTGAAGTTCTTGGCATTGTATTTAACGGTGACACGGGTAGTGGGATGGAGCAAGACAATATTAAAACGATTTTAAGGCATCACCCATTACCGTTTGCGACTTTACCGAAGCTGAAACATATATCGCACATTATGGACTTAGCTATTACGGATACATCATTGTTTGAAAGGCTGTTAAAACATGAAACAAGTATTAACTGAGTTACAAGAAACCGATTTGCAACATGTATGGCATCCATGCTCACAAATGAAGGATTATGAGGACTTCCCACCAATTGTTATTAAAAAAGGGCAAGGTGTATGGTTGTACGACGAAAAGAATCATCGCTATTTAGATGCTGTTTCCTCCTGGTGGGTAAATTTATTTGGACATGCCAATCCACGTATTAGTCAAGCTTTAAGTGAGCAAGCCTTTACTTTGGAGCATGTAATCTTTGCAAATTTCTCACATGTTCCAGCGATTAAGCTCGCGCAAAAATTAGTAGCTTTAACACCACATAGTTTGCAAAAAGTATTTTTTGCAGATAATGGCTCATCCGCTATAGAAATCGCATTAAAAATGAGTTTTCAGTATCATATGCAAATAGGAAAAACGACGAAAAAACGATTTCTAGCATTAACAGATGCTTATCACGGCGAAACACTTGGCGCTTTATCAGTCGGTGGTGTCGATCTTTATAATGAAGTGTATCAACCACTATTATTAGATACAGTGCGAGCACAAGGGCCAGATTGTTTTCGTTGCCCTTTCAATAAAAATTCGCAAAATTGTGATGCCCAATGTATTCAATTCGTTGAAGAAGAGCTAATTACACATCATAAGGAAATTACAGCGGTCATAATTGAGCCACTTATTCAAGCAGCGGCAGGCATGAAAATGTATCCAGTTATTTATTTACAGCGTTTACGGGAGTTATGTACAGCATACGATGTCCATCTAATAGCAGATGAAATTGCGGTTGGCTTCGGTCGAACAGGTACTCTCTTTGCCTGCGAACAAGCTGAAATTTCGCCAGATTTTATGTGCTTGTCAAAGGGCTTAACAGGTGGTTATTTACCGCTTTCGGTCGTGTTAACAACAAATGAAGTATATCAAGCATTTTATGATGATTATGCGACGATGAAAGCATTTTTACATTCGCATAGTTATACGGGGAATACTCTTGCTTGCCGCGTTGCACTTGAAGTATTGTCGATGTTTGAAGAAGAGCATTACATAGACATTGTGCAAGACAAAAGTGAACGCATGCGTAAGCTAGCAGTAGAGGCTTTTAGTGATTTGCCTTTTGTTGGCGAATATCGGCAAGTAGGCTTTGTCGGGGCAATAGAGCTAGTGGCGAATCGCGAAATGAAAGAGCCATTACCGAGTGAGGAGCGTATCGGCTATCAAATATATAAAAGAGCATTAAAAAAAGGATTACTTATTCGTCCACTAGGGAATGTTTTGTACTTTATGCCACCTTATATTATAACGGATGAAGAAATGCGATTTATGATTCAAACAACAAAAGAAACAATTGTTCAATTTTTTGAAGAACGGGGGAATCATGCATGTTTCAACGACAATCAACGCTCTCACTTGTAATGATAGCGGTGTTTGCTGCTTTAACAGCTGTTGGGGCATTTATTAAAATACCACTTCCTGTAGTGCCGTTTACATTACAAATTGTTTTTGTTTTTTTGGCAGGTTGCTTACTTGGTGGTCGCAATGGATTTCTAAGTCAGCTCGTTTACATAGGAATTGGTTTAGCAGGCATGCCAGTTTTTACCCAAGGAGGAGGCATTACATATGTATTGCAACCGACTTTTGGTTACTTAATAGGCTTCGCACTTGCAGCATTAGTGATTGGTTTTCTAATTAATCGAGTAGAGGTGCCATCGAAAAAACACTTCATCGGTGCAAATATTGTTGGGCTTATCATTATTTATGCAGTAGCTGTGCCTTATTTATATATGGCATTGAATGTATGGTTAAACATGAAATCAAGCTGGTCTCATGTTTTCTTAGTAGGTTTTCTTAATAGTATTGTTGCAGACTTTTGCCTAGCGATTGCCTCTGCCTTTTTAGCAGAACGGTTATATAAAGTATTTCGTTCCGCTAGAGCTTTAAAACTTGTGCGAGTTGAAAAGGAGAATGTTCAATGAATTGGTTACAGTTAGCAGATGAAGTGATTGCGGGCAAAATTATTAGTAATGACGAGGCGCTTGCCATTTTAAATAGTGATGACGATGACATTTTAAAACTAATGGACGGTGCCTTTGCCATTCGTAAGCATTATTACGGTAAAAAAGTAAAATTAAATATGATCATGAATGCAAAGAGTGGCTATTGTCCAGAAGATTGTGGGTATTGCTCGCAGTCATCTAAGTCGACAGCGCCTATTGACAAATATCCATTCATTACGAAGGAGGAAATATTAGCAGGGGCAAAACGCGCGTTTGAAAATAAAATAGGAACCTACTGCATCGTAGCAAGCGGACGTGGACCGACTCGTAAAGATGTCAATGTAGTGAGTGAAGCAGTTGAAGAAATTAAAGCGCAATACGGCTTAAAAGTTTGTGCATGTCTTGGATTACTGAAAGAAGAGCAGGCACAACAACTAAAAGAAGCAGGTGTGGATCGCTACAATCATAATTTAAATACATCTGCACGCCATCATTCTTATATTACGACTACACACACGTATGAAGATCGTGTAAATACGGTTGAGGTTGTGAAAAAACATGGTATTTCTCCATGCTCAGGGGCCATTATTGGGATGAAGGAAACAAAAGAGGATGTCGTGGAGATTGCTCGTGCCCTGCACCAATTGGATGCAGATTCGATTCCGGTAAACTTCCTACATGCGATTGATGGGACGAAGCTAGAAGGAACACAGGAGTTAAATCCTCGCTATTGTTTAAAAGTTTTAGCGTTATTCCGTTATATAAATCCAACGAAGGAAATTCGCATTTCTGGAGGGCGCGAAGTAAATTTAGGTTCTCTTCAGCCATTCGGAATGTATGCAGCAAATAGTATCTTTGTCGGGGATTATTTAACGACTGCAGGGCAGGAAGTGAATAGTGATTATCGCATGCTCGAAGATTTAGGCTTTGAAATAGAACTTACACAAAAGCAAGAAGAAGTGTTTTGTTAATTCATCATCCTTATAAAATAAAATCTACTACTACTAAATGATGATTGAAATTGGAAGACTGTCTGTACATCGTGGAAAAGGCGTACAGACGGTTTTTCTAGTAGCCAGTTATGCTCAGGCTAAAGCTATCGTAGGCAAGTAAACGGTCCATAATTTATACCTAAAATATGAAGATTTTCACAAATTGTTCAATGAAAGCGTTTTGAAATTGAACAGTTTGTGAAGGGCTTCACATAAAGCTTTATTTTTTAAAAAAAGAGCGTACAATAGGAATTAGCAAGAAGTTGTTATAAGACAGTTAGTTCTTTTTATCACATTTTTGGTGATTGTTATATTACAAAAATAAAATTGAAAGGAGCGGTTAGAATGTGGGTTGTAACAGTATTTGAGAATAAAAATATTCGTATTTTCGAATATACAAACAAAAACGAGGCAACAGCAGCGTTAGCGAAATTTAAGAAGAATGCCGTTTTAACATATACAAAATAATACTTTAAGTAGTTTAAAGAAACCTCGTTGTACGTAATAACGTACGATGAGGTTTCTTTATTTTTATTAGTGTATGAGTATTGAAAAGGCACTATAAAGTAATAAAAGAGCCATTAAAATATTAAATGGCTGACGATATTTAATGAGCACTTTGCGAAAAACTGAACCGAATAGTGCCCAACTAAATGTACTTGTAATGCCAACAAATCCTAAAAATAGGGCGAAAAAAATGTAGCTCGTAAACGATGAATAATATGGAAGAATATAGGTTGCAACGACTGTGATGCCAAATAAAATACCTTTCGGATTTACAAATTGCAAGAAGGCACCGAGTAGCAAAAAGCTTCGACTATTGTCTTTAGTATGGTGACTATTTTCGTCATTTTCTTTAGAGGTTAATATTTTAAAAGCTAAATATAACATATAGCCCACCCCTAAAATGGTTAATGGGACGGTTATTATGGGCATGACGCTAATGAGGGCAATATTAAAAAAACAGCTTAATGCAGTTATTGTGCAAAAACCAATTCCAACACCTAGACAAAACTGAATCGTTTTTCCCAATCCATATTGATTGGCAAATGCCATTGCCATAATGTTGTTCGGACCTGGTGTAAAGCTAGTAATGACAACGAATACTAAAAAAGATATGTAAGGCATTTTAGTCCTCCTTGTATTTTGTATGTTATAATGTCTAAAATAAACAGTATAACGTCGTTCTTTTTATTATACATAACGTACGTTATATTGTACATACGATAAGAGGTGATTGTAATGGAGGAAATTCATCTTATTTTTGCAAGAAATTTAAAAGCAATTCGAGAAAAAGAAAAATTAAGCTTAGAAAAAGTTTCTCAGCTATGCGGTGTTAGTAAAACAATGATTGGACAAATTGAAAGAGGAGAGTCCAGTCCGACGCTTACAACAATATGGAAAATTGCAAATGGGCTAAAAGTATCTTTTACTTCCCTAATCCATCAACCGCAGACGGATACTGAAGTCGTTTTAAAAAAGGATATTCAAGTATTGTCAGAGGATAATGGAAAATATAGAGTATATCCGAATTTTCCATTTCAAGAAGATAGTCGATTTGAAATTTATATGATTGAAATTGATAAAGATGGGAAATTAAGCGCTGAGGCTCATAAAGAAGGAACAGAAGAGTTTATTACCGTTTTTGAAGGAGAATTAATGATTCGGGTTAACGACAACGAGTATATATTAGAAAATGGCGATTCTATCCGATTTAAAGCTGACCGCCCTCACTTCTATAGTAATAACGGTGATACATTAACTAAGTTAAGTATGACAATCTATTACCCTAATGAAAAATAAAGAACCGTATAAGCGCTTATACGGTTCTTTTTGTTTTTATAAAATGCTGCCTAAACGTTTAATCCCTTCACGGATAATTTCAGGTGTAGCATTTGTATAGTTTAGACGCATTGTGTTTACGCCTGTTTTAGATGTATAAAATGGGTCACCAGGAACGAAAGCGACTTTTTGTTCCATTGCTTTATTGAAAACGTCTAATGCGGAAGCTCCGTTATTCATAGTAGCCCAGATGAACATCCCACCATCTGGTTTTGTGTATTCAACATGTGCAGGGAAGAATTCTTGCATCGCGTCTAGCATTGCATTAGATTGATTTTTATATAAAGAAACAATTTTTTTCACGTGCTCCGTATAGTCATTATTCGCTAAATAATCATAAATGACATATTGAGAGAAAATGTTTGTGTGTAAATCAGTCGCTTGTTTTGCTGTTTCAATATGTTTCATTAACTCTTTGTTTTTTGTAATGACAAAGCCAAGGCGCATACCTGGTGTAACTGTTTTAGAGAAAGAACCTAGTAAAATACTATTTTCGAGTTTTCCGGCACCGATATAAGGTAATGGCTCACCTTGGAAGCGTAATTCTCCGTACGGATCATCTTCAATTAGTGCTACGTCATATTTAGAAATGATGTCATAAATTTGTTGACGTTTTTCCTTTGAATACGTTAGTCCCGTTGGATTTTGGAAATTTGGAACAGTATAGACGAATTTAACATTAGGCTGCTGTAAAGCTTTCTCTAACTCTTCTAAGTTAAGACCATCGTTTTCAAGTGTTACACCATAAAAAGTAGGCTCACTTAATGTGAAGGCTTGAATAGCACCTAAATAGCCTGGCTCCTCAATCACAATGCCATCACCTTTATTAATAAGTACTTTCCCAATGAGTTCAAGTGCTTGCTGTGAACCAGTTGTTATTAATATATCATCCGCATGGATATCTAGCCGGTGAACACGGCGATATTTTGCAGCGATATATTCACGTAGAGGCGCATATCCTTGTGTAGATGAATATTGGAATAATCGACTGCCATTTTCACTAATGGCATGATCTACAGATGCTTTTAATGCATCGATTGGGAAGGAGATTGGGTTTGGAAGCCCTCCAGCAAAGGAAATGACATCGTCGGCATCCGTTACTTTCAAAATATTACGGATGAATGAAGATGGTGTGTTTAAGATTCTTTCAGAATATTGCATAATTTTATCGGTCCTTTTTTCTGATTTTTTAAAAATTATATCATTGTAATCATTTGCATACAATATTATGATTGTATGCAAGACAATTAAAATATTGTATGCAAATGCGAAAGAAAGGGGCTTGAAAAATGCCATTCAATTCATTTGAGGAATACCCAATGAGCTGGAAGCCGAATATCCGCAATATTACAGGGCCGATATATATTGCAATTGCTGAGCAGCTTGAACAGGATATTAAAGAAGGCATTTTATTGCCAGGTACAAAGTTGCCACCACAACGAGAGCTTGCTGATTTTTTAGATGTAAATTTAAGCACCATTACTCGTGCGTTTAAGCTTTGCGGACAGAAGGGTCTAATTTATGCTTCAATAGGGAGCGGTACATTTGTTTCTTCTGATGCCGCCACGAATAAAATTTTATTACCTACAAGTCATTCTGCTCATATGATTGAGTTGGGCTCAGTATTGCCTGCAACTTACGCCAATGAGGAAATAACGCGCTATATGAAAAAAATGCTCAATGATTCTAATTTTAGTAAGTTATTTCAATATGGGCGACCCGAGGCGAATGCTTGGCAAACAGAGGCTGCAGCAAAGCTTTTAGAAAAAGTCGGCTTTCAAACAGATCAGCCGATATTGTTTGGGGCAGGGGGACAAAATGCAATTGTCGGTACACTAGCAGCATTGTTTCATCCAGGAGATCGTATTGGTACAGATCCGATTACATATGCTGGGATAAAAACGGCGGCCAATATGCTTGGTATACAGCTAGTGGCTATTCAGCAAAAAGATGGAGAGATGACAAAAGAAGGACTCTTATATGCTTGCAAAAATGAACATATAAAAGGACTTTATGTTATTCCTGATTTTCATAATCCAACTACCCATACAATGTCAATCGACACGAGGAAAATGATTGCAGAAGTGGCAAGGCAAAAAGATTTAATCGTTATTGAGGATGCGATTTATAGTTTTATACAGGAACAGCCACTTGCGCCTATCGCATTTTATGCACCAGAAAAGGTAGTTTATATTGCAAGTGTGTCCAAAACGATTTCGCCTGGGTTAAGGCTCTCTTTTGTTGTGACGCCTAGTGCTTTAAGAAAGAAAATTATTGAAACATTATATAATATTAATATATCTGTATCACCAGTCATGGTAGAACTTACTGCTAGATTGATTCAAGATGGTGTTGCACAAACAATCTTAGAGAAACACCGATTATATGCTAAACAGCAAAATGCACTAGTTAATCAATATTTAGGTGAATACAACATTTTAGGCAATGATGAATGCATTTTCAGGTGGCTTATATTGCCTGAAAAATTTACTGGTGTGCAGTTTGAATTACTTGCATCGAAAGCGGGCGTACAAGTGTATGCTGCAGAGCGTTTTGCGGTAGGCAATACAAAACCTGTAAATGCAGTCCGATTGGCGATTACTGCGCCGGAAAATAGCATGCAGCTAGAGCAAGCCTTAACGGTGTTAAAGGAATTGCTCGAAAGTGATGGTGACTATACATTTATAGATTAAAATAGAAAGTACATAATAATGGTATGTGTGGTGAAATGATGGAACATAAAGGACGGATTATTTTTCATGTTGATATGAATAGTTTTTATGCATCTGTTGAGCAGGCGCATGACCCTAGTTTAAAAGGGAAACCGATTGCAATTGCAGGCAACCCAAAGGAGCGTCGGGGAATATTAGTGACATGTTCATATGAGGCGAGGGCGCTTGGCGTTTATACGACAATGACGGTACATGAAGCGAAACGAAAATGTCCAGATCTGTTGTTGCTACCACCAGATTTTCAAAAATATCGTGAGGCTTCTAAAGCGATGTTTGCTATTTTAAGAAGCTATACAGAACTGGTGGAGCCAGTATCAATTGATGAAGGCTATATGGATGTAACGCTGTTAAGTAAGGAACGCCATGCACTTCAAATTGCCCAGGAAATACAAACTCGTTTATTAACAGAGTTGGATTTACCTTGCTCTATTGGTGTTGCCCCTAATAAGTTTTTAGCCAAAACAGCATCAGATATGAAAAAACCGATGGGTATCACAGTGTTAAGGCTACGGGATATTGAACAAGTGCTTTGGCCACTTGAAGTAGTCAAAATGCATGGTATTGGTGAAAGTACAGCCAAAAAGTTAAATGACCAAGGTATTTTTACAATCGGCAATTTGGCTATGGTTGAGGAACATACAATCAAGCATATTTTAGGTAAAAATGGGGTTAGACTGCGTGCAAGAGCAAATGGAATCGATACAAGAGAAGTTGACCCAATTGCCATTTATGATACAAAAAGTGTCGGCAATTCTACGACATTGCCGCAAGATGTAACCGATATTCGACTACTGCATAAAACAATCGATGGGCTGTGCAAAAAAGTAGCAGAACGACTCGATGCGAAACGTCTAGCAGGTTCCACAGTTAGTATACAAATACGTGGTGCTGATTGGCACAATCATACACGCTCAAAGTCGATGACGAATGTAATTTATCGCTTTGAAGATATTTTTGAGATTGCCTGTGCGCTCTTTGATAAACATTGGGACGAGTCGCCTGTTCGGTTACTCGGTGTTACTGTTTCGAATGTAGTTGATCGAAAAGATTATAGTCAACAGCTGTCTATTTTCAATTTTGAAGAGCATGTAAAAGACGAGCCTATATTAAAGGTAGTGGATGAGATTGAAGGGCGCTTTGGGAAAGGCATCATTAAACGAGGTGTTGATATAGGTAAACGATCTTCTTATCAATCACAAACAAGCTTTAGTAAAGATTTTTTAGACGATCACGAATAGGAGTGGACCTAAGACCAAAAGGGGCATTACGTTCAACGTAAACCCCCATCTGCGCCTTTTATTTCATCGGATTAATAATTCCGTAAAAAACAATATCTTCAAATGAGTCATTTTTATAAATGTGATCTTTAAGCGTACCTTCATATTGCATACCACATTTCTCCATAATCTTTCCAGAAGCGGGATTTGATTTAAAATAGCGAGCGTAAACACGATGGTAGTTTTTCTCTGTAAACACAAAGTCGATTAGTGCCTTGGCTGCTTCCGTTGCATAGCCATTGCCCCAATGCTCCTCACCAATCCAATAGGCGATTTCGCCATTTTTGTATTGTTGATGATTTGAAATACCGATTGCCCCATATAACTGACCACTTTGTTTGTCTGTAATCGCAAATTCATACATTTTATCTAAGTCATAGTGCTTTTCATGATTTGCAATCCATGTAAGAGCACAATTTAATGAATATGGATAAGGTAAATTCAACGTGCTTTTGTATATATTGTAATTGTTACAATAATTACTGACTTCTTGCGCATCCGTTTCTTTAAAAAGACGTAGCAGTAGACGATCTGTTTCTAGTGTTTTTTCAGTTTTACTATAAATCATGTTATTCCTCCTATTCTTCCAGTTATTTAATGCTATGAAAAAGTAGTATAACACGTATTATGGTTATTTTGTATAATTAAGGAAAATTAATTTTGTGTTTTACTAGAAAATGATTGTTAAAACAATTAACATTTTTGTTCATAACAAAAAATAAAATAAGTGAATAATTAGCAAACCTATATGGCACATTAACATATAGGAGGTGGAAGAAAAATGTCTAAAATTATCGGTGTCGAACAATCATTATCAAATGTTGAAAATGCTTTAAAAGCAAAAGGTTATGAAGTGATTCAGCTTCGTAATGAAGAGGATGCAAAAAAATGCGATGCTTGCGTAATAACAGGGCAAGACAGAGATGTTATGGGAATTAGCGATCCTTTAATGGCAGGACCTGTTATCGATGCGGCTGGGCTTTCTGCTGATGAAGTAATACAACGTGTAGATCATTATTTCCACTAAATATGGCAAAGGGTGCTGTTTTTGAAGTCTGAAGTGACTTCAGAGCGGCGCCTTTTAATTTCATTTCTGAAGTACTATTCATAATATCTTTATAACAGCATTTCCTTTATAATTATCACTAGCTACATATTTTTAACAATCATGGGTAGACATAAGGGGAGAGAATGAAATGGAAATACTTCACGCGACTATGGATGAATTAGAAGAAGTAACAGTGCTATTTGATGAATACCGCCAGTTTTATGGACTTGAATCAGATAGAAGTAGTGCTAAAGCATTTATCCAATTACGAATGGCTTTAAAAGAATCCATTATTTTTATTGCTGTAGTAAATGGAAAAACGATTGGCTTCGTACAATTATATCCAACTTTTTCATCTATCGCATTACAGCGTGCATATATATTAAATGATATATATGTAACGGACGATGCTAGAGGCCAAGGGGTGGGCAAAGCATTGATGGAGAAGGTGTTTCAATATTGTGAGCAACAAGATGCACGGTATGTTACGCTTCAAACGGCTACAGATAATGTTCATGCACGAAAGTTATATGAAAATCTTAATATGAAACAAGATCAATATTGTAATTATGTTAAGTATTTTAATTAAGAATAAGCATCTCATCCATTTTGGATGAAGATGCTTTTTTGTATTGTATTTACGATAGAGTAATAGGTTTCAAGACGTAAGTTACAAATAATTAAAAGGATTTTAGAAACATTTGTAAAATATATATATTAATAACTTTAAAGGAGGGCAGACAATCATAATAAGAACTAGAGGGATTCCAACAATTTATACAATGTCCGTTGGAATCACTATATAAACTAAAAGGAGCAAAATATGAAAGCTATCGTATTTGATTTTGATGGAACATTGGCGAATACTTTACCAATTTGTTATTATGCTTTTCAAAAAGTATTTAAAGACTATGATAATAAGGATCTTACTGCAAATGAGATTAAGGAAATGTTTGGTCCTTCTGAAACAGGTATTATTATAAATAATCTCTCAAATCCTAATAAGGAAGAAGCTATCGAATATTACTATGCTCAATATGCCGAATTACATAAAAGTTTAGTAGAAGTTAATCCTGAAATTCGTGAATTATTGACCTCTTTGAAAGAGGCAAATATAAAAATAGGAATTTTCACGGGAAAGGCAAAAAGAAGCTTGGATATCTCTCTAAAAGCATTAGTATGGAAGGGCTGTTTGATGTCATCATAACTGGTGATGATGTATTAAAACCTAAACCTGATCCAGAGGGTTTAGTTAAAGCATTATCTCTTTTAGAGGTTGAAAATTTTGAGGCGGTTTATATTGGAGATAGTGATGCTGATATCGTGGCAGGTTTGCAAGCGAATGTTTATACGATTGGCGTACAATGGTTACCCGAATACCAAACAGAAGAGTTCAACGAACAACCAAATTCAATCATAAAAAGTGTCACCGAATTCAAGCAGTCCTTAAAAGTAGGGATTTTATGAGTTACCAATGGTTGGAATGGGCAAAAAAAATACAAGCATTATCTCAAGCGGGCTTAACTTTTTCTAAGGATATGTATGATATCGAGCGTTATGAGGAATTACGTAACATTAGTGCAGAGATTATGTCACATAACACTGAACTTGACATGACAAAAATTAAGGACTTATTTACGAATGAAACAGGTTATCAAACGCCGAAAGTGGATGTTCGTGGTGTCGTTTTTAAAAATAATCAAATATTAATGGTAAAAGAGAATATTGATAATAAATGGGCATTACCAGGAGGGTTTTGTGATATTGGATTATCTCCTTCAGAGAATGTAGTAAAGGAAATTAAAGAAGAGTCTGGTTATGATGTAATGCCAGTAAGACTTCTTGCGTTATTGGACAAAAATAAACACCAGCACCCTCCTGAACCATATCATTACTATAAGATATTTATTTTGTGTGAAATTATTGGAGGGGAAGCTACTATAGGTATTGAAACGAATAATGTTCACTTTTTTTCGCAACACAATTTACCGCCGCTTTCTACTAATAGAAATACTATGGCACAAATAGATATACTCTTTGAATTTTTACGTACTCCAGAAAAGAAAACATTATTTGATTGAGATGAAAGCTATTTTTTGAATAAAGCTATTGGGTAAAAAGTCAAAAGGCATCGAGAAGTTCAACTCGATGCCTTTCGTCCTTTTTTTACTTTAGCAGCTAGTTACTGTACTTCGAGCGTATATGGTTGTGTACTAGCTTTGCCGTTTACTTCACTAACCTCTATATAATATGTTCCTTTATCTAGTTCAACGGAACCTACTTCAGTATCTTTGGAACCGTAAAGATCTAATGTTTCAACCGTTTTTCCATTGGCATCAATAATACGAATTACACCATCTAAACCTTTTTCAGTTTGTAAGGAGAAGAATACATCGCGTTTGCGGTCATTGTGGAATTCGAAATAGTCTTTATCGCCAAATGGCACACTAGCATTTAAATATTGATTAGCCACATATTTATCGCCGTTTTTCGTTAGCATAGTTGGTTTTGTTGGCACACCATGCACTAATGTGGAATCTGCATCTTCATCAACATTTTTATGATTAAATACAGATAATGTGTATGGTTGGAGCGATAAGAGCCCAAAGTCCGTGGCGCTAAGACTAATAAAGTAACCGCGATTTCTTTTCGCTAGGAAAGATGTGTTGACCTCTGAAGTACCTGAGAGACCAAGAAATATTTCAAATAAGTTTTCACCTTGTCCAAACGGTATTTCTTTCGCTAGTTCATCGTCGTCGATTTGCATATTGCCGTTTGTATCCTCAATAATTGAACCAGAAAATTTCAAGTCAAATTGTAGTTCCTTTGGTATTTGATTGAGTTGTTCATTTGTATATGGAACGGAAGATAACAGAAGACTCAACACTGTATCCTCGCCCCGATGTTTATAGTAGTAGTAATCTTTATCATCATTATAGAGGAGATGATTTTGATAATCGATACCTGGTTCAATCGTTTGAGCAGTGATGTCTGTATTAATTTCATTGTTTTTGTCTTCAGGTATAGCTGCCATTTTTCTTGATGTAAGTGAATATGGTTCGATGGAACGGCCACCAAAATTAACAATTTTGATAACATAAGTTTTATCTTTTTTCAGAGCAATTGTTTTTGGATCGTCTTCATCAATTGTTACTCCGTAAAGTAGACCAATAAGCCCCGAATCATTCGCTAATGAAGAAAGTGGAAGCAATTCATTTGTTTCCTCATCATATTCAAATATAGTGCCAGTTGGCTCTTGATTATTTCCTTTTTTAATTTGGAAACCATAAATCGCATCTTCTGGAGCAGTAAATACGAAATAATCTTCATCATATTCAGTTTGGAAGTATGCTTTTTGATCTTCACCGATATTAAAAGGAATCGCATTCGTCATAATGAGATCCGCATCTAAACCATTTTCCTCAAAATCGGGACCTGAAAGAAGATTTAAAAAATTTTTTCCTCGTTCACGTTTTTTTGCTTTATTTGGAGCTGGTGCGCCATCACTATTTTGTACATCGTCTTCAAGCATTGGCTCATCCAATGGAAGTCCATCTTCATCTTCAGGAAGATGAACAATTTCTCCTTTTAACGTGTAAGGAATAATTGATTCATTCATGTTCGCTTTTTCCTCGTTATCAATACCGCCATTAAAGAGCATATCGATTGACACTGCGCCACTGTTGTCATTGGATACACTTAGTACATACTCTTCATCAGGGATTGCATCGAAAACGATACTTACACTTTCACCTTTTGCTGAGCTAGAAGATGCTTGTAATGGGTAGGGTGCATTTTCATTCCATTCGTCTTCATCTATTTGTTCTGTTGAGTTGTTATCCAAATCACTTTTTAAATAGATTTCCATTGATGCTGTAACACCAGGTAGACCAGATAAATCAAATTTCAATGTTGATGGTTGCGTTACTGAAAATGTAAAGTAATCTTGGTCACCTTGTTGATCGTCTGAGAGTAACGTATAATTTTCTCCTGCCGTACTAAATGGGAACTGTTGAATTTTATGTGCACTATCCATTGCTAATGAATCGATCGGTAATTCATTTGTCGTTTGCGCTGTGAAAATATAGTTTGATGCACCTTTTAAGCTATAGCCACCATTATGATCCTTAACGCCAATAAGAAGCGTTCCTGCTTGCTCTGCTTTATAAAGGTAGCCTTCTTGTTTTCCTGCGCGAACATCATTGACATTGATAGTTTCAGACTCATCTTTTTGACCTGTAGGGTAGAAGTATAAGTCAAATGCATAGTCATAGTTGCTAGCACCTTTTAATGATAGTTGAATATATTCCCCTGCATCTAATTCAGTTTTATACCATTTCTTTTCATCTGGTAGCTTGAATTCGCCTTTTTCGGTATTCAGACGATTTTTATTAAGCACTTTGGCATTGGTTAGACGCTCTTCTTTTGTTTCAGAATAGCGCTCTGGTAGGTTGTTTAAATCGAAGTGCATTGCTTTTAATGGGTCGACGAGGCCATGTCCATAGGTTAGGTCGTAGCCTCTTTCACCTAAATCCTTTGCGGTCATTTCGAGTATTGCCTCTATTTCATGAGGCTTTAAAGTGGGATATTTTGATTTTAGTAGGGCTGCTACACCCGCAACTACAGGAGATGCCATAGAAGTCCCGCTAAATGCTGTGAAGGATGATCCCTTTTTTCGATCATAAACGGTACTATAAATATCTTCTCCTGGTGCAACTAAGTCCACTGATGGTCCATAGTTGGAATAGCTTGATAGTTTATTGCGTTCATTTGTAGAACCAACGCTAATGACACCTTCGAAAGAAGCGGGGAAGGAGTATTGATCTGTTGAATCATTACCTGCAGCAGCTACAATCGTAATGCCTTTATCGATTGCTTTTTTAACGGCTTCCTGCATTAGTGGAGATTCTCCGTAGCCACCGAGACTCATATTAATAACGTCAGCGTTTTGTTCAATAGCGTAAAGTATACCTTGTGCAATAACGAAATCATTTGCAGTTTGTTTGCCGTTAAAGACATCTATTGGAAGAATCTTTGCTGATGGATAAATACCATGTCCACCAAGCCCATTATCTTTAGTAGCTGCAATAATGCCTGCTACATGCGTCCCGTGTGGATCAGAAAATGAGGTATTGGCAGGCGTTGCCGCATTATAAGGTGGAAGCACTTGAGACTTCAAATCTGGATGTTTATAATCTACACCAGAATCGATAACTGCTACTTTGACCTCATGATTTCCTGCTAATGATAAAGCCTTATCAATTTGCAGTAGATTTATATGATACATATCCTTTTTCTTTGGATCGACTGCATTATTAAAGGACTGGTACTTGTAGCTTGGAGATACACTTTTGACTCCGTTTTGCTTGGCATAATACGAAACAGCCTCTGTTAATGTTATGCCTTTTTTTAGTTGGATTACTTCGTAACCTAATGAAGGAATCGATCGAATTACTTTTGAACCAATTTTACTATGTACGGTCTTCGCAAGACCCGAATGTTTGACGATAATAGTATCGGCACTAATCCATTCGTTTCCTCCTGTTTGATCGTTGAACTGCTTTAATGCTTGCCTTTTGTTGCTAGCGAGCATACTTGTCACCAATTCTGGGTTCTGTGGTGCTTCAGCAAAGGCAGAAGCAGCAGGAACCATTAGTGCAGAACATGCTACGACAGCGATTGATTTCATCACCCAGTTTTTCAATTGTTTTTCCTCCTTCAGTAAAATATGACATTTCACTATTTATAACGGATGGAAAATAGAAAAGTTTCATATCTCAATAAATTTTTTTCAATTGTTTTAAAATTGTTTGAGTGCCTGGCACCCAAACAATTTAGAGCTGCTCGATAAGTGTTTGTAAGTCTTCTTTTGATCGAGGCATAGGCATGCCAACGTCAAATAACTTTTTGTTTTGTAAGGCGAGGGTTATTTCAAAAACCCATGGTCGTTCAAGATGGGCTAGTTCAAGTAACTTCTCTTGATAGAACAATTCGACCGGGTCCCCATTGTAAATGACTTTCCCAGCCTCCATAACAATTATTTGATCCGCCCATTCATAAGCCAAAGCGATATCATGGGTTGCCAATAAAAAAGTTCGTTCCCCATTTTCTAATTTAGCTAAGTAATGTAAAAGTTGTGCAGCATAATAATTGTCTAGTCCAGCAGTCGGTTCATCTAATAGTAATACAGAAGGTTCCATTGCCAGCACACCTGCCATGGCAACACGTTTTTTCTGTCCGACGCTTAAAAAATGTATGGGCTTATCAAGTAATGACTCAACCTCTGTTTGTGCTACTGCCCAGGCGATTTTTTCCTCGATTTTTTCATGAGACCAGCCAAGATTTAATGGCCCGAAAGCGATATCTTGCTTTACTGTACCTGAAAAAAGTTGATTGTCAGCATCTTGGAATACGATGCCGACCTGCTGACGTAATGCGGATAATGCTTTTCTAGAATAGCTAAGCGCTTCGTTGCAAAACGTAATGCTGCCATCGGTCGGTTTTAAAATTCCATTTAGATGCTGAAATAGTGTTGATTTGCCAGCACCATTATGACCTAGTAGGGCGATTTTTTTCCCCTTTGGAATTTGCAATGAAATATCTGTAAGTGCCTCGGTACCGTCTGCATAGGCATATGATAAATGTTTAAGATCAAAATAAAGCTCTGTCATGAGAAAAAACCTCCATATATTACGAGGAATAAAAATATAAAAACAATTCCAAACCAGTTTTTCTTGCTATAACATACATTGTCTTGCCAATAAACAGATTCGCCACCACGTGCTTGCATCGCATTATTTAGTTCACGACTACGTTGAAACATTTCCGCAAACAATGCTGCAATAAGCATGGAAATCGACCGTAGCCATTGCATAGGTGATTGATAGCCAAGGCGTGATTGTTGAGCAAGATGAATTTTTTGCATGCTATTTAAAAAGATGAAAATAAATCGATACGTTAGCTCTACTAATTCTACAAATAAAGCAGGCAGACGCCATTGACGTAAGACGTGACAAATAGATTGTACCGATGTCGTTAAAATTAAAAAGTATAAACAGCTAATACTGCCTAATACAGAGAACAATAGCTGCCGTGCTGTGATCATGCTTTCATTTCCGATGAAAAAGGTCCAATTACTAAGAGAAAATGCCCAGAAATGTGCTGGGAGGTTACTTGAATTTGGTGCAATTGAAATCAAAATAGATAGTAAACTGGATAGCAGAAAAAATCCTGGTAACAGCAGTAATTTCGCATAGTATTGGAAAGGGATTTTTGCGCCTAAAATGATAAAAGCACTCATTACAATAAATGTAATGAGTGAAATAAGTTCATCTCTCACGATAAGCGACAATAGCAGTAACCCCAAGGAAAACGTCATTTTTTCTAACGGATGAACGGACGCTAGTTTATTCATATAAGCATACTTATCAATGAGTAACATCCGTTTAACCTTCCTTATGCTTGCCGCGCATATAGCCTACGAAATAGCCAATAAAGCCAGCACCAATCGCAGCCTGTAATACGAATAATAAGCTTTCAATTTCACCACTTGGTGGCTCCCATAAGCTCTCAAACCATGGTTCATATTCTGCATTAATTTCACCGATTGCAGCTTCAGCTTCTCCGTCTGCACCACCGAATTCTGCACCTTTTTGTACGAAAAGAGGGATGATTGCTAAAAGTACAACGACAGCTAGTAGCAGTAAATTTTTCTTCATCCTAATGTGCCTCCTTTGCTGAGAAAACACGTAGTGCCTTTAATTCGCTCACATTGTATTTTTTTAAGAAATTCATAACGATAACTGTTAAAATTCCTTCACTAATTGCTAGAGGGATTTGTGTTAAAGCAAAAATACCTGCAAATTTTGTGAATGAAGCCATAAAGCCTCCTACTTCAGAAGGGAAAGCCAATGCTAATTGAACTGAAGTGACAACATATGTACCTAAGTCCCCAAGCATCGCTGCAAAAAAGACAGCAATAGAGAATGATAGACCGATTTTTTGAGAACCTTTAAAGACATAATACGCAATAATTGGTCCTACAATTGCCATAGAGAAAGCATTCGCACCTAAAGTGGTAATACCACCATGCGCTAAAAGTAATGATTGGAATAATAAAACGATTGTGCCAATCACACTCATGGCTAATGGTCCGAAAAGAACTGTACCAAGGCCAACACCAGTAGGATGTGAGCAACTTCCTGTTACTGATGGAATTTTCAGTGCCGATAAGACGAATGCGAATGCACCTGATAAGCCTAATATCATTTTCGTTTCAGGATTTTCGTCAATTGTTTTTCGAATAGAACGTAATCCTAAAATAATAAATGGAATCGAAATAACCCACCAAAAAATCGCCCATTCAATCGGCAAAAATCCTTCCATGATATGCATGGCAAACGCTCGTTTTGGTACTAGTAAAAGAGCCACTAAGAAATAACTAAGTTTCCAAAAAGAAAATTTCAAAACCTTTCCTCCTCAACAGTAATTTTCGAATGTAGCGTGCGCAATAAAAAAAGCACTTCTCCGTTTCGGAAAAAGTGCATAGCTGAAAAAGCAAATAGAACTGTCATTTGCCAAGCCGCACACCTATCCTCGTAGGTTGAAACGATCACGATTTTCTCGGCAGGTCTCCTGGCTTTAGTTCAACATTTTATAGGCCTTCCCGTCCTATGGACAGTGACATTTTCTATAAAATTCCCTAGTACAGTGGCGGGACCGCGCCGGACTTGAACCGGCTTCCCTTTTAAGCAAAATGTATACACTTCGCACCGAAAAAAGATGAAGTTGTGAGTTTTCACGAAGAAGTGTAACATGTTTTTCCAATCATAAGCTATCCTTTTTTTTGTAAAAAATTTTTTATAAAATAACAATCTAGAAAATTCAGATAAATGTCAGAGAAAATCTATCAATTTTAATGAAATATTTGTTGAAATTTTATTAAAAATCTAATAAATAAAAAAGAAATGTTGAAAAGTATAAAAATGATAGGCTATGATAGAAACAGTTTTATATTCGTTTTATTAACATTTCATTTCAAAATTTAAATATAAATCCATCATTAAGTGCTCGATATACTTCGAGATAATAGGGAAATCGGTGTAAATCCGATACAGCCCCCGCTACTGTAATAGCTGATGAAATCGCAATGCCACTGAAAACTTGGGAAGGCGCGAAAGTAAGAGGAAGCTTAAGTCAGGAAACCTGCTTAGTTGATGATATGCAAACTTTTCGGAGGGAGAAGTGAAGCGAGAGCGGATACGTGTATATTCGTTTTTATTTTGGCTTCTATAAAACCTTTACTCTTCGATATCGAGTAAAGGTTTTTTCTTTTTCCTAAAAGTAGAATGAGGGGAGAAAAGCAATGACAACTTGGAATTTAGAGGGCATGAAAACCCATCTTTTTATTTGTAATGGTAGTAGTTGCATGAAAAAAGAAGCTGAGGAAATTACGCTCGCAATACGAGACGAAATAGAGAAATTAGCACTCGATAAGGAAATACATACGACAAGAACGCGTTGTAATGGCAGATGTAAAGATGCTTGTGTTGTGATCGCGTACCCACAGGGAAATTGGTATCGTATACCAACAGTTGAGCATGGTAGAACACTTGTACAAGATTTAAACCATGATTCTTTACACAGCGAGCATGTTTTTACACTGACAGAAGGTACGTTGCAACGTACCCCACAAACAACAGCCATTAAAGGCATCGACAAGGTGAAAGAGGGGTAAAAAATGGCGCAAAAAGGAAAGATTTTTGTTGTAGGCTTTGGACCTGGAGATTTCAAGCATATTACGACACGTGCTGTAGAGGCATTACAACAAAGTGAATTTATTATCGGTTATAAAACGTATGTTGAGCTCATTCAAGATTTAGTAAGTGCGAAGTCGATTGTTAGTACTGGTATGACAGAAGAAGTGTCACGAGCACAAGAAGCGGTACGTCAAGCGGAGGCTGGAAATATCGTTTCTGTTATTTCGAGTGGTGACTCAGGCGTATATGGGATGGCTGGACTTGTATATGAAGTACTAATTGAGCTTGGGTGGACGGAAGCAACAGGTGTTGAAGTCGAAATTGTGCCAGGAATTTCTGCTATTAATTCGTGTGCAAGTTTGCTAGGCGCACCGATTATGCATGATTCTTGCACGATTAGTTTAAGCGATCATTTAACACCTTGGAATTTAATTGCAAAGCGTGTGGAAGCTGCGGCGATGGCCGATTTTGTCATTGCGTTATATAACCCAAAAAGTGGTCGCCGTACACGTCAAATTGTAGAAGCCCAACGGATTTTACTAGAATATCGATCACCGGATACACCTGTAGGACTTGTGAAAAGTGCCTACCGTGATCGTCAGGAAATAACGATGACGACTTTAGCAGAGATGCTCGAGCATGATATCGGCATGTTAACTACAGTTATTATTGGAAATTCATCGACATTTTTCTATGACAATAAAATGATTACACCGCGTGGCTATCAGCGCAAATATACACTTGGAGAAGAAAAACAGCCTTTACGTCCACACCAGCGTTTAAGAGAAGAAAATGAGCCGTGGGCAATGAACCAAGAAACAGGTACTGCAAGTCATGACTTTGCTGCAGATCCAAATGCAGGACGTCTGAAAAGTAGTATTGCGATAGCACCTGCGCCTGTATCGGTACAAGAAAAATCATCTCTAGAAATGGCAGCAACTGCACTAGCCATGGTGAAAGGAACAACTGTCACAAAGGCTACAACGAAGTTAGTTCAGCAAAAAATGGAGTCGATTTTTGAACTTGCTGTTAGTCCTGGGGTAGCGAATAAATTTTTCACTCCACAGCAAATGATGACGTTAGCTGAAGTTGTGGGAGATGAAGGCACGATGGAATATACACCTGACCATCAAATTCATTTAAAAATTCCAACGACAGAGCCAGAAATTATTACTGAAAAGTTAAGAGAAGTAGGCTTTTTACTCGCACCAATTGGGGATGTGCTGTCATTAAAGGCTTGTGACTTCTGTTATGGCGAGAAGGCAGATTCAATTCCATATGCAGAGGAGATTCAAGCAAAACTTGGTGGGTTGTCGTTGCCTAAAACGCTGAACATTGGCTTTAATGGCTGTGGCATGGCGTGTTATCGTGCAGTATTTGACGATATAGGTATCGTCTATCGGAAAAGTAAATTTGATGTTTTTATCGGTGCGAAACCAGTAGGGCGTACTGCACATGCAGCACAGCCAGTTGTAGAGGGACTAGAGCCAGAACAGCTTATTCCGCTTATTACAGACATTATTGAGGAATATAAGGCAAATGCACATCCAAATGAACGCTTATTTAAGTACTTCAAACGGTTGAAAAAAATATTGCATTTTACGTATCAAGATATGTCGTCAAAAATAAAAGTAGAGCCAGCTCCGTGCGGCGACTAGTGAGGAGATAAAAGATGAAAGCAATTTTATTTGTTGGCCATGGTAGCCGTTTAGCAGCAGGAAATGACGAGGTACGAACGTTTATAGAGCAAATGACGCCACGTATCGATGAAAGCTTTTTAGTAGAAACATGTTTTTTAGAGTTTGCCTCGCCAAACATTGAAGATGGTATAACGAATTGTGTGAAGAAGGGTGCTACAGAGGTACATGTAATCCCGATTATTTTACTTCATGCTGGTCATTCAAAAATGCATATTCCAGCAGAAATCGAACATGCACGTGAGCATTATCCAAATATTACATTCACGTATGGACAAACAATCGGTATTCATGACGAAATTTTTGCTATTTTAGAAGACCGCTTAGCAGAAATCGACTTCAATACTGAGGAAGAACATAAAGATACTGCTATTTTATTAATTGCACGTGGTGGCAGTGACCCAGCGGCAAATGGTGATTTTTATAAAATTACACGTTTGTTATGGGAAAAACTAAACGTTCAGTATGTGGAAAGCGCATTTATGGGCGTGACAGATCCGCGTGTTGAAGAAGGCATTGAACGCTGTGTCAAGCTCGGTGCTAAAAAAATTATTATGTTACCGTACTTTTTATTCACAGGTATTTTAATGGAACGTATGAATGGCATGTGCAAGCAATTTAATGAGCAATATCCTGACTGTGATATCCAAATTGCTAATTATTTTGGCTACCATGATCGTTTACAAAATGTGTTGTTAAACCGTATTGAACAAGCTGTGAATGGTACATCAACAGGTATGCAGGATTTAGAAAATTATCGTGCTTATGCGGCGGTACATGGACATGCGCATCATCATCACCATCATGACCATGATCACGACCACGACCATGACCATGACCATGACCATGACCATGACCACCATCATGACCACGAGCATGATCACCATCACGATCATCATCATGACGAGGAGCTAGTAAAATGATTTTCATGTTAGCAGGTACGAGCGATGCAAGGAATCTAGCACTTGAATTGCAGTCAGTGGGCTATGCGATTACGGCTACAGTTGTTACTGATTCGGCTGCTACAAGCCTTGCAGAGGTAGGTCTACCACATTTAGTTGGTAGACTAACTGCTGAGGAAATGGCAGCAATACTTACAGAACAAGGGTATCGCTTAGTTGTCGATGCCTCACATCCATTTGCAGAGGAAGCTTCTAAAAATGCGATGGCAGCAGCAAAGAGTGCTGGCGTTCCATACATTCGTTATGAACGCGCAAATGAACATTACGAACACCCTCTTATTACAGTTGTTAAAGATTATGAGGAAGCAGCACAGTTAGCAGCTGTAAAACGAGGCGTGATTATGCTGACAACTGGCAGTAAAACACTTGCAACGTTTACAAAGGTGTTACAAGGCTTAGAAAATACACGTGTTATTGCACGTATGCTTCCTCGCCTTGATAATATGGAAAAATGTGAAGCACTTGGTGTGGCGCAAAGAGATATTGTTGCTATTCAAGGTCCCTTTTCAAAAGAATTAAACGAAGCACTATTTCGTCAATACGATGTTACATTGATGATTACAAAAGAAAGTGGCAAAGTCGGCTCAGTCGATGAAAAGCTAGACGCTGCACTTGCCTGTGGTATTGAAACGATTTTAATCGCACGACCAAATATTCAATATGGCCAACAATACTCCTCATTTGAGGAAGTACTACAAGCTGTACAACACATACTATAGGAGGCAAACCAAATGGATTTCAAAACAGATTTCAAACCATTAACAGTAGACCCAGACAAAATTTATGATTATAGTTTCTCGATAATTGCAGAGGAAATGGGCGAACATGATTTTACAGAAGATGAGTGGAAAATTGTCCGTCGTATTATCCACGCTTCTGCTGACTTCGAATTAGGACGTAGCGTCATTATTACACCAGGTGCAATTGAAGCAGGCATTAAGTCGATCCTTGCAGGTCGTCATGTCATTGCTGATGTACAAATGATTGAAAGTGGTTCAGGAAAAAAACGTTTCCAAAAGCATGGTGGGGATTTACACTGCTATATCGCAGATGAAGACGTTTCGATTGAAGCGAAAAAACAAAATACAACGCGTGCCATAATCTCAATGCAAAAGGCAACAAAATTACACGAAGGTGGCATTTATGCAATTGGAAATGCACCGACAGCCTTACTAGAGTTAATTCGCTTAATTAAAGAAGGCTTAGCGAAACCGGACTTAATTATTGGTATGCCAGTAGGCTTTGTGTCAGCAGCAGAGTCGAAAGAAGAGCTTTTAAAGCTAGAGGGGATTCCTTATATTACAAATGTTGGACGTAAAGGCGGTAGTACAGTGACGGTTGCTGCTTTAAATGCCGTTTCATTATTAGCGGACGAACAGGCGAAAAAATAATGGAGCGGAAGCCAAAAAAGGATCCTAAAGACATGCGTCACGGTTATACAACGGGAGCCTGTGCAACTGCAGTTACGAAAGCCGCTTTACTAGCCCTTATTACAAATGAAGAGCAGGAAACGAGTACGATTCATTTGCCAATAGGGCGAGATGCAACATTTACAATTGAAAAATGTACGTTTGGAAGCAACGTAGTAAGCTGTGAGACGATTAAGGATGCTGGTGATGATCCAGATGCGACACACAAAGCCCTTATTATTGGCACGGTAAGTTGGGCTGATACACCAGGGATACATTTAGATGGCGGTATTGGCGTCGGGCGAGTAACAAAGCCCGGCTTACCTGTTGCTGTTGGAGAAGCAGCGATTAACCCTGTACCACGTAAAATGATACATAGTACCGTGCAAGATGTGCTTGAAGAGTTTCAAATTAATCGCGGCGTTAATGTTGTTATTTCTGTACCAGAGGGCGAGGAAATTGCAAAAAAAACATTAAATGGACGGCTTGGAATTATTGGCGGCATTTCCATTTTAGGCACAAGGGGAACCGTCGTGCCTTTTTCGAGTTCTGCGTATATGGCAAGTATTGTTCAAGCTATTAGTGTCGCAAGGGCAGCTGGCTGTGAACATGTAGTTGTAACAACAGGTGGGCGTAGTGAAAAGTTTGGGATGGCCCAATATCCTACCTTACCTGAGGAAGCGTTTATTGAAATGGGTGATTTTGTCGGCTTTACATTAAAGCATTGTAAACGACTTGGCATTAAGCAAGTATCACTCGTTGGGATGATGGGGAAATTTTCAAAGGTGGCTCAAGGGGTAATGATGGTGCACTCCAAAAGCGCAGCCATTGATTTTAATTTTTTAGCGCAGTTAGCCATTGATATTGGGGCAGATGAAGAAACAGTAGCACAAGTAAGAGAGGCAAATACCGCATCACAAGTTGGTGAAATAATGGCTGAAAAAGGCTATGATGCTTTCTTTCATCACCTATGCGAGGCATGCTGTTATTCATCTTTACACCACATTAGAGGGGGCTTGACGGTCTCCACATCGATTTATTCGATGCAGGGACAATTATTAGGAAGGGCTGATGACATTGCATCGATCGATGAAATTGATTGGGATCGGGGATAACGGACAGGAAAGTTTACTACCACAGTATAGACAGTGGATTGAAGACTGCGAGGTGCTCGTAGGTGGTGAGCGTGTCCTTGATTTTTTCACAAGCTTTACAGGAGAAAAAATAGTCATTAAAGGTGGTCTTTCAACGCTTGTTGAAAAACTTTCCGAAGAAACGCGTAAGACAGTTATTTTAGCATCTGGTGATCCACTATTTTACGGCATCGGGGGCTATTTAGCAAAGAAGCTAAATATCGAAGTATATCCGTATATGAGCTCTGTACAGCTTGCGTTTTCAAAAATGGGCGAAAGCTGGCAGGATGCCTATGTAACTAGTATTCACGGGCGACCAATGAAAGGCTTAGCGCAACGTATTGATGGTAAAAAGAAAGTGGCATTACTAACAGATGCAGACAATAATCCAAATGCACTGGCACGTTATTTAAAGCATTTTGGTATGACAGAATACCGTGCTTTTGTGGCAGAAAATTTACAAGGTATTGATGAAAAATATGGCTGGTACTCTCTTGATGAATTAGAAGAAGCAGAATTTTCATCTCTCAATGTTGTGATCCTACAGCAAACGTCAGCTCCGAAGCGCTATGCACTTGGTATTGATGATGAAGAGTTTTCACAACGTAAGCCAGATAAAGGACTGATTACTAAAAAGGAAATTCGTGTATTAAGTTTGCAAGCAATGCAGCTTCAAAAGGACAGCACGATTTGGGATGTCGGCACATGCACAGGCTCCATGGCAATTGAAGCTGGTAAATTGGCACCAGAAGGTCAAGTGTATGCAGTGGAAAAAAATGCTCCTGATTTAGAAAATTGCCTACAAAATCAACAGAAGTTCCGTGTCGATGTAACGGCTATTCATAGTAAAGCTCCTGCAGGACTCGAGCATTTTCCAGACCCAGATGCGATTTTTATCGGCGGAACAGGTGGGGAAATGGTGGAGTTATTACAGCTGTGCTGTACGCGCTTAAAGCCCAATGGTCGCATTGTCTTAAATGCTGCTACAATTGAAAATTTATATAAGGCAGTTGAGGCGTTTAAAGCATGCGGCTTTGCAGTAGAAATTTTACAGGCGCAACTTGCACGTAGTAAACCAATTTTAGATATGACTCGCTTTGTCCCATTAAACCCGATATATATAATTTCGGCATATCGAAAGGAAGAAAATCATGAGTAATCTTGGTATTTTATATGGCTTAGGCGTAGGCCCTGGCGATCCAGAATTAATTACAGTAAAAGCATTCCGTGTTATCCAGGAGTCACCAGTTATTGCCTACCCAAAAAAATTAAAGGGTAGCAAAAGCTATGCACACCGCATCGTAGACGTTTACATTAATCCAGAGGAAAAAGATATGCTTGGTCTTGTTTTCCCAATGACGAAGGATGAGGCAGTATTAGAACGTGAATGGACGAAATCTGTTGAACTTGTTTATGGTAAATTGAAAGAAGGCAAGGATGTTGCATTTGTGACAGAAGGTGATCCTCTTTTATACAGTACTTTTATCCATATGATGAAGCTAATGCAGGACATGCATCCAGACGTAGAAATTCGTACAGTACCTGGTATTTCATCATTCAATGGTTCTGCATCACGTCTAGGCATTGCCCTTGCCGATGGAGATGATCGTGTCGCAATTATTCCAGCTCATGATAATTATGAAGCAATGCGTGAAGCAATTGAAAGTCATGATGCAGTCGTATTTATAAAAGTAGCAAAGGTTATTGATTTAATGCTAGAAGTACTGCGTGATTTAGACTTACTTGATAAAGCTTCCGTTGTAACAAAGGTTACATCTGATGAGGAAATTATTTGGGATGTACGTGAACTAGACGGTGTAGATTTAGAATATTTAACATTAATGGTGGTGCGTAAATAATGAAGAAAATTTATATTGTTGGTGCAGGCCCAGGAGACCCGGATTTAATTACTGTAAAAGGTTTACATATGCTACAAACAGCGGATGTTGTTATGTATACGGATTCGTTAGTCAATGAAGATCTTATTGCAAAGGCAAAGCCAGACGCGGAAGTAATTCGTACGGCCGGCATGCATTTGGAAGAAATGGTTGCGGTCATGGTAGAGCGTGTCAATGCAGGTAAAGTAGTAGCACGTATGCATACAGGCGACCCTGCGATGTATGGTGCAATCATGGAACAAATTGCCTTATTGAAGAAGGAAGGGATTGGCTATGAGGTCATTCCTGGCGTTAGCTCGGTTTTTGCTTCAGCCGCAGCAATCGGGGCAGAGTTAACAATTCCCGATTTAACACAAACGCTTATTTTAACTCGTGCAGAAGGACGTACACCTGTGCCTGAGTTTGAAAAGCTACGTGATCTTGCTAGCCACCATTGTACGATTGCGTTGTTCTTAAGTGCAACGCTAACAAAGAAAATCGTCAAAGAATTGCAAAGTGCGGGATGGTCTGATGATACGCCAGTTGCCGTGATTCAGCGTGCAACTTGGCCCGATCAAAAAATTGTTCGTACGACTTTAGTTGAGCTTGATGAGGCGATGCGTGTCAATGGTATACGTAAACATGCGATGATTTTAGCAGGTTGGGCATTGGACCCAAATATCCATGATAAAGATGAGTACCGTTCAAAATTATATGATGCGACCTTTACACATGGCTTCCGAAAAGGTGTGAAGGCAAGTGATTGAATTACAAGAAGGTGTACTTCCTGAAGTTGATCAGCGTAATCCTTATGCAGTTGTAGCCATTACGAAGCATGGTGTTCAAATAGGACGCAAACTACAGCAAACATTTGCGGCAAGCGATTTATATTATATGAGTAAATTTGAACATGGCGACGAAGATGAAAAGCATATTCAGCTTTTTACAGGTACGGTGCGTTTATTACTGCCAACACTTTTTAAGCAGTATAAAGGATTAATCTTAATTATTTCACTTGGTGCGGTTGTGCGCATGATTGCACCAATTTTACAGGATAAGAAGACCGATCCTGGTGTGGTTGTTATTGATGACCGTGGGGAAAATGTCATAAGTGTGCTATCGGGCCATTTAGGCGGCGCAAATGAGCTAACGCATGAGGTTGCAGCGGCGCTAGGAGCAAATCCTATTATTACAACAGCTTCTGATGTTCAAAAAACTATTCCTGTTGATTTATTTGGTGCACGTTTTGGCTGGGTTTGGGACAGTGCAGATAAGCTAACACCTGTTAGTGCCTCTGTTGTCAATGAGGAACACGTTGCGATTGTACAGGAAGCTGGGGAACGTGATTGGTGGATGCGTAATACACCAATGCCTGAGCAAATAAAAATTTACCCATCAGCACACGACGCGATTGAGGCGAAACCTCATGCTACGCTGTTCATTACCGACCGTATAATTGAACCCGAGGAAGAAGTGCTGCTAGAGAATGGCGTCATTTATCGACCAAAATCGATTGTACTTGGCATGGGGTGTAATCGCGGGACGGCTGTTGAAGAAATTGAACAAGTCATTGATGAAACGTTAGCTGAGCTGAAGCTATCGAAAAAAAGTGTAAAAGCACTGTGTACAATTGATTTAAAAAAAGACGAAACTTGTTTTATTGAAATAACAAAAAAATATGATTGGGAGTTTGTAACATATACTCCAGAACAGTTAAATGAAATCAATTTCCCATCACCATCTGAAACGGTATTTAAATATACAGGGGCATATGGGGTAAGTGAACCAGCTGCAATGCGCTATGCACAGGTCGAATCACTCGTATTACCAAAGAAAAAGTCAGGCAATGCTACGATTTCTGTAGCAAGATTAGTATTTTAAGGAGGGAGCCTATGCAAACAAATCGCTTTGTACTTGCAGGGACAGGTAGTGGTGTGGGCAAGACAACATTCACAATTGGCCTAATGAAAGCATTGCAGGAAAAAGGTAAAGTCGTGCAAGGCTTTAAATGTGGTCCTGATTATATTGACCCTAGCTACCATACTGCTGTGACAGGACGTGTATCGCGTAATATTGATAGCTGGATGTTTTCGCATGATGCGGTACGTGATATTGTTGCACGTGCGAGCATGGATGCAGACGTTTCGATTATAGAAGGCGTAATGGGCTTTTATGATGGCAAAAGTCCGTTATCTGACGAAGGCTCGGCAGCGGACATTAGTGTTGTGACAGAAAGTCCAGTTATTTTAATCGTTAATTGTGCAAGTATGGCTCGCAGCGTAGCGGCAGTTGTAAAAGGCTTTCAGCTACTATCTGACCAGCCAAACATTGTCGGCGTTATTGCAAACCAAGTAGGTAGTGTAGGCCATTATGAAATTGCCAAAGCTGCGATTGAGCAGGAATGTGGTATTCCGGTTATAGGTTATTTAAAGCGTGAAACAGGCATAGATATTCCAAGTCGCCATTTAGGGCTTATTCCTGCGATTGAACGAGGAGAGCTCGATTCATTTTTTGACAAGCTAGGTGCTTTAATGGCAGAGACGATTGATTTGGATTTATTACTGTCATTAACAAAGGCACCCGTTTTAGAAGAGACGGGTCAACTATTTGCTGAACAACCTGCAAAAAATATTTGTATTGCGGTAGCAAAAGATGCTGCATTCAACTTCTATTACGAGGAAAATTTAGCACTTTTACGAGCAAAAGGAGCAACATTGCAATTTTTCTCACCACTTGCAAATGAACCTGTGCCAGCCGAAGCAGATGGTTTATATATTGGTGGAGGCTTCCCAGAGGAATTTGCTGATACGCTAGCAAAAAATACTGACGTGAAAACATCCATTCGTGAAGCAATCGCGAAAGGTTTACCGACATTAGCTGAATGCGGTGGCTTTATGTATTTGACTGAGGCGATTACGAATAGTCAAGGTGAACGCCATGAAATGCTCGGTGTGATTCCTGGTGAAGTAGCGATGCAAACAAAGCTTGCGGCACTTGGCTATCGTGAAATCTTTGGGACAACGTCTAACTTTTTAATCGGTAAGGACGAACAAGCAAAGGGCCATGAATTCCATTATTCATCATATAGTGGTACTCATGACACTCCTGCTTACGAAACGAAAGGGCGTTTTGGCAATAAAGAAGAAGGTTACCAAACAGGGAATCTAGTAGCTGGCTATACGCATTTTCATTTTGTTTCGAATCCTAAGCTTGTTGAAAACTGGTTAACAGCATGTAAGAAGGTGAAAACAAATGACTAATTACTTTCCTATCCATTTAAATATCGAATATAAAACTGTTGTTATTGTAGGTGGAGGTCATGTAGCGACGCAAAAGGTTACGTCATTGCTACCAGCTAAAGCAAACATTGTCATAGTTAGCCCGACGTTACACGACACATTAGTGCCACTTGCAGAATCAGGGCAAATAACATGGCGTGAAAAAGAATTTGAGCCACGTGATTTAGATGATGCAACACTTATTATCGCAGCGACGAACGATACAAACGTCAACAATGCGGTACAAGAAGCGGCGCAACATTGGCAGCTCTTAAATCGAGCAGATGCACAGGGTGAGAGCGACTTTATAACACCTGCAACAATTCGTCGCGGTCATTTAGTGTTGACGGTTTCTACTTCTGGTGCAAGCCCAGCACTTGCACGCAAAATAAAAGAAGATTTAACTGAGCAATTTGATGCTGTATATGAAGATTACGTATGCTTTTTACAGCAAGCTCGTCTAATGGTTACTGCTAAATTTGATAAGGGTAATCAAAGACGTGCCGCATTACAAGCACTACTTGAGCCAAACTTATTAGCATGGACACGCAGTGGAGAGATTGACCGACGAGAGGCGTATTTACAACAACTATTGACGGGAGAAACGCGATGAAAGAGGGAATTGTATATTTAGTAGGGGCTGGCCCGGGAGATCCGAAGCTCATTACAGTGTATGGGCTAGAATGTATTCAAAAGGCCGATGTCATTGCATACGATCGTCTAGTGAATCCGAAATTATTAGATTTTGCAAAAAAAGATGCAGAGCTTGTGTACTGTGGTAAATTGCCTGGTAAACACCATCTAATTCAAGACGAAATTAATGCATTGCTTGTCGAAAGAGCGCAAGAAGGCAAAGTTGTAACTCGTTTAAAGGGTGGCGATCCTTTTGTTTTTGGTCGTGGTGCTGAAGAGGCGGAAATATTAAAAAATCATGGCATACCCTATGAAGTGGTACCGGGTATAACAGCTGGAATTGCAGCTCCTGCGTATGCGGGTATTCCTGTTACACATAGAGATTTTGCCACAAGTTTTGCACTAGTTACAGGTCACGGTCGCGAGGAAAAAGGACAAGATTTTTTAAATTGGCCAGCACTTGCAACTGGTATCGATACTGTCGCATTTTATATGAGTGTAGGCAATATTGCATATATCGCAAAAAAGCTTATTGACAATGGTCGCCCAGCGACTACGCCCGTTGCCGTAATTGAATGGGGTACAACTGAGCAACAGCGTACGATAACAGGACCACTAAACGACATTGCTAATATTATTGAACGTGAGGGTTATCATAATCCTTCTATGATCGTCGTAGGGGATGTTGTCAATGTACGTGAAAAAATTCAATGGTTTGAAGAGCAAGGGCTCGCTTTTAGCTAATGTTGCGATGGCACCTTGCTATTCTCTTATATAAATAGATAGACAGGCAAATGACAAAAGAGATGTACTTAAAGGAGGATAACTTCATGACAGTAATTGAAGCATTAAAAAAACGTCGTGCAATTCGCAACTATACAACTGAGCCTATTGAAAAGGAAAAAATAGAACAAATTTTACAAGCCGCAACGTATGCACCTAACGACCGTATGCGTGAACCTTGGCATTTTTATGTAATACAAGGTGACGCGATGAAACGTTATGAAGCAATGGCTAGTACATATTTGCAAGAACGTTTTCCAACGAAGCCTAATTTAGTAGAAAGTTCATTAAAGGTTGTTCAAACAACACCTGTTGCAATTGTTGTGACAGCCGATATTGTGGAAGATGATGAAGATGCAACCGAAGATAATATTTTTGCTGTATGCAGTGCGATTATGTCCATGTGGCTAGCAGCAGAGGAGCTAGGGCTTGGATTCGTATGGCGTACGCGAGGCGTTGGACTTGTTCATGATGCACGCATGCATACATTTATCGGTGCAAGTGAAAATCAAAAGGTTGTCGGTACTATTTTCATTGGTTACCCAGAAGAGCAAGAGCTTAAAGACAAAAAACGAACATCATTTGAAGAGAAAACAACTTGGCTTTAAGGAGGTAGGAAAAATGGCTAGAAAAGGCTTGTTTTTAGTATACACAGGTGATGGCAAGGGGAAAACGACAGCTTCCCTTGGCGTAACATTGCGTGCAGTAGGGCGTGGTTTAAATGTGCGTTATATGCAGTTTATAAAATCGCCAGAGCGTACGTATGGTGAACAAATTGCCCTATCGAAACTTGGGGTAGAAATGGAACAAATGGGCATAGGGTTTACATGGACAAAAACACCAGAGGAGCATCGTGTTGCATTAGCAAAAGCTTGGCAAAAAGCAAAGGAAGCCTTACAAGATGATAGTATTGATTTACTCGTTTTAGATGAGCTTAATAATGCATTGGCAATTACAAAGTTCCCAATTGATGACGTTCTCCCATTAGCTGAAGTACTCGAAGCCATTGCACAACGTCCTCCTACAATGCATCTTGTCGTAACAGGACGCAGTGCCAATCCTGCCCTTGTTGCCATGGCTGATTTAGTTTCAACAATTGATGCAACGAAACATTATTACGAAGAGGGAATTCCTGCTGTCAAAGGACTTGAATTCTAAATCCATCTGTCCAATTTTCGATTTTATATTCAATGGGGGGATATTCAGGAATGATTTAAAGTCACTGAATATAAGCTACTCTCCTAAGTATCAAGGAGGGAAATCAGAATGCCAGCAAAGTCAATTATGATTCAAGGAACAGCCTCTGACGTAGGTAAAAGTATGATATGTACGGCATTATGTCGCATTTTTTCAGATGATGGACTAAAAGTGGTACCTTTTAAGTCGCAAAATATGGCGCTTAATTCATTTGTAACCGAAGATGGCGGAGAAATTGGCCGTGCGCAAGGGGTACAGGCTGAAGCAGCTCGTGTTGTAGCGACAACAGATATGAATCCAATTTTATTAAAGCCAAAGCAGGACATGGTATCTGAGGTTATTGTACATGGCAAGCATTTTTTAAATATGGATGCTAAGAGCTATCGCAATCAATTTGTACAACAAGCAATGCCGATTGTTGAGAAGTCTGTACGTACTTTACAAAATACATATGATGTTATTGTGCTTGAAGGTGCGGGAAGCCCGGCTGAAATCAATTTGAAGGATCGCGATATCGCCAATATGCGTATGGCACATTTAGCAGATGCGGCAGTTGTGTTAGTAGCTGATATTGACCGGGGTGGTGTGTTTGCATCCATTATTGGGACGTTAGCTTTGCTTGATGACGCAGAGCGTGCACGTGTAAAAGGACTCATTATTAATAAATTCCGCGGTATGCGCGAGCTTTTAGACGATGGCATTGAATGGGTAGAGCGTGAGACAGGCATCCCTGTTTTAGGTGTTGTGCCTTATGTAGATGTGAATATTGAAGCTGAAGATTCATTAGCGCTGTCTGCACTGCGATTTAAAAAACCGAAGCCTGGTGAGTTTTCTGTTGATGTGGCGATGATTCGTTTACCTCGCATATCGAATTTCACAGATATTGATCCGTTTTTTGATGAGCCAGAGGTTGGTGTACGTTTAATCGGCAATGTGGCTGAGCTTGGCACACCGGATTTGCTTATACTACCTGGCACTAAAAGCACAATGGATGATTTAGCATGGCTTAAGGCACAAGGCTTTGCTCAAGCGATTTCGAACTTACGTGCACGTGGAACTAAAATCATTGGCATATGTGGCGGATTTCAAATGCTCGGTGAAGTGTTGCTCGATCCAGATGCAGTTGAAGGAAATGGCGACTCAGCACAGGGTCTCGGCTTATTACCGATGGAAACCGTATTTGTAGGAGATAAAAAAACTGTACAAATGTCGGGGACGCGCGGAAACGATACATTGACAGGCTATGAAATCCATCTTGGTCGTACACAAATTTTACGAGATGAAGTATCACCATTTTTACAATTAGCAGATGGTCGTGTAGATGGAGCAGTAAGTGCGGACGAACAAGTAATTGGTACATACTTCCATGGATTATTCCATAATCGTAACTTTACACGTCAGCTTGTTAATAATATTCGCATTTCAAAAGGGCTGGCCACATTGCCGACAGATGTTAAAAGCGATGCTGAGCGCAGGGAAGATGCCTACAATATGCTAGCATCACATGTGCGTGCTAATTTAAATATGGAAAAAATATATGAGATGTTAAAAATTGAGGTACATGGATGACTAGAAAAGGACCGTTAGCTATTAATTATGAAGCATTATGGCAAGAAGGCATGAAGGATTGGCAAGGTCAAATGCCAGAGCGCATGGTCAATGATCAATTAGAGGAACAGTTTTGGTCTCAATCGTTAGCGCGCAAAAAAATTGGTCAAACCGATCCTTATGCAGCCCGTATTTTTCAAGAAATAAAGAAACAAATTCAACCACATCATTCTGTAGTTGAAATTGGTCCAGGATGGGGCAATTATACGTTTCCGCTTGCAGAATATGTGCGTGACCTAACGTGTGTAGATAGCTCAGATAGCATACTTGCATACTTACAACATTGTTTGCAAGAAAAGAGCCATGTATCCTATGTTCACGCGAAGTGGGAGAAGCTTGATGAAAATGAGCTACAAGCACATGACATTGTAATTGGCGTAAATTGTTTTTATCGCATGTACGAAATTAAATCGGCTCTTTATCACATGAATCGACTTGCTAAAAAACGAGCGATTATCGGCATGACAACGGGGCCAATTCAGCCGCATTATGAGGTATTACATGACAAGTTCGGTTATGATATTAAATATCCGCGAAGAGATTATATAGAATTTTTGAATTTACTATATGAAATGGATATATATGCAGATTGTGACATTATTCCGTTAAAGCGAACGTATGAATACGAATCATACGATCAGCTAGTGACAACACAAAGCAAAAAAATATTGAGTGCTGATTTTAATAGATCACATGTTGAGGAAGCACTTGCCCCGTTTATAGAGGAAAAGAACGGTCGATATTACTATCGTCATGATTTTCATGCTGCACTCGTATCGTGGGAACCTAAATAATAGAAAAACCTTTGGTGATAGCTTTCACCAAAGGTTTTTCTTCTGTTTAGCAATAGGGTACAATAGAACGACAGAAAAAGAATTGAGGTGGCAGTTGTGCAACTGCATTTTTTAGGAACAGGCGCAGGCATGCCTTCAAAGGAACGTAATACGAGCGCAATAATGGTAAAGCTACTAGATGAAAACGGTGAAATGTGGCTATTTGATTGTGGAGAGGCGACACAACACCAAATTTTGCATACATCCTTAAAGCCACGTAAAGTGTCGAAAATATTTATTACACATTTACATGGTGATCATATTTTTGGTTTACCAGGATTTTTGAGCTCGCGTTCATTTCAAGGTGGTGATGAGCCGCTAACTATTTTTGGTCCAGCAGGCTTACAGCAATGGGTAGAGCAGACTTTTTCATTATCAAAAACACATTTAACTTACCCATTACACTTTGTAGAAGTAGGCGAAGGTATTATTTACGAAGATGAAAAGTTTACAGTGCATGCTAGTGAATTACGTCATGTTGTCCCATGTTTTGGCTACCGTATAGAGCAAAAGGATTTACCTGGCGAGTTACTGATGGAGAAAGTACAATCTTTCGGCGTACCAAAAGGACCTTTACTTGGCCAGTTGAAAAGAGGACAAGATATCGAACTTGAAAATGGTACAATTATAAGAGCAAAAGATGTTGTTGCTCCTCCTAAAAAAGGCTTTACACTCACTATTTTAGGGGATACAAAATATTGTGAAGAAGCGATTTCATTGGCCAATCAATCAGATGTAATTGTACATGAGGCAACATTTGATGGGAGCACAACGGATTTAGCTGCTAGCTATGGTCATTCGACAAATGTTGAAGCGGCAATGGTAGCAAGTAGAGCAGGTGCAAAATATTTACTTCTTAATCATTTAAGTGCACGTTTTTTACCACATGATTTACCAGTATTTTTAGCAGAAGCCCAAGCAATCTTTCCACAAACTTTCCTCACATCAGACCAATCGGTATTTAATTGGAGTAATGATAAATTATTTTAATTGACCAACAAGTGATTACTTTAACTAGTTTAGAATGCTTTCACAAATGGCTAACAGCAAACAGCGATAAATAGATTGACTGCCATTTTTAATATGTTATAGGGTACTGTAGAAAAGCTAGAGTAATCTACTAGTAAGTGTTAAGTAGAATTGTTAAAAGTTAGGGTGTTTGTAGAAATATAGTGCGATTAGTAGATGATTTCCGTATAATTAAGTAAAAGGGGAGTGGTTGTATGGATCAACAAAAGATGCCACCAGCTGTTTTACGTTTACTTGTTATCTTTCCAAACGTGTTAAGCTATTTATTATTAGGCGGACTCATTATTTATGTTACTTCAAATTATGATTTGTTAAAATCAACAGAGAGCTTAAAGGTATGGCTAATTTTTATCGCAGTCCTTGCACCAGCAGCAGCCTATACAACCTTTAGTATTGTTAAAAAAATTCGCGCTGGTCATATGTAACAAATATAATAGCGTACAAAGTAACACGTTGCATCTTATAGAGGATGCAACGTGTTTTTTAATAGAAAGAAAGCAAAACCTAGCCCAGAAAATTGTTGAATTGCATGGAAAGAGAATAAAAAAATATCATATAGGAAAACTAAAAATACAAAGTGTAAATCGTTATTATAAAGAACTGAGGTGCCGTACATGAATCAACCAAACTGTGATTCCGCTCCATTAAAACAAACAATCAAAGAAGAACTTAGTCAAGTTATTTTGTCTTTACAGCAAAGTTTAACCGCAATGGATTCGCTAGAAGATTGCTTACTTGCAGATTTGGAAAAAATTAAAGAACAATTTGTAACGATTGAAATGCAGGCAGCCACGTTTTATTTAAATTGCTATTTGTCTCCATTCACTGAAAAATATCCAGAGCTATCGATTTGCGTACAAAATATGTCAAAAAGACGTCATGGTGGATTAATTGTATTTGAAAGAGAGAGTCCAATTGAACATCTTATAAAGCCGGGGATTCATATTGGAGCGGAATTAACACATTCTTTGCTAGAATCTATTTTTTACCCAGGCAATCCTCTCCATGATGGTGCTGTGTTAGTTAAGAGTAATCGAATTATCTCAGCAGCAAATGTACTACCTCTTTCAGACATTTATACAGGCGATAAAAAACTCGGAACGAGACATCGAGCTGCGATAGGCTTAAGTGAGCTCAGTGATGCTTTAATCATGGTTATATCAGAAGAAACCGGAAGAATTTCTTTTGCTTTTAATGGAAGCTTACACCCAATTACTTCAGATGGGATATTATAGCGTAAAATAGGCTCTATTCACAATATCTCAAATTCGAGATATTTTCCTTGCAACTTTGTCACTTGCGTGGTAAAGTGATGATACAGTTCGAGGAAGGGAGGGCAAAGTGATGGAAAAACATACACTAGGCTCGCTAACATGGCTACGAATGATGCGCTTTACGAATCAAAGTAATCAGCTATCGAATGAATTTTTAAAACGTTTTAACTTAACAACTGCACAGTTTGATGTACTAATTCAAATTAAAACATACGCACCGTTAACACAGTCACAGCTAGCGGAAAAAGTTACAGTAACGCAAGGTGGTATCTCACGAATGCTTGCCCGTCTTGAAAAAGAAGGACTAATTGAGCGTAAGCAAAACTGGAAAACAAAAACAATATCTCTAACTGTCAAAGGTGAGCATTTGATTGATGCGGCTACACCTAGTCAGCTTCACTTTCAATCCTCATTTTTTGAAGAAGTTTTATCAGAGGAAGAAATGAAATCTTTATATACACTTATGTCAAAACTAGAAAAGCATAGCCGAGAAAAAAAATTACCTTAGGCGTGATTTTTTTTACAACATCACTTGCTTAGTCAAGTGAAAATCAGGAGGACTCTACATGAATAAATTAAGCGGACATCATCATATTTCGATGTTAACAAAAAATGGTAAACGTAATAATGAGTTTTATACAAAAATCCTTGGTTTACGTCGAGTGAAAAAAACAGTTAATCAAGATTCACCTTCCATGTACCATTTATTTTATGGCGATCGTACAGGAGCAGCGGGAACAGAATTAACATTTTTTGAAATGCCTGTAGCAGGACGAACAGTACGTGGAACAAATGCGATTACGCGAATAGGCTTATTAGTACAAAGCTATGATAGTTTATTATATTGGAAAAAGCGTTTTGAGCTTTTACAAGTGGAACATAGCGACATAGCGACATATGCGGGCAAAGATGCTTTATTTTTTGAGGATCATGAAGGTCTGCGCATGGTGCTTATAAATCATGATGGACAGCCGACACCAGCCGAATGGCAAGTATGGGATGGTATCGATATTGCAGCAGAGCATCGTATTTTAGGCATGGGCACCGTTGAAATTACGGTTCGTTATTTACAGCGTACAGTGAATGTATTACAAGAACTTTTTGACTATACAGTGGTCACTGAAGATGACAAAGAAGTACGACTTCAATCAATTGCTGGTGAAACGTTTGGAGAAGTCATCGTCAAGGAATTGGAGGGACCGAGTGAAAAGCCCGGTCGAGGCAGTATTCATCACCTTGCATTACGTGTAGCGACGGTAGAAGAACTTCAAAAATGGGATGAATTAATTAAAGCGCGTGGTTTAGACAGCTCAGGTGTTGTCGATCGTTATTACTTCCAAAGTCTGTATTTTAGAGATCGCAATGGCATTCTGTTTGAATTGGCGACAGATGGACCTGGATTTACAGTAGATTCCGCTATTGAGGATTTGGGGAATGAACTGGATCTGCCACCATTTTTAGAAGCAAAACGCGCAGAAATTGAAGCGA